>NZ_JBEPQI010000011.1:0-294430 GCF_040547725.1 Bradyrhizobium sp. LA2.1
GGGTTGGGGCGGGGCCCGGCCGGGCCCGTGGTTTGCGCGGCCCGCGCCCGCCCCCCCCGCCGGCCCGGCCCCCCCCCCCCCCGCGGGGGGGGGGGGGGGGCCGCCCGGGGGGGGGGGGGGGGGGGGGCCACCTCTCAACACGGGTGGTGTTCAACGCGGAGAGACCGTCACGCCACCTCGGTCCGCTTTCCGCTTCGCTGCATCCGAACCGATCCTCGACCTCCAGGGGAGGATGGGGACCGCACGTGTGGCAACCATCGGCATGGCAGGCGATGATGGAATATTACCGGTGTTTTGCCCGACGGAGCAAGTCGTTTCGGTAAGACCGAAATTCTTCAAGCCTTTCAACCCCACCTCTACTGTGCATGGGGTTGTTTTTCACTTTTTAGTCTTGGGAAGCGAAGGCGGGCTGGGAAGCGAAGGCGGGCCTACCCCGCCCCCGCGCGCTTCTTCTGCCAGACGAGATGCACCGCGCAGGTGCAGCCGGGCGGATGCGAGGCGAGGTCCTTCGACGTCTCGTCGTTCGCGGGCGTTGCCACGAAGGCCTTGTCGGTCTGCTGCGACGGGATGTAGTTCAGCACCGGCGCGAGCCAGCGCTCGGTTTCCGCCACCGTCATTCCCTTGCGTGCGGCATAGTCCTCGACCTGGTCACGCTCGATCTTGCCGACGCCGAAATAATAGCTCTCGGGGTTCGCGAAATAGAGCCCGGACACGGAGGAGCCCGGCCACATCGCAAAGCTCTCGGTCAGCTTCACGCCGGCAGTGGCTTCCGCATCGAGCAGCTCGAACAGCGTCGCCTTCTCGGTGTGATCGGGTTGCGCGGGATAGCCCGGCGCTGGACGGATGCCCTGGTACTTTTCGAGGATCAGATCGTCGCAGGAGAGTGCTTCGTCCGGCGCGTAGGCCCAGAACTCGCGGCGCGCGCGGGCGTGCATGCGTTCCGCAAAGGCCTCGGCGAGGCGGTCGGCCAGCGCCTTGCACAGGATCGAGGAGTAGTCGTCGTTGGCCATCTTGAAGCGGTCGGCGACCACGTCCTCGCCGATGCCGGTCGTGACGACGAAGCCGCCGACATAGTCGGGCACACCGGCACCAACGGGCGCGACGAAGTCGGCGAGCGCCGCGTTGAACCGGCCCTCGCGCTTCTCGAGCTGCTGCCGCAGCGTGTGCAGCGTCGCGATCGTCTTGGTCCGGCTCTCGTCGGCGTAGAGCACGATGTCGTCGCCCTGCGCATTCGCCGGCCAGAAGCCGACGGTGGCGCGCGCCCTGAACCATTTTTCTTTGACGATCAGGTCGAGCATTTTGCGCGCATCGTCATAGAGCGAGCGCGCGACCTCGCCGACCTTGGCGTCGTCGAGGATGGCGGGGAAGCGGCCGGCGAGCTCCCAGGTCTGGAAGAACGGCGTCCAGTCGATATAGGGCACGAGCTCGGCGAGATCGTATTCGTCAAAGCTGCGGGTGCCCAAGAAGGTCGGCTTCACCGGCTTGTTCTTGGCAAAGTCGACCGGCACGCGGTTGGCGCGCGCGGCCGCGAGCTTCAGGCGCTTCTTGTCCGCCTGCGCGCGCAGATGCGCGTCCGAGATTTTTGCGTATTCGGCGCGCACCTCGGCGGCGTAAGCCTCGCGCTTCTCGGGCGAGAGCAGCGAGGAGGCGACGCCGACGGCGCGACTTGCGTCATTCACATGCACGACGGGACCGGCGCGATAGCTCGGGTCGATCTTGACCGCCGTGTGCACGCGGCTCGTGGTGGCGCCGCCGATCAGCAGCGGCAGCTTCAAACCTTCGCGCTGCAATTCGCCGGCGAAGAACGCCATCTCGTCGAGCGAGGGCGTGATCAGGCCTGATAGCCCGACGATGTCGGCCTTCTCCGCCTTCACGGTCTCGACGATCTTGGCTGCCGGCACCATCACGCCGAGGTCGATGACCTCGAAATTGTTGCACTGGAGCACGATGCCGACGATGTTCTTGCCGATGTCGTGGACGTCGCCCTTGACGGTCGCGAGCACGATCTTGCCGGCGGACGAGGAGCCTTCGGTGCCGATGCCGTTGGCGAGGTTGCGCGCCTTCTCTTCCTCCATGAACGGCATCAGCCACGCCACCGCCTGCTTCATCACGCGGGCGGACTTCACCACCTGCGGCAGGAACATCTTGCCGTCGCCGAAGAGGTCGCCGACCACGTTCATGCCGGCCATCAACGGTCCCTCGATCACGTCGAGCGGACGCTTGGATGCCTTGCGGGCCTCCTCGGTGTCCACTTCGATGAACTCGGTGATCCCATGCACCAGCGAATGCGACAGCCGCTTCGCCACCGGCCATTCGCGCCAGGCGAGATCGGCTTCCTTGGTCTGGGTCTTGTTGCCGCGGAATTTCTCCGCAAGTGCCAGCAGGCGCTCGGACGCACCGGGGTCGCGATTGAGGATGACGTCCTCGCACACCTGGCGCAGCTCGGCGTCGATGTCGTCATAGACGATCATCTGCCCGGCATTGACGATGCCCATGTCCATGCCCGCCTTGATGGCGTGATACAGGAACACCGAGTGCATCGCCTCGCGCACCGGCTCGTTGCCGCGGAACGAGAACGACAGATTGGAGACGCCGCCGGAAATATGCGCGTGCGGTAGGTTCTGGCGGATCCAGCGCGTCGCCTCGATGAAGTCGACGCCGTAATTGTTGTGCTCTTCGATGCCGGTCGCGATCGCGAAGATATTCGGATCGAAGATGATGTCTTCCGGCGGGAAGCCGACGCGGTCCACCAGGATGTCGTAGGCGCGCTTGCAGATCTCGGTCTTGCGCGCGAACGTATCGGCCTGGCCGACTTCGTCGAACGCCATCACCACCACGGCTGCGCCATGGCGCCGGGCGATCTTGGCCTCGTGAATGAACCTCTCCTCGCCTTCCTTCATCGAGATCGAGTTGACGACCGGCTTGCCCTGCACGCATTTCAGGCCGGCCTCGATCACCGAGAATTTCGAGGAATCGACCATCACGGGGACGCGGGCGATGTCAGGTTCGGCGGCGACGAGGTTGAGGAACGTCACCATCGCGGCTTCTGAATCCAGAAGTCCTTCGTCCATGTTGACGTCGATGATCTGCGCACCGTTCTCGACCTGGTCGCGGGCGACCTGCAGCGCGGCGGTGTAGTCGCCGGCGGTGATCAGCTTGCGGAAGCGGGCGGAGCCGGTGACGTTGGTGCGCTCGCCGACGTTCACGAACGGGATGGCGTCCGTCAGGATGAACGGCTCGAGGCCGGAGAGGCGCAGGCGCGGTTCGATCTCCGGCACGATACGCGGCTTGTGCGGGGCGACGGCCGCCGCGATCGCCGCGATATGGTCCGGCGTGGTGCCGCAGCAGCCGCCGACGATGTTGACGAGGCCATCGCGCGCGAATTCGCCGACCAGGCGCGCCATGTATTCCGGGGTCTCGTCGTACTGGCCGAATTCGTTGGGCAGGCCGGCATTCGGATAGGCGCACACCAGCGTGTCGGCGACGCGGCCGATGTCGGCGATGTGCGCGCGCAGATCTTCCGCGCCGAGCGCGCAGTTGAAGCCGATGGTGACGGGTTTTGCGTGCCGCACCGAATTCCAGAACGCTTCCGGCATCTGGCCGGAGAGCAGGCGGCCGGATTTGTCGGTGATGGTGCCCGACACCATCACCGGCACGTCGATGCCGCGCTCTTCGGTGATTTCGGCGATCGCATAGAGCGCCGCCTTGGCGTTCAGCGTGTCGAAGATGGTCTCGACCAGCAGCAGATCGACACCGCCGTCGAGCATGCCGTTGATCTGCTCGCCATAGGATTTGCGCAAATCGTCGAACGTGACGGCCCGGTAGCCGGGATTGGAAACGTCGGGCGAGATCGAGGCGGTGCGGTTGGTCGGGCCGATCGCACCGGCAACGAAGCGCGGCTTGCTGTCCTCGGCCTCGACGCGACGAGCGGCATTGCCGGCGAGGCGGGCGCCTTCGCGCGCCATCTCGTAGACGATGTCGGTGAGGTCGTAATCGGCCTGCGCGATCGAGGTCGTCGAGAAGGTGTTGGTCGCGACGATGTCGGCGCCGGCGCGCAAATAGGCGGCGTGGATGTCCTCGATCGCCTGCGGCTGGGTCAGGATCAACAGATCGTTGTTGCCGCGGAGGTCGCGGTGGAAATTCTTGAAGCGCTCGCCGCGGAAGGCGGCCTCGTCGAACTGCAGGTTCTGGATCATCGTGCCCATGGCGCCGTCGAGCACGAGGATGCGCTCGCGCGCGGCATTGAGCAGGGCAGTTCGCTTGGGAGAAACGGGAGTGGTCATTTTATCTTAAGCCGCCTTCTGCGCGCTCTTGGCGCGGATGCCGAGCAAATGGCTGATCGCGAACACGAGATCGGCGCGGTTCATGGTGTAGAAATGGAAGGTGTCGACGCCGCGCTTCGCCAGCTTCTGCACCTGGCCGGCGGCAACCGTCGCAGCCACCAGCTTGCGGGTCTCGGCGTCGTCGTCGAGGCCGTCGAATTTCTCCGCCAGCCAATCCGGCACGGAGGTGCCGGCGCGGGTGACGAAATTGCGGGCCTGCTTGAAATTGTGCATGGGCATGATGCCGGGCACGATCGGAATGTCGATGCCTTGGGCACGGACGCGATCGAGATAGCGGAAGTAGAGGTCGTTATCGAAGAACACCTGCGTGATCGCGCGCGTCGCACCCGCATCGACCTTGGCCTTCAGCGTGTCGATATCGGCGTCGAAGTCGCGCGCTTCAGGGTGCTTCTCGGGATAAGCGGACACGGACACTTCGATGTCGCCGTGCCGCTTCTTGATGCCCGCAACGAGGTCGGCAGAACTCTGGTAGCCGTCGGGATGGCTGGAATAGGGCGTGCCGATGCCGCCGGCGGGATCGCCGCGCAGGCCGACGATGTGGCGGACGCCGACCTCGTGATAGCGGTCGACGATCTCGTCGATCTCCCCGCGCGAGGCGCCGACGCAGGTCAAATGCGCGGCCGGCAGCAGCGCGGTCTCCTTGAGGATGCGGGTGATGGTTGAATGGGTGCGCTCGCGGGTCGAGCCGCCGGCCCCGTAGGTCACGGAGACGAATTTCGGGTCGAGCGGGGCGAGCCGGTTGATGGTCTCCCAGAGATTGCGCTCCATCTCCTCCGTCTTGGGCGGAAAGAACTCGAAGGAGATCGCAGGCCGCTTCGAGGAGAGGTGCCCGTTTTGGAGGTGCCCGTCTTGCCCTTCGGCTCGGGCAGGCGTCGTCAGATCAGTCATGGCACCACTCACTCCAGGGGCTCGTCCGGCTTTCGGCGGCCGGCAGTCAGGTCTCGATTGGATGTGGGCAAGATAAGCCAAAGCGGTCGCACTCGACAGCCCATCGGGGATGGGAAGTAGCCCACTTTCATCAGTAACGGTGGAAATATTGAACGGATGAGGGTGTGAGTGGGAAGTGCGTAGATCTAACAAAATGTTATATAAATCAACAAATTGAAACGGTTTTGGCGGCGAGCAGAAGCAAGTAAGGGGCGTGGGCAGTGTGAAGATGGTGTTGCCACGACAAGTCTTGTCCCATCGCCTCAACTGGCGCTGCCGTGCGGGTTCGCGGCCCGCACACGCCAGACCTGCGCAGTCTGCCCATTGCCGCCGCGCCGGCCTTCACTACCTTAGCGCGCCATGATCCCGCTCTCAGTTCTCGACCTCTCCGTCGTCACCACAGGTACAAAACCCGCCGCGGCGCTGCGCAACAGCATCGATCTGGCGCGCCATGTCGATGGGCTTGGCTATGTCCGTTACTGGCTCGCCGAGCATCACAACCTCGCTTCGGTGGCGAGCCCGGCGCCCGACGTGATGATCGGGCAGATCGCGGCGGTGACGAAGCACATCCGCGTCGGCTCCGGCGGGGTGATGCTGCCCAACCACGCCCCGCTCGTCGTGGCCGAGCGCTTCAAGATGCTGGAGGCGCTGTTTCCCGGCCGCATCGATCTCGGTCTCGGCCGCGCCCCCGGCACCGACGGCGCCACGGCCTACGCACTGCGCAGCCGGCTCGACCGCCGCGAGGGCGACGACTTCCTGGAGCGGCTGCACGAACTGATTCTGTGGGAGACCCGCGAATTCCCCTCGGGCCACCCCTACCACAACGTCGTCGCGATGCCCGACGACACCAAGCTGCCGCCGATCTGGCTGCTCGGCTCCAGCGACTATTCGTCGGAGCTCGCGGCGCAGGTCGGCATGGGTTTCGCCTTCGCCCATCACTTCGCATCCCATGACGCGATCGATGCGATGGTGCATTACCGCAACCGTTTCCAGCCCTCGGCCTGGAGCGCGAGCCCGCGCGCGATCCTCGCCGTCGCCGTCATCACGGCCGACACGGATGAGGAGGCCGAAAAGCTCGCCACCTCGTTCGATCTCAACCGCCTGCGCCGCGACCGCGGGCAATATCTGCCGCTGCCGAGTGTCGAGGAGGCGCTGGCCTATCCCTATACGGACGCCGAGCGCATTTCGATCTCGCGCAACCGTTCGCGCCTCTTCGTCGGCAATCCGGCGACGGTGCAGAAGAAACTGCAGCCGTTGATCGATGCGAGCAAACCGGACGAGCTGATGGTGATTACGGCCGTGTACGATCACGACGCACGGAAGAAGTCGTATTCGCTGCTGGCGGACGCGTTCGGGCTAAGAGCAGCGGCGTAATGGTCTCGTGCCCCGGACGCTGCGCAGCACGCAGTGATGCGCTGCAGAGCGGGGGCCCATCGAAGTTCTGTGAATTGCGGCCCCTGGGTCCCGGCTCGCGCTTCGCGCGTCCGGGACACGCAATCAATCCTGCTGCGTTTCGCTGAACGTCGCGCGGAAGGGGTGTCCCGGATACACGCCGACGATGCGGAATTCGCGCGAGAAGAACTTCAGCTCCTCGATCGCGAAGGCGAGCCCCTTGTCATCAGGATGGCCGTCGACGTCGGCATAAAACTGCGTGGCGAAGAAATTGCCGTCGACCATGTAGCTTTCGAGCTTGGTCATGTTGACGCCGTTGGTGGCGAAGCCGCCGAGCGCCTTGTAGAGCGCGGCGGGCAAGTTGCGCACGCGAAATACAAAAGTCGTGACCAGCGGGCCGGAGCCTTGCGCTGCCCATTTCGGCTCGCGCGCCAGCACTACGAAGCGCGTGGTGTTGTGCGCCTCGTCCTCGATGTCCTCGGCCAGAATGTCGAGACCGTAGATTTTTGCCGCAAGCCGCGAGGCGATCGCGGCGACGGCCTTGTCGTTGCGCTCGGAAATGTCGCGGGCGCTGCCGGCGGTGTCGGCGTGCACGATCGGCTTGACGCCGAGCTTTCGGATGATGCGCCGGCACTGGCCGAGCGCATGCACGTGGCTCTCGACGCTTTTGATGTCCTCAAGCTTGGTCCCCTTCACCGCCATCAGCTGATGGCGGACCGGCAGAAACCATTCGCCGATGATGAAGAGGCCGGAGGCCGGCAGCAGATGATGGATGTCGGCGACGCGGCCGGCGACCGAATTCTCGATCGGGATCATGCCGAGATCGGCCTCGCCCGACGAGATCGCCGACAGCGCGTCCTCGAAGGTGGCGCAGGGCATCGGCTCGGCGTCGGGATAGGCCTCGACGATGGCGATGTGGGAATTGGCCCCAGGTTCGCCCTGGAATGCGATTTTCAGCTTGCTCATGATCGGCCTTGTAACAGCGGCTCAGGATTTGGAAAGGATGCTGCGGGCGGTCTCCAGGTCCGCCGGCGTGTCGACCCCGCGGGGCACGGTATCGACGATGGTGAAGTCGATCCGCATCCCGGCCTCCAGCGCCCGGAGCTGCTCGAGCTTCTCCTGCAATTCCAGCGGGGATGGCGGCAGCGAGACGTAGCGCTCCAGCGCGGCGCGGCGATAGGCGTAGAGGCCGATATGGTGGTAGCGCGGTCCGTCGCCGGTCGGCGCGGTCGCGCGGGTGAAATAAAGTGCGCGCATGCGTTTCCCGCCGAGCGAGGTTCCGATCGCCTTTACAACGCTCGGCGCGAGGTCCTCCTCCTCGGTAAGGATCTGCGAGGCCAGCGTCGCGATGTCCACGGCCGGATCTTGCAGCGGCGGCAGCACCTCGCGGATGTTGTCGATCGTGATGGTCGGGAAATCGCCCTGGAGATTGACCACGATCTCGGCCTTGCGTGAGGGATCGAGCTTCTGCATCGCCTCGTGGATGCGGTCCGAGCCAGAGGGGTGCTCCGGGCGGGTCATCACGGCTTCGCCGCCATGGGCGGTGACCACGGAGGCGATCTCGTCCGTATCGGTCGCGACCGCGACCCGGCCGATGCCGGCGGCCTCTGCCCGCCGCATCACGTGCACGATCATAGGCAGGCCCGCGATGTCTGCGAGCGGCTTGCCCGGCAGGCGGGTGGCGGCCATGCGGGCGGGGATCAGCACCAGGATGCGGGGATCGATCATCGGGTCAAGGGCCTGGAAACGAGAGGTTTTCCGCGTCGAGAAATGGGGTGGGGACGGGCTGAAAGCCGGGTCGCTTATACGGGTTGCCAGACCCCGGGCAAACCGATATCTCAATGGCAAAACTCGGGGAAACAACAAGGAACGTTTGATTCTCCCGAGGCTCGTCCTGGCGGCCGCTTGGCCGCTATTTCCTTACTGTGGTGTGGGGCCTGGCCGGAAATGGACTCTTTCGAACTGAACAAGATCCTCGGTGCCGTGCTTGGCACCTGTCTCATTCTGCTTGTGACGAGCTTTGCCGCCCAGGCGCTGTTCACACCGAAGCCGCTGGCGAAGCCTGGTTTCGAGATCGCCGTGAAGGAAGATGCCGGCCACGGCAAGGAAGGTGGCGCCGCTGCTGCGCCCTCCGAGCCGATCGAAAAGCTGCTCCAGACCGCTTCCGTCGAAAAGGGCGCTTCGGCTGCCAAGAAGTGCGGCGCCTGCCACACCTTCGAGAAGGGCGGCCCGAATCGCGTCGGTCCGAACCTCTATGGCGTCGTCGGCGAAGCCAGGGGCGAGGGCCGCAACGGCTTCAACTTCTCAGCCGCCATGAAGGCCAAGGGCGGCACCTGGTCGTTCGACGATCTCAACAAGTTCATTGCCAACCCGAAGGGCTTCATCCCGGGCACCGCGATGGGCTTCGCCGGCATCCCGAAGGACTCCGAGCGCGCCGACGTCATCGCCTATCTGAATTCGCTGTCAGAGCATCCTCAGCCGATCCCGACGGCGTCGAAGTAAGGCCGTCAAAAACCGATCTTGAATGTGCGGCCAGGCTGAAAAGCCTGGCCGTTCGCTTATCCGGGCCTCGCGGTGAGTTTATCGGGGCGTTTGGCCGCATCCGCTGGGCCGCCCGGGCTTCCAACATGAGGAAAAAGCAACATATTCCGTCGAAACCTCGCCTATATTGAGCACTTAAAGGGGTAACCTCCTTCAAGACCAGGAATGTTGATTTGGCCATTACCCGACGCGATCTCCTGCTCACCGGCACTGCTGCCGTAGCGCTCCCCGCCCTCGGTTCCGTAGGGGGCCTTCCCGTCATCGGCACGGCCGCGGCGCAATCCGCCAGTGAGGCGCCCTGGCGCCACGCGCTGTCGCTGTTCGGACAGGTCAAATATCCCGCCGACTTCAAGCGCTTCGATTACGTCAATCCGGAAGCGCCCAAAGGCGGTGTCGCGCGCCAGATCGCCGTCGGCACTTTCGATAATTTCAATATCGTAGTGGCGGGAGTGAAGGGGCAGGTCGCCGGTGCCGTCGCGTTCATCTACGAATCCCTCACGACGCCCTCGCTCGACGAAGTCTCGACCGAATACGGCGCGCTGGCCGAGGCCGTCAGCCACCCGGCCGACTTTTCCTTCGTCACCTATCGTTTGCGGCCGCAGGCCAAATGGCATGACGGCAAGCCGGTCACTGCGGACGACGTGATCTTCTCGCTGGATGCCTTCAAGAAGCATCACCCGATGTACTCGGCCTATTACAGCCATGTGGTGAAGGCCGAGAAGGTCGGCGAGCGCGAGGTGAAGTTCGTGTTCGACGCACCGGGCAACCGCGAACTGCCGCAGATCGTCGGGCAGCTCACGGTTTTGCCGAAGCATTGGTGGGAGGGGACCGACGCGCAGGGCCGCAAGCGCGATGTCTCCGCGACCACGCTCGAAATACCGCTCGGTTCCGGCCCCTACAAGGTCAAGGAATTCGTGGCGGGACGGTCGATCGCGCTGGAGCGCGTCAAGGATTATTGGGGGCGCGATTTCGCCACCAATGTGGGCCGCAACAATTTCGACGAGATGCGCTACGAGTATTTCCGCGATGCCACCGTGGCGATCGAGGCTTTCAAGGCCGATCAGGTGGACTGGCGCACCGAGAACAGTGCGAAGAACTGGGCGACAGCCTACGACTTCCCGGCCGTGACCGAAAAGCGGGTGATCCTCGAGGAGTTCGCCAATCGCAGCTCGGGTGTGATGCAGGCTTTCGTGCCGAACCTGCGCCGCGCCAAATTCAAAGATCCTCGCGTCCGTCGCGCGCTCAACTATGCGTTCGACTTCGAGGAAATGAACAAGCAGATCTTCTACGGTCAGTACAAGCGCGTCAGCAGCTATTTCGACGGTATCGACGAGCTCATGGCGACCGGGTTGCCGCAGGGGAAAGAGCTCGAGATCCTCGAGACCGTCCGCGCCGAGGTCCCGCCGGAAGTGTTCACGACGGCCTACACCAATCCGGTCGGCGGCAGTCCGGAAGCCGTGCGCGACAATCTTCGCGAGGCGCTGCGCCTGTTCAAGGAGGCCGGCTACGAGGTGCGCGACCGCAAGCTGGTCGACGTCAAGACCGGTGCGCAGTTCACCCTGGAGCTGCTGAATCAGGATCCGAGCTTCGAGCGGGTCACGCTGTTCTACAAGCCGTCGCTGGAACGACTCGGCATCGCGGTCAGCGTGCGCACGGTCGACCCGACTCAATACGAGAACAGGACTCGGGACTGGGATTTCGACGTCGTCACCAACTCATGGGGCGAGTCGCAGTCGCCCGGCAACGAGCAGCGCGAGTTCTGGTCGTCCAAGACGGCCGACATCGCTGGTTCGCGCAATATTGCCGGCATCAAGAATCCGGCGGTCGACAAGCTGATCGAGCGGCTGATCTACGCCACGGGTCGCGACGATCTCGTCGCGGCAACCAAAGCGCTCGACCGCGTGCTGCTGTGGAATAACTACGTCGTTCCGCAATGGACCTATTCGAAGATCCGCACCGCGCGCTGGGATCGCTTCGGCCGACCGGCGGAATTGCCCAAATACGGTCAGTCCGGCTTCCCGTTCATCTGGTGGTACGACGCAGACAAGGCGGCACGGATCGCAAAGAAGTCGTGAAGGACATCCCCCGCATGACGCAGATGTCACGCCGCCATGTGCTGGTCTTGGGTGTCGGCGGCACTCTCGGTGCGTCCCTCGGCGCGCTGATGTTGCCCGGCGCACGCGCATCGGAGGCGGGGATCGAGGCGCACGGTATCTCGGCGTTCGGCGATCTCAAATATTCCGCCGACTTCCACCATTTCGACTATGTCAATCTCGATGCGCCGAAGGGCGGCACGTTCTCGCTCATTCCCTCGGTGCGGGCCTACAACCAGTCCTACCAGACCTTCAACTCGCTCAACGCCTTCATCCTGAAGGGTGACGGCGCGCAAGGCATGGACATGACGTTTGTGCCGCTGATGGCGCGTGCAAATGACGAGCCTGATGGAATGTACGGCCTTGCCGCCAAATCCGTGCGGATATCGCCTGATAGGCTGGTCTATCGCTTCACCATGCGGCCCGAGGCGAAATTCCACGACGGCAGCAAGCTCACCGCCCACGACGCGGCGTTTTCGCTGACATCGCTGAAGACCAAGGGACATCCGCTGATCATCGTGCAGATGCGCGACATGGTTAGTGCGGAAGCGATCGACGACGCGACGCTCGTTGTGACCTTCGCCAAGGGGCGCGCCCGCGACGTGCCGCTTTATGTCGCGAGCCTGCCGATCTTCTCGAAAACGTATTATGCGTCGCGCGCCTTCGACGAAACGTCACTCGATATCCCGCTCGGCTCGGGTCCGTACAAGGTCGGCAAGTTCGAGGTCAACCGCTATATCGAGTATGAGCGCGTCAAGGACTGGTGGGCCGCCGACCTGCCGGTTTGCCGCGGCAGCTACAATTTCGACGTCGTGCGCTATGAATTCTATCGGGATCGCGATGTCGCGTTCGAGGGGTTCACCGGCAAGAACTATCTTTATCGGGAGGAATTCACCTCGCGCATCTGGGCGACGCGCTACGACTTTCCGGCGGTGAAGGACGGGCGCGTCAAGATGGAGGTGGTCCCCGACGACACGCCGTCCGGTGCACAGGGCTGGTTCATCAACACGCGACGCGACAAGTTCAAAGATCCGCGCGTGCGCGAGGCCTTGATCAATGCCTTCGACTTCGAATGGACCAACAAGACCATCATGTACGGCGCCTATGCCCGCACCGTGTCGCCGTTCCAGAACTCGGACCTCATGGCAAGCAATGGGCCTCCGTCGCCGGAAGAGCTGAAGCTGCTGGAGCCGTTTCGCGGCCAGGTGCCCGACGAAGTGTTCGCCGCACCGTTCACGCCTCCGATCTCGGACGGCTCCGGCCAAGATCGCAGCTTGTTGCGCAGGGCTCAGCAACTTCTGACCGAGGCTGGCATGCCGATCAAGGATGGCAAGCGGGTGCTGCCGAATGGTGAGGTCTTCAGGATCGAGTTCCTGCTGGACGAGCCTTCGTTCCAGCCGCACCACGCGCCCTACATCAAGAACCTGGGCACGCTCGGTATCGAAGCGAGCGTGCGCCTCGTCGATGCCGTGCAACACAAGGCGCGCCAGGAAGATTTCGACTTTGACATGACGATCCAGCGTTTCAGCATGTCGGCGACGCCGGGCGACGCGATGCGATCGTTCTTCTCCTCGCAGGTCGCGGCAACCAAGGGCTCGTACAATCTTGCGGGCGTCGCCAGCCCGGCGATCGATGCCATGATCGAGAAGATCATGGCGGCTGACAACCGCGAGGATTTGACCGTCGCCTGCCGCGCCTTCGACCGCCTGTTCCGCGCCGGCCGTTACTGGGTGCCGCAATGGTATAACAAGACGCACCGGCTCGCTTATTGGGACCAATTCGCTCATCCGCAGAAGCTGCCACGTTACGCCAACGGCGTCGGCGCTCCCGAAATCTGGTGGCACGATAATGCCAAGGCGGCCAAGCTCGAGCAGGCGAAATAATCATGAGCGCCTATATCGCCCGCCGCATCCTCCTGATGATCCCGACCCTGCTCGGGATCCTCTTCGTCTCCTTCGTCGTCGTGCAATTCGCGCCGGGCGGCCCGGTCGAGCGCGTCATCGCGCAGCTCTCGGGCGCCGACACCGGCGGCAGCTCGCGCATCTCGGGCGGCGGTGATTTTGCTCAGCGCGCGCCCGGTCAGCTGGGCGCTGGTGGCGATGCCATCAATTCGAAATATCGCGGCGCGCAGGGCCTGGACCCTGACTTCATCAAGAAGCTGGAGAAGCAATTCGGCTTCGACAAGCCGGCCCCCGAACGCTTCGCGCTGATGGTGTGGAATTTCGCCCGCTTCGATTTCGGCAACAGCTATTTTCGCGATGTCAGCGTGCTCCAGCTGATCAAGGAAAAGCTCCCGGTCTCGATCTCGCTTGGCATCTGGCTGACGCTGCTGACCTACCTGATCTCGATTCCGCTCGGCATCCGCAAGGCGGTCAAGGACGGAACGCGCTTCGATACCTGGACGTCGAGCGTACTCGTGCTCGGCTATGCGATTCCCGGCTTCCTGTTCGCGATCCTCCTGATCATCCTGTTTGCCGGAGGCTCGTTCTTCAACTGGTTTCCATTGCGCGGACTTACGTCGGACGGCTGGTCGCAATTTCCCTGGTACTGGAAGATCATCGATTACTTCTGGCATTTGACGCTGCCGCTGATCGCCATGGGGCTCGGCGCGTTCACCACCATGACGTTCCTGACCAAGAACTCGTTTCTGGACGAGATCCGCAAGCAATACGTGATGACTGCGCGCGCGAAGGGCTGCAGCGAGAATCGGGTGCTCTATGGCCACGTCTTCCGCAACGCGATGCTCATCGTGATCGCGGGCTTTCCCAGCACCTTCATTCACGCTTTCTTCTCGGGCTCGCTTCTGATCGAGACCATCTTCTCACTGGATGGGCTCGGACTGCTCAGTTTCGAGAGCGTTCTCAACCGCGACTATCCCGTGGTGTTCGGCACGCTCTTCATCTTTTCGCTCGTCGGCCTCGTGATCAACCTCATCTCTGACCTGACCTACATGTGGATCGATCCGCGGATCGATTTCGAGGCACGGGAGGTCTGATGACACTGACCGCCCCGACCCCGATCGAAACCACCGCAAAGTCGCCGCTCGGCGATGCTGTGCCGATCACGCGCAAGCCGTTCGTGCCATCGCCGCTCAACCGGCGGCGCTGGCAGAATTTTAGGGCGAACCGGCGCGGTTACTGGTCGTTCTGGATCTTCATGATCCTGTTCGTGGTGTCGCTGTTTGCCGAGCTGATCGCCAATGACCGGCCGTTCCTGATCAAGTACGACGGCCATCTCTACTGGCCGGCCTTCGTCACCTATTCCGAGACGACCTTCGGCGGCGACTTCGAGACGGCGGCCGACTACCGCGATCCCTATTTGCAGAAGCTGATCAAGGACAAGGGCGGCAGCATCGTCTGGCCGCTGATCCGCTATTCCTACGACACCCACAATCTCGACCTGCCGACGCCGGCGCCGTCGCCGCCGACCTGGATGCTGACCGAGGCGCAGTGCAAGCCTGTCGTCGAGAAGAAGGGCCTCAAGAGCTGCCGCGACCTCGAATACAACTGGCTCGGCACCGACGATCAGGGCCGCGACGTCGTTGCGCGCCTGATCTACGGTTTCCGCATCTCGGTGCTGTTCGGCCTGTGCCTGACCATTGTCTCCTCCGTTGTCGGGATCGCTGCCGGCGCGGTGCAGGGCTATTTCGGCGGCTGGGTCGACCTGTTGTTCCAGCGTTTCATCGAGATATGGACTGCGATCCCTTCGCTCTACCTCTTGCTGATCCTCTCGTCGGTGCTCGTGCCTGGCTTCTTCGTGCTGCTCGGCATCCTGCTCCTGTTTTCCTGGGTGTCGCTGGTCGGGCTCGTGCGCGCGGAATTCCTGCGCGGGCGCAATTTCGAGTACATCCAGGCTGCGCGCGCCCTCGGCGTGTCGAACGCCGTGATCATGTTCAAGCATCTGCTGCCGAACGCGATGGTCGCGACGATGACGTTCCTTCCGTTCATCGTCTCCTCGTCGGTCATGACGCTCACGGCCCTCGATTTCCTCGGCTTCGGGCTGCCGCCCGGCTCGCCGTCGCTCGGCGAACTGCTGTCGCAGGGCAAATCCAACGTGCAGGCGCCCTGGCTGGGTTTCTCCGGCTTCTTCTCGGTCGCGATCATGCTGTCGCTCTTGATCTTCATCGGCGAAGCCGTGCGCGACGCCTTCGATCCGCGCAAGACGTTCAAGTGAGGGCGTGATGGACGCGATCAACCAGCCCCTGCTTGCCGTCCGCGACCTCTCGGTGGCCTTCCACCAGGGCGGCGCGACGACACTTGCGGTCGACAAGGTCTCGTTTCAGATCAAGCGCGGCGAGTGCGTCGCGCTGGTCGGCGAGTCCGGCTCCGGCAAGTCGGTCAGCGCGCTCTCGATCCTGAAGCTCCTGCCTTATCCGAATGCCTCGCATCCCTCGGGCAGCATCCGCTTCAAGGGGCGGGAGCTGATCGACCAGTCCGAGCAGCAGATGCGCGAGATTCGCGGCAGCGATATCTCCATCATCTTCCAGGAGCCGATGACCTCGCTTAATCCACTGCACACGATCGAGGCGCAGATCGGCGAGATCATTCAGCTCCACAATCCGACCAGCAATGCCGAGGCACGCAAGCGGACGCTGGAACTGCTGACGCAGGTCGGCATTCCCGAGCCCGAAACGCGGCTCAACAGCTATCCGCACCAGCTCTCCGGCGGCCAGCGTCAGCGCGTCATGATCGCGATGGCGCTCGCCAACGAGCCGGACCTCCTGATCGCGGACGAGCCGACCACGGCGCTCGACGTCACCGTGCAGGCGCAGATCCTGGCGCTGCTCGCCGAGATCCGCTCCCGGCTCGGCATGAGCCTGCTCTTCATCACCCACGATCTCGGCATCGTGCGCCGCATCGCCGACCATGTCTGTGTCATGAAGGGCGGTGAGATCGTCGAGCAGGGGCCGGTCGAGCAGGTCTTCAGGACCCCGAACCATCCCTATACGCGCGACCTGCTCGCGGCGGAGCCGAAGCCCGATCCGGCGCCGCCGCAGCCAAATGCACCGGTGGTGATGTCCGCCGATGATTTGAAGGTCTGGTTTCCGATCAAGCGCGGCCTGATGCGCAAGACGGTCGGCCACATCAAGGCGGTCGACGGCGTCAGCATTGCCGTGCGCAAGGGCGAGACGCTCGGCGTCGTCGGCGAATCCGGCTCGGGCAAGACCACGCTCGGGCTGGCGCTGATGCGGCTGATCTCCTCGAACGGCCGCATCGTGTTCCTCGGCAAGGACATCCAGGGCCTGCGTTTCAAGGAGATGCGCCCCTTCCGGCGCGACATGCAGATCGTGTTCCAGGATCCATTCGGCTCGCTCAGCCCGCGCATGTCGGTCGCCGACATCATCGCCGAGGGCCTCACCGTGCATCAGCCAAAGCTGTCGCGCGAAGAGCGTGAGGCGCGCGTCGTCAAGGCGCTCGAGGACGTCGGGCTGAAGGCGGACACCCGCTACCGCTATCCGCATGAATTCTCCGGCGGCCAGCGCCAGCGCATCAGCATCGCGCGGGCGGTGGTGCTGGAGCCGGATTTCGTGGTGCTGGACGAGCCGACCAGCGCACTCGACATGCTGATTCAAGCGCAGATGGTCGACCTCTTGCGGGAGCTCCAGCGCAGGCGCGATCTCACCTACATGTTCATCTCGCACGATCTGCGCGTCGTCGCCTCGCTCGCCAGCCATCTCATCGTGATGCGCGGCGGCAAGGTGGTCGAGGAGGGACAGGCCGCCGAACTGTTCAAGAGCCCGAAGACGGATTACACGCGCGCGCTGTTCGCGGCGGCGTTCCGGCTGGAGACGGCGGGGAACGGGGCGGTGGCGACGTAGCTCGGGTCAGAGCCGCTTGATCGCGATGATTTCGCTGCCAGCCGCCTTGATCCGCGCGATCGCCGGTTCGGTCGCCTCGATCACAGTTGCCATGTGATGCGCGTTGGCGTGAACCATGGCGCCGCCGTCGCGGACGATGGCGACATGGCCCTTCCAGAAGATCAGATCGCCGCGTTGCAGCTTGCTCCGCTCATGCGGCTCCAGCGCGCGGCCGAGCCCTGCCTGCTGCATGTCGCTGTCGCGCGGGCAGCCGATGCCTGCTGCTGTCAGCGAAACCTGCACGAGGCCGGAGCAGTCGATGCCGAGGCTGCTCTTGCCGCCCCAGAGATAGGGCGTGCCGACGAAGCGCTCGGCGACCGCGACGAAGTCCGGCTCGCGATGACCGAGCGGGGCGAGATGGGCCTTCGGCAGATATTGTCCGTCGCGCGTCACGGCGAAGCTGCCGTCCTCGCGCACCTCCGCAATCTTCGAGCCCAGCGCGAGCGTGCCGGCCGGCGGCAGCTTGATCGAGGGACCGGGGAAGGCGAATGTCCGGAGCGCGCTCACCTTGTGGGTCGGGGCGGCCGATGGCTTCATCAGCGCTGCATCAGGCAGCCAGCCGACATAACCATCGCCACCAAGCTGGCCCCAGGCCCAGCCCTCGCCATTGCGATCGTAGACTGTGACGCGTTCGCCGCGCAGCGCCTCCGTCATCAGCATCGCGTTCGACGACGGCTGCTCGCGCACGGGTGCGATCGCCTCGAAGACCTCGAATTCCTCGCCCGTGACAAAGCGGTCGGCTTGCACCTTGCCTTCGAGATATTTCGCGGCGAGGTCGCCGCGCGCAGGTGTCAGCCTTGGATCGTGTCCTGGATCATGCATAGCGCTCGCTCAGCAATGTGTAGATGGCGCGCGCGGCCTGGCATTCGCCGCCTTCGGGCCGCGCCGGCTTTGCCGACGGGGTCCAGCCGTAAATATCCACATGAAGCCAGCTCTTCGCCTGCTCGACGAACCGTTGCAGGAACAGCGCGCAGGTGATCGAGCCGGCAAAGCCGCCGGAGGGTGCGTTGGTAATGGTGGCGGTCTTGGAGTCTAGCCACGCATCGTAAGGCGGCCACAGCGGCATGCGCCACAACGGATCGTTCTCCTTCGCCGCGCACCGCGCGACGTCGGCGGCCAGCGTCTCATCATTGGTGTAAAAGGGCGGTAAATCCGGCCCCAGCGCGACGCGCGCCGCGCCGGTCAGCGTGCCCAAATCGATCAGAAGGTCCGGCTTTTCCTCGTCGGCCAGCGCCAGCGCGTCGGCGAGCACGAGCCGGCCCTCCGCGTCGGTGTTGCCGATCTCGACCGTGATGCCCTTGCGCGAGGTGAAGATGTCGAGCGGCCGGAAGGCATTGCTGGAGACGGCATTTTCGACCGCAGGAATCAGCACGCGCAGGCGGACCTTGAGCTTCGCATCCATCACCATGCGCGCGAGCGCCAGCACGTTGGCGGCGCCGCCCATGTCCTTCTTCATGATCAGCATGCCGCTCGACGGCTTGAGGTCGAGCCCGCCGGTGTCGAAGCAGACGCCCTTGCCGACCAGCGTCACCTTGGGATGATCAGGATCGCCCCAGCCGATGTCGATCAGCCGCGGCGCGCGGTCGGAGGCCATGCCGACGGCGTGGATCAGTGGAAAATTCGTCCTCAGATCCTCGCCGATGGTGCAGGCAAAGCTCGCACCGAATTCCGTGGCGAGCGCTTGCGCGGCCGCAGCAAGCTCTTCCGGGCCCATGTCGTTGGCCGGCGTGTTGATGAGGTCGCGCGCCAGCATCGCGGCATCCGCCATGCGATTGATCTCGGCCGCGTCGACGCCATCGGGCGGTACCAGCCGGACGGCGGGGCGGTCAGCCTTGCGGTAGCGGGCGAAGCGATAGCACCCCAGTGCAAAGGCAAGCGACGCCAGCCGCGTATCGTGCGGCGCATTGGCAAAGCGATAGATACCGGGCGGCAGCAGGCCGGGCAGGGCGCCCGGCCGGAACAGGTCGCGTGATCTCGCGCCCTCGTCCTCGAGTCCGAACAGCACCTGCGCGATCGCGCCGTCCGGCGCGGGCAGCGCGAGATAGCCGCCCGGCTTGGCGGCAAAGGCGCTCGCGGTGGCGAACTGGCGCTGCACCGGCGGCAATTTCTCGGCGACCTGATCCCAGCTCGACTTGGTGACGAAGGTGATCGGGATGGCGGTGGGCGACGTCTCGAAGACAGAAGGCATTGGCGGGTCCGGATCGTCAGATCAAGCAGGTCATGCGAACGGACGAGACTTCGCAGAGTTTCGCCGCGGCTGCAATCGGCTTTGCTGTCACCGTTCAGCGACCCGCTACTCGCCGCAAGGGGCCCATGCTAGGTTCCGGCAACGGCCGCCGGATCGACTGGGAAAACTATGCAGGAGATGACCGGCGGCCGAAGACGAGGCCTGCCGGGAGGAAACTGCAATGGAATTTGTGTGGAGCGTGGTCACATTCATCGGCCAGGCCGTCGAGGCGATTTTTGGTTATGTCGAGCATCATCACTGGATCTTCGCATTCCTTGCCGGCGGTTACGTCTTCTATCTCCACGACCGTTCCGTCCACGCGCGGTTCGATGCGCTCGACAAGCGCATCGACGAAATCCGCAAGCGGCTTGCCATCGAATATTGATCGGGTGAGCGAAACCATCGCCGGGCGGATCTCGTATCCATGCTGAGAACTGCCGTTCACGAGCGCGCGGCCGCGGGGCTTTACTAGCGCCGCGGTTGTGGCATTATTGATGGATATTTTAGATTGTGCCGTGCGGTTCTGCTGGCATCTTGCGCAGCAACGCGGCGGGCCGGCTTGATATCCGGCCAAACCTGTTCGTCGAAAGCATTCTTCTCATCGTTTGGGCGGCGCAGCATTCGCAAATGAGCGGCGCAAAATGGATAGAGCGTTCGTTATTGCGCAGATTTCCGACCTGCATCTGGACGGGTCAGGCCGGCTGCTGGCGACGATCGAGGCGCTCGGTGCCGCAATCCGCGAGGCGATGGTGGACTTCGCGGACGTTCCCGATCGCATTCTGCTGATCACGGGTGATCTCGTGGACGACCCGACGCCGCGCGCGCTGGACGAAGCGCTCGCCGTCATCGCGTCCTTCCGGCAGACCGGACTGTTCACCGACATCCAGGCGGTCGCGGGCAATCACGACGTCAAGCGCCCGAGCCAGCGCGCAGGCCGCCACGACGTCTATGATTATTTGCATCTGCCGCGGAGCTCCAAGAGCGTCTATTACCGCCAGGCTGGCCTCGATCTGGTGCTGCTGGACTCCAACCGCGCAAGCCTCTCAACGCTCGCGAGCGGCCATATCGACGAGAGCGCCTACAGCGCGCTTGTCGCGGATTCCGCCCGGCTGAGCGTCGAGCTCGCGGGCAGCATGGGATCCGTGGGGCGCGCCGACTATGCCGAGCCGGCGGAAAACCTGGTGCGCGTGCTGGCGTTGCATCATCATCCGCTGCCGCAGGCGACCGGCGAAGGAAAGCGGTTTCTCGGCGTGCCCGACGAACCGCTGATGTATCTAGCGGCGCCCGCAACTTTCCTCGAAGCGGCGACGTCGCTCAACGTCAATCTGGTCCTGCACGGACACCGGCATGTCGAGGGGCTCACCCGCTATTCGATCCCGGATCCGCGTGCCACGCGGAGCGCGAGCGGCGAAGCCTTCTGGCGTACGATCTACGTGCTCTCCTGTCCGTCCTCGACCGGGCAGGCCGGTGACGATGCCGGCTTCAACATCATTCATTTTGGCGCATCGTCCCAGGCCGGCGGCGCGGAGCACCAGTTCGCAATCACACGCTATTCGCGGCCGCGCAACGACGGCACCTTCGGGCTGCTCGACTCGAACCTGCCGGACGGCGTCATCAGGTTGCCGGCAGGACGGGATTTTTCCCGCGATCCCGCCGTCCAGTCGGCCATCGAGATCGCCTCATGTGCGATGCTGAAGCGCGATCAAGTTGTCGCACAGGCCCGCCGGCTGCTGATGCGCCGCGCTTTCTATGCCGACGGCGAGGTGGATTGGCCGAGCGCGCTCCACGCCTATCTCGTCACCTCATGGGTCTGGGCCGATATCGGGGGCAAGTTCGCGAGATCGGAGCGCAGGGATGACGCCGAGGCGCTGGCCGCGGTGAAGTTGTTGCTGCGCCGCTTGATCGAGCACTGCGCCGACGTGCTCGGCATTGACGATGTTCAGCTCGACGAGCTGCTTGCGAAGCGGCTGGTCAATCGCGACGACTTCCGGCGCGAATGGCCCGGGATGCCGAGCGCGGGCGTCGATGTTGCCCAGGCGCGGCGGCTGCAATTGCTGCTGCACGACCTGAACGAGCCGGTGAAGGTGCTCGGTCTCGAGCTGGCCCTCGGTGGCGAGCCGCCGCCGCAGACACCGCCGTGAGGGGCAGCCAGGCTGACGTTAACCGGCCGTTAGGGTTAACAGTCTATTGCTGGCGCGTTCGGCTCGATCAATCGGCTCGTGAGTCAAAAGCGTCATGCGTCAACGGTTCAGTCTTGCCCGGCTTCTCGCGTCCACTTCGCTGGTGGCGGCAGTGGCCATGGGCCTCGGCGGCTGCACGGCCATGTCGAAACTCTCCGACGTCACGGGCTCTGTCGGGCCGCGGACGGAAGCCGCCCCCGCCGATCCCGCGCGCGCCGTCGAGGTCTATGGCGAGCGCTACCGTGCCAATCCCAAGGACGCCGACGCGGCGCTCGGCTACGGCCAGGCCTTGCGCGCCAACGGCCAGCGCGCCCAGGCCGCCGCCGTGCTCGAGCAGGCGACCATCGCCAATCCCGGCAACAAGGCGCTGCTCGCGCAGTATGGCCGCGCGCTCGCCGACAACGGCAATTTTCAGCAAGCCTTCGACGTGCTGTCGAAGGCGCACTCGCCCGACAATCCGGACTGGCGCCTGCTCTCGGTGCAGGGCACGGCGCTCGATCAGATGGGCCGCCACGACGAGGCGCGTTCCTATTATGCGAGCTCGTTGAGGATCGCACCGGGCGATCCCGGCGTGCTCTCCAATCTCGGCCTGTCCTACATGTTGTCGAAGGACCTGCCGAAGGCCGAAGAGGCGTTGCGGCAGGCCTACGCCTCGCCGCGCGCCAGTACGCGGGTGCGGCAGAATCTCGGCCTCGTCGTCGGTCTCCAGGGCCGCTTCGCCGAAGCCGAGACGATCGTGAAGGCCGACCTGCCGCCGGACCAGGCCGCGGCCAATGTCGCTTACCTGAAGGAAATGCTGAGCCGCAGCGACGCTCCGCGTGGGGCACCGAAGCGGACGCCGGTCGCCTCGCTCAGCCAGCCCGACTGATCAGAACCTGATCTTGCAATCCTGAAGCTGCCGGCGGACCGCGCGCGGTCCGCGTCTCGACGTCAGTGCAGCTCGCTGATCTTGATGCCGGTCGGTCCGAGAATGACGACGAACAGCACCGGGAGGAAGAACAGGATCATCGGCACCGTCAACTTCGGCGGCAGCGCGGCGGCCTTCTTCTCGGCCTCGTTCATGCGCATGTCGCGGTTTTCCTGCGCCATGACGCGCAAGGAATGCCCGAGCGGGGTGCCGTAGCGCTCCGCCTGCTGAAGCGCGAGACACACCGACTTGACGCCCTCGAGCCCGGTGCGCCGCGCCAGGTTCTCATAGGCGACTTTGCGATCCTGCAAATAGGACAGCTCGGCCGTGGTCAGGGTGAACTCCTCGGACAGCGCGATCGACTGGCCAACGATTTCGGTAGCGACCTTCCGGAACGCCATTTCGACCGACATGCCGGATTCGATGCAGATCAGGAGCAGGTCGAGCGCATCGGGGAAGGCGCGCTTGATCGATAGCTGGCGCTTGGAGATCGCATTCTTGAGGAACAGCATCGGCGCCTGAAGGCCGAGATAGGCCGCGCCGATGCAGATGCCGATCTTGATCGGCATCGACTGCTGCATATGCGCGATCAGGAACACGTAGATGATCGAGCCGACGAACAGCACGAGCGGAGCCACCATGCGGGCGAAGAGGAAGGTGATGTAGGGCGCCTGGCCGCGATAGCCCGCCATGATAAGCTTGTCGCGCGCGGCTTCCTGCGCGAGCCATTTGGTGAGGTTGAAGTCCTCGACGACCCGGGAGACGACCTGCTTCGGCGTTTGGCGCAGCGAGACCTTCTCGCTCTTGTTGAGGCGCTCGCGCTCGCGCTGGCGGATGCGCTCGCGCTCGCTCGCCACCGCCTTCATGCGCTTGGCGAGGCCTTCGCCGGCGAAAAGCGGCATCACCAGCGTATAGACGGTGGCGCTGGCGGCGATGGCCGCCAGCAGCATGGTCATGAAGCGGACATCATGCAGTTTCGAAACGAGGAATTCGACCATACGGCACCGTTAGAAATCGAAATTGATCATCTTCTTCATCACCATGATGCCAATCGACATCCAGACGACGCAGCCGACCAGCATGAGCTGGCCGGTCGGATGGATCCAAAGCAGCGAGATGTAGTGCGGAGTCGTGAGATAGACGAGGAACATCACGATCGGCGGCAGCGAACCGATGATGCCGGCCGAGGCCTTGGCCTCCATCGACATTGCCTGGATCTTTTCCTTCATCTTCTTGCGGTCGCGCAGCACCTTGGAGAGGTTGCCGAGCGCTTCGGAGAGGTTGCCGCCGGATTTTTGCTGGATCGAGATGACGATGCCGAAGAAGTTGGCTTCCGGCAGCGGCATGCGCTCGTACAGACGCGAGCAGGCCTCGCCGAGCGGCATGCCGATCGCCTGGGTCTCGATGATGGCCAGGAACTCGCTGCGCAGCGGCTCAGGCGAGTCGGCGGCGACGACCTTGATCGATTCAAACAGCGGCAGGCCCGCCTTGATGCCGCGAACGATCACGTCGACCGCATCGGGCAGCGCCGCCAGGAATTTGTTTTCGCGTCGCTTCTTCAGGAAGCCCAGCGCCCAGCGCGGCAGGCCGAAGCCGCCGGCAAAGGCAAGGCCGGCGGCGCCAAGCAGGCCGCCGCCGACGAACATGGCGGCCGCGAACAGCACTCCCGCCACGACGGCGGACACGATCCAGAATTTCTGTGGCGTCCAGTCGAGCCCTGCCTGCGACAGGCGAACACCGAGCGGAACGCTCTTCTCCTGCTGGCGCCGCGCCTCGAGATCCTTGAGCGACGTCTCGACCTGCTCGCGGCGCGACCGCTGGCTCTTTTCGGTCTGCTTGGCCGCGGGCGCATCGGCGCGCGCGATCGAGGCACGGCGGTTTTCCGCCTTCCGTTCTCCGGACAGGAGCGGATAAAGGAACACCCAGGCGATGCCGCCGACGGCGGCAGTGGCGAGGAAGGCGAGGGCAAGGACCTGCATATTCATGGCTGCGCCGATCTGCTCATGTCTTCGGCGCGACTTCCGCCGCATCGAGCGCAGCGGCAAGGCGCTTCTCGTCGCCGTAATAGCGCGCACGCTCCCAGAATTTCGGGCGGCCGATGCCGGTCGAGCGGTGCCGGCCGATGATCTTGCCGTTGGCGTCCTCGCCGACCATGTCGTAGAGGAAGATGTCCTGGGTGATGATGGTGTCGCCTTCCATGCCCATCACCTCGGTGATGTGCGTGATGCGGCGCGAGCCGTCGCGCAGGCGCGCGGCCTGGACGATGACGTCGATCGAAGCGCAGATCATCTCGCGGATGGTGCGCGAGGGCAGTGAGAAGCCGCCC
Source organism: Bradyrhizobium sp. LA2.1 (assembly GCF_040547725.1). Taxonomy (NCBI): domain Bacteria; kingdom Pseudomonadati; phylum Pseudomonadota; class Alphaproteobacteria; order Hyphomicrobiales; family Nitrobacteraceae; genus Bradyrhizobium; species Bradyrhizobium sp. LA2.1. The sequence continues at coordinate 24,794 of NZ_JBEPQI010000011.1, forward strand.
ATCGTGATCATGGATTCGCAGCGCGACAGTGCTTCGCGCGGATTGTTGGCGTGGAGCGTGCCCATCGAGCCGTCATGACCGGTGTTCATGGCCTGGAGCAGGTCGAACGCCTCGGGTCCGCGGACTTCGCCGACGATGATGCGTTCGGGGCGCATACGCAGGCAGTTGCGCACCAATTCGCGCATGGTGACCTGGCCTTCGCCCTCGATGTTGGGCGGACGGGTTTCGAGGCGCACCACGTGCGGCTGCTGGAGCTGGAGCTCGGCCGCGTCCTCGCAGGTGATGATGCGCTCGTCGTGCTCGATGTAGTTGGTCAGGCAGTTGAGCAGCGTGGTCTTGCCGGAGCCGGTGCCGCCGGAGATCAGCACGTTGCAGCGGACGCGGCCGATGATCTGGAGGATTTCCGCGCCCTCCGGCGAGATCGCGCCGAACCTGACCAGCTGATCCAGCGTCAGCTTGTCTTTCCTGAATTTTCGAATGGTGAGCGTGGGCCCGTCGATCGACAGCGGCGGCACGATGGCGTTGACGCGGGAGCCGTCGGCGAGGCGCGCGTCGCAGATCGGCGAGGATTCGTCGACGCGCCGGCCGACCTGGCTGACGATGCGCTGGCAGATGTTGAGGAGCTGCTGATTGTCGCGGAAGCGGATGCCGGTGCGCTGGATCTTGCCGGCGACTTCGATGTAGACGGTGTCGGCGCCGTTGACCATGATGTCGGCGATGTCGTCGCGCGACAGCAGAGGCTCCAGCGGGCCGTAGCCGAGAACGTCGTTGCAGATATCGTCGAGCAGCTCTTCCTGCTCGGCGATCGACATCACGATATTCTTGATCGCGATGATCTCGTTGACGATGTCGCGGATTTCCTCGCGCGCGGACTCGGAGTCGAGCTTCGCGAGCTGGGCGAGGTCGATGGCCTCGATCAGCGCACCGAAGATCGTCGCCTTGACCTCGTAGTAATTGTCCGAGCGGCGGGATTCCATGGCCGGCGCCGGCCGGGCGGGGGCAAGCGGCGGCGAGGCGACGGCCGGCGGGGGCGGCGCGCGCGACACCGCGGGCGCCGGAGCCTGGGCAGGCTCTGGCGACACGGCGCCGGGCTTGGGAGCCCGAGTATCGGTGTCTGTTCCGCTACGCTTACCGAACACTTAACAACTCCATGCGGCGGCTTATTTTCCCCGCAACTTGTCAATCAGGGGTGAAAGCAAGGAAGACTTTTGCTTCTTCGTCTCGCTGCGGCCGGTCAGGCGCTGGGCGATTTGAAGGAACATTTCGATCGACTTGTGGTTGGCGGAGATCTCCGCGATCATCTGGCCGTTGTTGGCGGCCGAGCCGAAGATCTGCGGTTCGAACGGGATCGAGACGACCGGCTGGCTCTCGATCGCCTTGGCGAACTCGGCGGCGGCAATTTCGGGCCGTTTCGGGACGCCGACCTGGTTCAGGCAGTAGAGCGGAGGCCGATCGTTGGGCCGCGAGGCCTTCAGCAGATCGAACAGGTTCTTGGTGTTGCGCAGATTGGCGAGATCAGGCGCTGCCACAATCAGGATGTCGTCCGCCCCGATCAGGGCGCGCTTGGTCCAGCCCGACCATTGATGCGGAACGTCGAGCACGATGCACGGCATGGTGGAGCGCAGCGTGTCGAACACGGCATCGAAGGCGTCGGTGCCGAAATCATAGACCCGGTCGAGCGTCGCCGGCGCCGCCAGCAGGCTGAGATGGTCGGTGCATTTCGACAGCAGGCGGTCGATGAAGGCGGTGTCGACGCGATCCGGCGAGAACACGGCATCCGCAATACCTTGCGGCGGGTCCTGGTTGTAGTCGAGCCCGGCGGTGCCGAAGGCGAGGTCGAGATCGGCGACGACCGAGTCCATTGCGAGGTCGCGCGCGATCGCCCAGGCGACGTTGTGGGAGATGGTGGACGCGCCGACGCCGCCCTTGGCGCCGACCACGGCAATGATGCGGCCGACCGCCTTGGCTTCGGGCGCCGAGAACAGGTTGCAGATCGAGCGCACGACGTCGATCGCGCCGACCGGCGCGAGCACGTAGTCGCTGACGCCGCGGCGCACCAGCTCGCGGTAGAGCGTGACGTCGTTGATGCGGCCGATCACGACCACGCGGGTGCCGGCGTCGCAGACCGTGGCGAGATGGTCGAGGCCGGTCAGAAGATCGTTGCGGCCGTCGCTCTCGAGCACGATCACGTTCGGCGTCGGCGCCGAGCGGTAGGCTTCGATCGCGGCCGCCATGCCGCCCATCTGGATCTTCAGATGGGCCTTGCCGAGACGACGGTCTTCGCCGGCCGACTGCACCGCGGCAGCGGTCTCGACGGTCTCGCAGAAAGCCTGGACCGACACGCGCGGTGAGGGAGCAATATGCTCCTCGACCGGCGTCGGCGCCTCGGACTGCTCTTGTTGAGTCTGGCGAGCGTAGCTGATCATTTGCCGGTGTCGCTGAGTTTGGCCTTTTCGGCCTCAGGATAGGTGGTTGCCGTCGTCGTTCCCTTGCGATACTTCTCGAAGGCCGTGATGCGACGCGCCGTATAGGACGGCGTTTCAGGCCGCGGCTGCTCGAGGTCCGACGGATTGTCGATCATCGCCGCCATGTTGCGCTGATAGGCGCAGCCGTAATTGTAATAGTCCTTGTTCTCGAACCAGCTCTTGTTCTTCATCGAGGGGCCGATGTCGTCCGGCCACAGGCCACAGGGACCCGCGACCGCGGCGATCTTGGAATAGGTGAGCCGGATCGGCGGCAGGAAGCGCCTGTCTTCCGGCTGGTAGGGGCGAATGTTGACGCCGCGCGGCGGAACGCCCGCGCCCGCCAGCATCGCCTGGATCTCGCGCATCGTGTCCGCGACCGGACGCGCATTGGGCGTGCCGGACGGCACGTCGATGCGGATGGCGCCGGTGCCTTCGTGCAGCCAGGCCGAGGCGACGCCCATCACGTCGGCGCGCTGGGCGGCGGTCAATCCGCCGCGGGCGTGGCCGACGAAGACGACGATCGAGCGGTTCTGCTCCTCGATCGCGATCGGATGGCGCTGCTTGTAATCGTCGGGGATGGAGGCCGTGACCGCTTCGTTGTGCTGGCAGCCGCCGAGGGCGAGCGCCATGCCGACGAGCGCGCCACCGAAACGGATGGCGCGTTTGCGAATCTGGGGTGGTGCTGTGATCATCGTGAAATCCCCGTTCCGCCTCAGTCGGTAATGAAGCCGTAGGTGCCGCGGTAGTTCTTGGCCGGTTCGGTCCGGCCGGGCACGCCGTAGATGCGGTTGATATTGCCGAGCAGCTCGGCCTGCGGATCTGCAGGCGCGGCGAAGCCGTCATCCGGCCGCGACAGGTCCTTTGGCGACGCCGCGCGAACGACATAGGGCGTCACGATCACCACCAGCTCGGTCGCGTTGTTGACGAAGTCACGGCTGCGGAACAGCGTGCCGAGGATCGGGAGCTGCATCAGTCCCGGCAACCCGCTGACCGCCTGCTTGGTCTGCTGCTGGATCAGGCCGGCCATGGCCATCGCGCCGCCGGAGGGAATTTCGAGCGAGGTTTCGGCGCGGCGGGTCTTGATCGAGGGCACCGTCAGCGAGTTCACCGAGTTCGAGGTCACGGCCTGCGACAGCGTGATCGAATTTTCGTTCGACAGTTCCGAGACCTCGGTCATCACGCGCAGGCTGATCTTGCCCTCGCTCAGCACGATGGGGGTGAAGTTGAGCGAGATACCGAACTTCTTGAAGCTGATCTGGGTGGTACAGACATGCGTGGTGGGATCGCACGCATAGCCCGCCGGTACCGGGAATTCGCCGCCGGCGATGAAGGTCGCGGACTCACCGGAGATCGCGGTCAGGTTCGGCTCGGCCAGCGTCCGGATCACGCCGGCGCTCTCCATCGCGCGCAGGGTCGCCTGCACCGACGGCGTCGCGCCGAACTTCGTGGTCAGAGCGTTGCCGTCCACCAGATTCTTGCCAAGAGCCGTGAAGGGGTTGGAGTTGGTGAAGCTCACCACCGAGGTGCCGTAGTTCAGGTTCGCGGTGAGATCGATGCCAAGCTGCTTGATGATGGTGCGCGCGACTTCGGCGACGGTCACCTTCAGCATGACCTGGTCGCGGCCGCGGACCACGATCGAGTTCACCACCTTTTCGGCACCGCCGGCGAGGCGCGCGGCGAGATCATTGGCCTGCTGCGCTTCCAGCGGGTTCGCCGCCGAGCCTGTCAGGACGACACCGTCGCCGAGGCCGTCGATCTGGATGTCGGAATTGGGCAGGACCTGCTTGAGCGCCGCGCGCAGGCCGTTGAGGTCGCGCTTGACCGCGATGTCATAGGCCGCGATCTGCTGGCCGGCGGAATCGAAGAACACGATGTTGGTCTGGCCGACCGAGGCGCCGATGATGTAGGCGCGCTGCGACGAGCGGACCACCGCATTGGCGATCTTGGGATCGGCGACAAGCACGTCCTTGATGTCGCGCGGCAGGTCGATCACGATCGACTTGCCGACGCCGAGCGAGAGGAAGCGTGCGTTCATCTGACCGTCGGCCGCGACCTGCGCCACGGGGCGGTAGTCGGCGGCGATCGCCGGGGTGAGCACCGGGTTCAGCGTCAGCGCGAAGGCGGCCGAAAACGACAGGGCGCGGACCATTGAGGCTCGCATCGTCGCCAAATCTGCCCTGCATTTCATATCGACAGTCCTCATCGTGCCTTCGCCGTCGCGCTTGGGATGCCGTAGCGAATAATCGAAACGCCATCGCGCTTCGCGGAATCATCGAGCGTGATCTCGCTCATCTTGACGTCGGCGATGCTGCGCAGCGCGAGCGACAGCGTGCCGCTCTGCCGGGCCGCGGAGAGCGTCGCCGTCTGCGCGGGATTGAGCTCGAGCGTGACGGTCTTGCCCACCACGGCGTTCTGGCCGTCCTTTTCCTTCGGCGCCTGGTCGATGGCCAGCACGCGGACGTTGGCCAGGATGATCTCGGACGTGACGATGTCCTGGGCGCCGGCGCCCTGGTCGGCGTTCTTGAGGCGGCGCGTCAGAAGCACGTCGACGCGGTCGTTGGGCAGGATGAAGCCGCCCGCGCCGGTCTCCGGCGAGATCTCGGTCGAGATCGCGCGCATGCCGGTCGGCAGGATCGCCGCCATGAAGCCGGAGCCCTCGGCCCTGACCAGCTTCTGGTCGCGGATCGGCTCACCCTGGATGAAGGGCGCGCGGGCGATCGAGCCGATGACCTGGGTTGCGCCCTCGGGGCGCTCGTTGCGGCGGATGAAGGTGGAGCTCGCGGTCGCAGCCGGCCAGGTCTGCCATTGCACGTCTTCCGGCTTCACGGTCTGGCCGAGGCCGATGTCGTTCTTGGCGACCAGGACGTCGACGGTCGGAAGCTGTGCGACCGGAGCCGCCGGTGGCGGCGCAGAGTCCGAGCCGCTCGCCAGGTACGCGGCGACACCGCCGGCGCAGATGGCGACCGTCAGGACGACAATGCGTGCCCTATTCATACGCTTCACTTTCCACAAAACGCCGCGACGCAGCCGCCGCCGTAATCGGCAGTTGACCAGCTATTCGTCAAAGCATGGTTAATGAGGCGTATCTAAATCGGCTTAACGCCGGCTTACCCGATGCGTTCAGCGCAGTGCGAGGTGAGCGAGGTCGATCGCCTTCACCCATTCGGTCTCCGGATAGACCATCAGCGCGCCGAGCGTGAGCGCGATGCCGTAAGGAATGCCGCTCTCCTTGTCGTGCAGCCGTGCCAGCCAGGCCTGGCCCGCCAGCCCGTAAGGCAATGGCCATTGCCGGAACTGGAGCAGGAGCAGCGTCAGCGCTCCGCCGAACAGCGAGGCGTAGAGCAGGAAATCCATCAATTGCGCGAAGCCGAACCAGAGCGCGACTGAAGCCGCGACCTTGGCGTCGCCGCCGCCCATCCAGCCCATCGCAAAGCAGCCGAAGGCCACGACGAGGAGCAGTGCGCCGGCGCCGACATGGCTCAGCATCTCGTAAGGTGCCATGCCACCGGCGAACGCGAGCGCGAAGAAGCCCGCGATCAGCGCCAGCGACACGCGGTTCGAGATGGTCATCGTGAAGAGATCGCTCGCGGCGGCGAAGGCCATCAGGGCCGGGAAGAGCAGAAGGCGCGCAAGGTCGAGGATCATGGGCGGCGTCTTGAGCTTGGGTTCATCGCGGGATCGGGGTGTCGCCGCATGCTAGCCGCCAGTGCTAAACAAACCGACAACGGCGGCAGCGGCGCTGCGAGCAGGAGCCTGCCGGAGGCGCACTCACCAGATGCTGGCAATGCGCGCGGCGAGGACGGCCGTCGCGAGCAGCAGCGCAAGGCAAACCCAGTACGCTGGCGAAGAGGTCTCGGCCGCCTCCGCCTCGCTCGCCGCAACCGCGGCTTCGGTTCTGTACTCGCGTAACGCCACTGGAACTCGCCGCATTCAGAAAAACAAAGGCCCCGGAGGTCCGGGGCTTTTGCCGTCGTTGGTCGGTCGCTTACTTCAGCGAGGAGCTGATCGAGCCGAACTTGGTGTTCAGCGAGCTGCCGAGGTTGTTGACGACGGTGATGATGGCCAGTGCGATGCCGGCGGCAATCAGGCCGTATTCGATGGCGGTGGCGCCGGATTCATCCTTCGCGAAACGCGCAATCAGGTTCTTCATGAACTAAACTCCGTCTGGGGTGTGATCGCCTCGTTCGGCGCTGTGCTTGACGCGATAAACATGAGATCCGAGCTCTTTCGGTAGAGTTAATTCGATCGGGCAAACCCGCTTCCAGCCCGATGCTTTTGCCCAGAGTGAATTTGGCCTTAAGGACGCAATCGAAATTCTTCCTGTTCCAAATGCGCCCCAAGCGCGCCGTGGACTTCACCCTCCCTTAAATTTCGGGGAGTAGGCCTAAGCGGGATCAGAAGTTTGGAAGAGAGGCGACGATGTCGAGCCTGCCCATGCAAGTCGCCTTGATGCTCGGCGAGACCATCCAGAAGATGGTCCCCGTCACCTTCGTGCTCGCGGCGGTCTTCACCGTGCTCGAGCATTTCTGGGCCTGCAATCCCGGCGCGCCGTGGTGGCGCAAGCGCGAGATCCTCACCGACATCTGCTACTGGTTCTTCGTTCCGGTGTTCGCCCGCACCATGCGGATCGGACTCCTGATCGTCGGTGCCGGTGCAGTCTTCAACATCCACGACGCGGACGACCTGATCGCCTTCTACGACAATGGCCATGGCCCGCTGGCGGCGTTGCCGCTGTGGGTACAGGCCATACTGTTCCTGGTGCTGTCTGACTTCATGCTGTATTGGCTGCACCGGCTGTTCCACGACGGCGGATTCTGGAAGTACCACGCCATCCATCATTCGTCGGAGGAGATCGGGTGGATTTCCGCGGCCCGCTTCCATCCCGTCAATCTCATGCTCGGGACGATCGGCGTCGACGTCGTGCTGCTGATGGCCGGCATCTCCCCGAACGTCATGATCTGGCTCGGTCCGTTCACCACCTTCCATTCGGCCTTCGTGCACGCCAACCTGAACTGGACCTTCGGGCCGTTCAAATATGTGCTGGCGACGCCGGTGTTCCACCGCTGGCACCACACCGCGCTCGAAGAGGGCGGTGACACCAATTTTGCCGGGACGTTTCCGATCTGGGACGTGCTGTTCGGCACCTTCCGCATGCCGGAGGGGAAACTGCCGCAGGACTACGGCAAGGACGAAGCGACCATGCCGAAGGAGATCGGGGGCCAGCTCGCTTATCCGTTCCGCCAGTAAGGGATATTCTGAGGCAGCAAAACGCTCAGTCCGTTCAAACAATAGTCGGCGAGTTTGCGGAACGTTCACGAATTAAGGGCAGGTTAGCCGGGTCGGGCACCGGCTCCGCTGTGTATCGAATCGCTTCTGCCGGTTTGTGACGTCCCGGGGGTAAGAGTATGCGTAAAGAGTTGCTGCGCCGTCATGCGCGCGTTTGTCTTCTGGTTGCGGCTGCGGTGCTGGCATCGCCGGCCGCCAGCCTTGCCGAGGCGACCGCCGATACCATCGCCGTCAATGTCGACCAGGCCAAGCTGGTCAGGCTGCCCGGCAAGGTGGCGACCATCGTGGTCGGCAATCCCCTGATCGCCGACGTCACGCTCCAGCCCGGCGGCATGATCGTCGTGACCGGGAAGGGCTACGGTGCCACCAATTTCATCGCGCTCGACCGGGGCGGTGAGATCCTGGTCGACCGTCAGATCCAGGTCGAAGGTCCGAGCGACCGGCTCGTCACCGTCTATCGCGGGGTCGAGCGCGAGTCCTACAGCTGCATGCCGCTGTGCCAGCGCCGCGTGACGCTCGGCGACAGCGATAACTATTTCAACAACACGATGAGCCAGGCCGGTTCGTTGAACAACAACGCCAGCGGCAATGCCGGCGCGGCCGCCAAAACGAACTAGCAAGACGAGCTCGCAAGACGAACGCGTTGTCCAGTTGCGTCTACGACAGCGCGGATGCGGCCGGTACGACCTGCTGAGTCCATCCGCTCTTTCGGACATGAAAAAAGGCCGTGCGTTGCGCACGGCCTTTTCCTTTTGCTTGCTCGCTAGAGCCGTACGGGCCAAAGGCCCGTGGGCTCAACCGGCGGCGCGGAGGTTGTCCGCTGCCGACTTGCCGGAACGGCGGTCGGCCACGATCTCGTAAGAGACCTTCTGACCTTCACGCAGCGTGCCGAGACCGGCGCGCTCGACGGCGCTGATGTGTACGAAGACGTCCTGGCCGCCATCGTCGGGCTGGATGAAGCCAAAGCCCTTGGTCGCGTTAAACCACTTCACGGTTCCCATGCTCACGGGGTAGTTCCTTCTCAGATGTGCAGTGTCGAAGCCTACTTTCGCAGGCGGGTTAGATCGAGTTTCTGGAAGGGTCGTCAGCGTGTCTGAACCGGCTGTACCGGTGGATGCCAATGTCGTCCGGCCGAAAATCGATGAGTGATTTTATTGGAATTAAGGCACCAAAACAATCCTGACGTGCACGATTTTTTGATCCGCCGCGATCGACACGGCGGATCAGCATACAGGTCAGAATTTTACTTTCGCAGCCGAGATGCTGGAAGCCGATCAACGGCGGCGGAACTGGCCACCACGCTGTCCGGGACGGGGAGGCCCGCCCATGCCACTCGGACGTTCGTCCTTGTGGCGGAAAATCAGCCGGCCCTTCTCGAGGTCGTAGGGCGACATTTCCACGGTCACGCGGTCACCCGCCAGCGTCTTGATGCGGTTCTTCTTCATCTTGCCGGCGGTGTAGGCGACGATCTCGTGCCCGGCGTCGAGCTGCACGCGGTAGCGCGCGTCGGGGAGGATTTCGGTGACCAGTCCTTCGAACTGGATCAGCTCTTCCTTAGCCATGAATTTCTCCAGGTCGTGGACGGCTAGTGCGAATAGGGTTTGCGGGTCGGTTGGCCCATCGGCCGACTCTCGCGGCGTAAAAAGGCCACGCCTTGTATCCCATCGGGCTTGCCGGCGCTATGCGCGGAACGCTGTTCCGGGCGCTCGGTTGGGGAAGAATGCGTCTTACCACCGGACCGTTGGCGGCGAGACCCCTTCGAGACCTTCTGGCTACCACCGGGACGTCCGTCAACATGCCTTCCGTCACCGTGCCGACCTTCGCCGGGCCTTCCGTCGCTATGCTTGCCGGCGCTATGGTGGCGTCCGTCGGCATGCCTTTCGTCGGTGCGTCGTCCGTCAGTGTGACGTCCCTCACCATGCCTTGCGCCTTGCGGACGCTGGCCCGGGCGGCCCGGCCGGCCCTGTCGTTGCTGCGGCGGGGGCGGACCCGCATCGCGGCGCCCGGCATCGGTGCGGAGATCCTCGCGCGGGAGCGCCACCTTGATCAGTCGCTCGATGTCGCGGAGATAGCTCAGTTCCTCGCCGCCGGCGACCAGCGAGATCGCGGTGCCTTCGGCGCCGGCACGCGCGGTGCGACCGATGCGGTGCACATAGGTCTCGGGCACGTTCGGCAGGTCGAAATTGATGACGTGGCTGATGCCGTCGACATCGATGCCGCGGGCGGCGATGTCGGTGGCGACCAGGGTGCGGATCTCGCCGGAACGGAACTGGGCGAGCGTCCGCTCGCGATGGTTCTGTGACTTGTTGCCATGAATGGCGCTGGCGGCGATGCCGGCCTTCTCAAGTGTCTTCACGACCTTGTCGGCACCATGCTTGGTGCGGGTGAAGACCAGCGCGCGATTGACCGGCTCGTCCTTCAGGAGCTTGGTCAGGAAGGCGGGCTTGGCGGAGAAATCAACCTGGACGATGCGCTGGTTGATCCGCTCGGCGGTCGAGGACACCGGGGTGACCGCAACGCGGGCGGGGTCCCGCAGCATCGCGTCGGCGAGCTCGGCGATGTCCTTCGGCATGGTGGCCGAGAAGAACAGCGTCTGCCGCTTGATCGGCAGCTTGGCGACGATTTTACGGATGTCGTTGATGAAGCCCATGTCGAGCATGCGATCGGCCTCGTCGAGCACGAGGAATTCGACGCTTCCAAGCTTCAGCCCGTTGCTCTGTACGAGGTCGAGCAGCCGGCCGGGGGTCGCCACCAAGACCTCGAGGCCAGGCATCAGCGCGCGAACCTGGCGGCCCATCGGCACGCCGCCGATGGCGAGCGTCGAGGACAGCCGGATGTGGCGGCCGTAGGCGTTGAAGCTATCGAGGATCTGGCCGGACAGCTCGCGGGTGGGCGAGAGCACCAGCACGCGGCAGGTCTTCGGCTGCGGCTTGATGCGGTTCTCGAGCAGGCGGTGCAGGATCGGCAGCGCGAAGGACGCGGTCTTGCCGGTGCCGGTCTGGGCGATGCCGACGACGTCGCGGCCGGTCAGTGCCGTGGGAATCGTCTGGGCCTGGATGGGGGTGGGGGTGACGTAATTCTCTTCGGCGAGAGCACGCGCGATGGGTTCGGCAAGGCCGAAGTCCTGAAAGGAAGTCAAAAGATGGGTTCTTTCCATGTCGAAAGCGAGCGCCCAGCGCAATCAGCGGGGCACGCGCAATAAGGGTGTCGAATAGACACCTGCGTGTTTGGGGTGTCGGATGGCTTGATGGGATGGGGCAAGCCAGAGGCCCGGAAAGGGCTTAAGAACACGCGGCTCGCTACGACCCCTTGATTCGCAAGAGGTCTCGAACCTCCATATGGAACATTCAGGGGGCGGTTTCAAGGCAACGCGGCCTCAAACCGTGATTGCAGTGCAGAAATAGTTATGCCGGAAATTTAGACAGGGTTATTGTTTTGCTTAAAAAATAACCTGTCTGCCGCATTGGCATACATTTTATTCGCCCAAGATTTGGGCAATCGGACTGCGGCAAAAGTTGGATTGCAGCGAAATTATATAATCTGACCAATAGGTTGGCATGTGCCCAGCCCATGGCATGGTTCTTGCGATTCCATTAATCGCAGGCGGCCGTGGGGCCGTTTCGCAGCGTCTTTTTCACGTCTGCGTCAGGGAGATGATACATCCATGCTTAACAAATCCACTCACGATATAGCGGCGTCATTTAGCCGCCGTGGCGTTCTCGCCGCGACCGCCGGACTGATGATGGGTCTGGCTTCATTGACTGGCGCCAAGGCCGCGGACGACACCATCAAGGTCGGCGTCCTTCATTCTCTCTCCGGCACCATGGCCATCAGCGAAACCACGCTGAAGGACACCATCCTCTTCCTCATCGACGAGCAGAACAAGAAGGGCGGCGTCAACGGCAAGAAGCTCGAAGCCGTCGTGGTCGATCCTGCCTCGAACTGGCCGCTGTTCGCCGAAAAGGCGCGCGAGCTGATCACCAAGGACAAGGTCGCGGTCGTGTTCGGCTGCTGGACCTCGGTGTCGCGCAAGTCCGTGCTCCCGGTCTTCAAGGAGCTGAACAGCATCCTGTTCTACCCCGTGCAGTACGAGGGCGAGGAGAGCGAGCGCAACGTGTTCTACACGGGTGCTGCGCCGAACCAGCAGGCGATCCCCGCCGTCGACTATCTGATGAAGGACGAGAAGGTGAAGCGCTGGGTGCTCGCGGGCACCGACTACGTCTATCCGCGCACCACCAACAAGATCCTGGAGGCCTACCTGAAGTCGAAGGGTGTCGCCCAGGAAGACATCATGATCAACTACACGCCGTTCGGTCATTCCGACTGGCAGACGATCGTGGCCGACATCAAGAAGTTCGGCTCGGCCGGCAAGAAGACCGCGGTGGTCTCGACCATCAACGGCGACGCCAACGTCCCCTTCTACAAGGAACTCGGCAACCAGGGCATCAAGGCGAAGGACATCCCGGTCGTCGCGTTCTCGGTGGGTGAGGAAGAGCTCGCCGGCATCGACACCAAGCCGCTGCTCGGCCATCTCGCCGCCTGGAACTACTTCCAGTCGATCAAGTCGCCGGAGAACGAGAAGTTCATCAAGGCGTGGCAGACCTACACCAAGAATCCGAAGCGCGTGACCAACGATCCGATGGAAGCGCACGTGATCGGCTTCGACATGTGGGTCAAGGCGGTCGAGAAGGTGAAGTCGACCGATCCGGACAAGGTGATCGACGCGCTGCCCGGCATCGAAGCCAAGAACCTGACCGGCGGCACCTCCAAGATGCTTCCGAACCATCACATCACCAAGCCGGTGTTCATTGGCGAAATCAAAGCCAACGGCCAGTTCGACGTGGTGTGGAAGACCCCGGGTCTTGTCGCAGGCGACGCCTGGTCGAAGGAGCTCGATGGCTCCAAGGACCTGGTCGGCGACTGGGTCGGCAAGAAGTGCGGCAACTTCAACACCAAGACCAACAAGTGCCTCGGCTCGGGCTCCTGATCCCGATCTGTCGGTTCATTGCACGACGGGAGGAGGCGGCTATTCCGCCGCCTTCTCCCCACTTCTGCCGGGGTGATTCAAAGTGCCAACCAATTTGTCCGCTCGTCTCTGTACCTTTGTCCTCTCGTTGTTCCTGATCGCGTTCGCACTGCCGGCCTTTGCCGGTCCGTTCGAGGATGCGGTCGCCAAATTCGCCAATGACGATTTCTCCGACACCGATGAGGCGATCGGCGTGGTCGCGAGCAGCGGCAACAAGCTGGCTTTCCCCATCATCAGCGCGCTCCAGGACGGTCGCCTCATGGCCGACCCTGATAGCAAGAAGGTTTACGTCACCGGTGCCGACGGCAAGTCGATCGATGCCGCGACCGGCGAGCCCGTCGCCAGCGTTCCCGACAGCGCCAGCGCGGTGCGCCTCAACAACCGCCTGCGCCGCAGCGTCGACGCTGCGATCGGCAGCCTGACGCTCCAGTCGCCGGATGTCGGAACGCGCCTCCAGGCGGCGCAATCCGTCTTCAAGTCGCATGAGGAGACCGCGCTCGAGCCGGTCGATGCCGCGCTCGCCAAGGAAACCAGCAAATCGGTCAAGGCCGCACTCGGCGATGCCCGCGCCGCGATCCTGCTGTTCAAGTCCGATGCCACCGAGGTCGAGAAGCTCGAGGCGGTCGCGACCCTCAAGGCGCGCGGCGACCAGGAGGCGATGGCGCTGCTGACAGGCATGGGCGATCAGCCGGCCTCGGTGACCAAGGCCGCTGCGAGCGCAATCAGCTCGATCCAGGGCTCGCTCGCGGTCTGGTCCACGGTGCAGAATGCCTGGTACGGCCTCTCGCTCGGCTCGGTGCTGCTGCTCGCCGCGATCGGGCTCGCCATCACCTTCGGCGTCATGGGCGTCATCAACATGGCCCATGGCGAGATGGTGATGATCGGCGCCTACACCACCTTCGTGGTGCAGGAGGTGATCCGCACCCGCTATCCCGCGCTCTTCGATTATTCGCTCTTGATCGCCGTGCCGCTCGCCTTCCTGGTCGCCGGCGGCATCGGCGTGCTGATCGAGCGCAGCATCATCCGTTTCCTCTATGGCCGTCCGCTGGAGACGCTGCTGGCGACCTGGGGCCTGTCGCTGGTGCTCCAGCAGGCGGTCCGCACCATGTTCGGCCCGACCAACCGCGAGGTGGGAAATCCCTCCTGGATGAGCGGCGCGTTCGAGCTCGGCCAGATCACCATCACCTATAACCGGCTCTGGATCCTCGTCTTCACGCTCGCAGTGTTCGCGATTTTGCTGGCGATGCTTCGCTATACCGCGCTTGGCCTCGAGATGCGCGCGGTGACGCAGAACCGCCGCATGGCGGCCTCGATGGGCATCGCCACCTCGCGCGTCGACGCGCTGACCTTCGGTCTCGGCTCCGGTATTGCCGGCATCGCGGGCGTGGCGCTGTCGCAGATCGACAATGTCAGCCCCAATCTCGGCCAGAGCTACATCATCGACAGCTTCATGGTCGTGGTGTTCGGCGGCGTCGGCAATCTCTGGGGCACGCTGGTCGGCGCCTTCACGCTCGGCATCGCCAACAAATTCCTGGAGCCGGTCGCCGGCGCCGTGCTCGGCAAGATCGCCATCCTCGTTCTCATCATCCTGTTCATTCAAAAGCGGCCGCGCGGCCTGTTCGCGCTCAAGGGCCGTGCGGTGGAAGCATGACCCCCCACATGCTGACCAGGTCGCTGGACCGCGGCGCGACGATCTTTCTCGCCATCGTCGCGGCCTGCGGCATCCTCATCCCGCTCTCCAACCTGCTGCTGCCCGCGGGCTCGTTTCTGCAGGTGCCGACCTATCTGGTCGCGCTCTGGGGCAAATATGTCTGCTACGCGATCCTCGCGCTCTCGATCGACCTGATCTGGGGCTATTGCGGCATCCTCTCGCTCGGCCACGGCGCCTTCTTCGCGCTCGGCGGCTACGCGATGGGAATGTACCTGATGCGGCAGATCGGCACCCGCGGCGTCTACGGCAACCCGATCCTGCCCGACTTCATGGTGTTCCTGAACTATTCGAAGCTGCCCTGGTACTGGTACGGCTTCGACATGTTCTGGTTCGCGGCGCTGATGGTGCTGGTCGTGCCCGGCCTGCTTGCATTCTGCTTCGGCTGGCTCGCCTTCCGCTCCCGCGTCACCGGCGTGTACCTGTCGATCATCACGCAGGCGATGACCTATGCGCTGCTGCTCGCCTTCTTCCGCAATGATTTCGGCTTCGGCGGCAACAACGGCCTGACCGACTTCAAGGACATCCTCGGCTTCAACGTGCAGGCCGAGGGCACCCGCGCCGCGCTGTTTGCGCTGAGCTGCCTGGCGCTGATCCTGAGCTTCCTGATCTGCCGCTCCGTCGTGTCCTCCAAGCTCGGCAAGGTCCTGATCGCAATCCGCGACGCGGAATCGCGCAGCCGGTTCCTCGGCTACCGCGTCGAATCCTACAAGCTGTTCGTCTTCACGTTGTCGGCCTGCATGGCCGGCGTTGCCGGTGCGCTCTATGTGCCCCAGGTCGGCATCATCAACCCGAGCGAATTCGCACCCGGCAATTCGATCGAGGCGGTGATCTGGGTCGCGGTCGGCGGCCGCGGTACGCTGATCGGTGCTGCACTCGGCGCCGTCGTCGTCAACTATGCAAAAACGTTCTTCACCTCGGGCATGCTCGCGCCCTACTGGCTGTTCATGCTGGGCGCGCTGTTCATCCTGGTGACGCTGCTGCTGCCCAAGGGCATCGTCGGCACCTTCAATGCCTGGTGGGAGTCGTCAAAAGAGAAGCGCACCGCCGCGACCAGCGCGAGCGCCGCGGCCGAAGATGGCGTCATCGAACCCAAGATGGCGGAGTAGGCGCAATGAACGTGATGGATACCCGCGCGACCTCCGCGATGCTCTATCTCGACGGCGTGCACGTCTCGTTCGACGGCTTCCACGCCATCAACAATCTGTCGCTGACGCTCGCGCCCGGCGAGATGCGCGCCATCATCGGCCCGAACGGCGCCGGCAAGACCACGATGATGGACATCATCACCGGCAAGACCAAGCCCGACGAGGGCACGGTGCTGTTCGACGGCGTCACCGATTTGACGCGTCTGGACGAGACCCGCATCGCCGAGCTCGGCATCGGCCGGAAATTCCAGAAGCCGACTGTGTTCGAGAGCCAGACCGTGCAGGACAACCTCCTGCTCGCGCTCAATGTCGACCACAGCGTCAAGGGCACGCTGTTCTGGCGCGGCAGCAGGGCGGAGTCCGAGCGCATCGACAAGGTGCTGGAGACGATCCGCCTCACTGATGCCCGTAACCGGCTCGCCGGCAGCCTCAGTCACGGTCAGAAGCAGTGGCTCGAGATCGGCATGCTCCTGGCGCAGGATCCGAAGCTGCTGCTCGTCGACGAGCCCGTCGCGGGCATGACCGACGTCGAGACGCATCTTACCGCTGAGCTGCTGAAAGAGATCAACAAGACCCACACCGTGATGGTCGTCGAGCACGACATGACGTTCGTACGCGAGCTCGGCGTCAAGGTCACCTGCCTGCATGAAGGCACCGTGCTTGCGGAAGGAACCATCGACCAGGTCTCGTCCAACGAGCGGGTCATCGAAGTCTATCTGGGGCGCTGAGCAATGCTTGAGGTCAAGGACATCAACCTGTTTTACGGCGCGGCGCAGGCGCTGCGTGGCGTCTCCATCGCCGCAGAGCCCGGCAAGGTCACCTGCGTGCTCGGGCGCAACGGCGTCGGCAAGACCTCGCTGCTGCGCGCCATGGTCGGGCAGTACCCGATCTCCTCCGGCGCGATCGTGCTCGACGGCAGCGACATCACGGGCCTCAAGCCCTATGAGCGGGCGCGCAAGGGCATCGGCTTCGTGCCGCAGGGCCGCGAGATATTTCCGCTGTTGACGGTCGAGGAGAACCTCAAGACCGGCTTCGGCCCGCTCAAGCGCGAGGACAAGCACATCCCGGACGACGTGTTCTCGCTGTTCCCGGTGCTGCAATCCATGCTCGGCCGGCGCGGCGGCGACCTCTCCGGCGGCCAGCAGCAGCAGCTCGCGATCGGGCGTGCGCTGGTGATGCGGCCAAAGCTGCTCCTGCTCGACGAGCCGACCGAGGGCATCCAGCCATCGATCATCAAGGACATCGGCCGTGCCATCTCCTACCTGCGTAACCTCGGCAACATCGCCATCGTGCTGGTCGAACAATATCTCGACTTTGCCTGCGAACTCGGCGACAGTTTCGCGGTGATGGATCGCGGCGCGGTGAAGTTCTCCTGCGACCGATCCAATCTCGATCCGGCCGAAATCAGCCGCCAGATGGCGCTGTAATCCGAAAATTTCTGCCGCGGCCGGCTGGGGAGACGGATGCGCAGCGACGCTTTGACGACATCTTCGGTTTTCGAGGCGAACCGCGCCCGCGGCGCGGTGCGCTTCGACGTCCATGCCCGCGATGGCGTGACGCGGCGTGGCGTCTTGCATGAGTCCGGCTCCCTGCGCGTGCGCTTTCCCTCGCCGGAGGGCGAGGGGCTCTCCGGCGTGTTCGTCAACACGGCTGGCGGCGTTGCCGGCGGAGACAGTTTTGACATCGAGATCGCAGCAGGCCAGGGGGCACGCCTGACATTGACCACGGCGGCGGCCGAGAAGGTCTATCGCGCGCCAGGGGCGGCGGCGCAGCTCAATATCGCCTTCAAGGTTGCCGCAGGCGCGCATCTCGGCTGGTTGCCCCAGGAGACGATCCTGTTCGATCGCGCCCGGGTCCATCGTCGTTTCGACATCGAGCTGGACGAGGCCGCCTCGCTTCTGCTTTGCGAGATCGTCGTGTTCGGCCGCACCGCCATGGGCGAGCGGATGGAGCAGGGCGAGTTCATTGATCGCTGGCGGCTGCGTCGCGGGGGCAAGCTGGTGTTCGCCGAAACCGTCAGGCTCGACGGCAATATCGGCGCAAAACTTGGGCGATCGGCGGTGGCCAAGGGCGGTGCCGCGATCGGTACGGCGCTGATCGTGCCCGGCGACGAGCCGCTGATCGAGCGTATCCGCGAGGCCTCGGAGTCGTTCGCCGGCGAGGTCGGAATCTCAGCCTGGAATGGCTTTGCAATGGCTCGGTTCTGTGCCCAAGATGCCGCGCGCTTGCGCGCCGACATGATGGCGGTGCTGGCGCGGACCGGCGCGGCGCTGCCGCGGCTGTGGCTGAATTGATAGCTGCTGAATTGATGCATTGAACGGAAGAGATGCTGCATGAACCTGTCTCCCCGCGAAAAGGACAAGCTTCTGATCTCGATGGCGGCGATCGTCGCCCGCCGCCGGCTGGATCGCGGCGTCAAGCTCAACCATCCCGAGGCGATCGCGATCATCTCCGACTTCATCCTGGAAGGCGCGCGCGACGGCCGCACCGTCGCCGAGCTGATGCAATCCGGCGCGCAGGTCCTCACCCGCGACCAGGTGATGCCGGGCATTCCCGAGATGATCCACGACATCCAGGTCGAGGCGACCTTTCCGGACGGCACCAAGCTCGTCACCGTGCACGAGCCGATCAGGTAGGAGCGAGAGCATGATTCCCGGCGAACTCTTCATCCAGGACGGCGAGATCGAGCTCAATGCCGGCCGCAAGACCGTGACGCTGACGGTGGCCAACACCGGCGACCGCCCGATCCAGGTCGGCTCGCACTACCATTTCTTCGAGACCAACCCGGCGCTGAAATTCGACCGCAAGAAAGCCCGCGGCATGCGCCTCGACATCGCCGCCGGCACCGCCGTCCGCTTCGAACCCGGCCAGACCCGCGACGTCCAGCTCGTCGCGGTGGCGGGGAAGAAAACGATCTACGGCTTTCGCGGCGACGTGATGGGGAAGCTGTGAGTCATGCTCCCCGCCGTCCGCCTCGTCTCCGAAGCTGCTGAGCTGGCCGCGCGCCGGCACAACGGCATGGCGCGCAAGGGGCGGGGGAACGAGCCATACATCAACCACCTTGCCGAGGTCGCAAACCTGCTTGCGATAGCGACAGATGGTGCCGATGCCGAGCTGGTCGCGGCCGGGTGGCTGCACGACGTGATCGAGGACACTGAGACGACGCGCGAGGAACTTGCGGAGAGATTTTCTGACCGCGTCGCCTCCCTCGTCGTTGAATGTACCGACGACATGAGCCTGCCCAAACCAGAGCGGCGCCGCCGGCAGATCGTCGATGCACCGAAGAAGACGGCCGGCGCCAAACTGATCAAGATCGCCGACAAGATCAGCAATATCGGCGCGCGCATTCAGTCCGACCCGTCCGCCGAAGAGCGCGACGATCTCGCCGACTACACGGGCTGGGCTGAGCAGGTCGTCGCCGGATGCCGTGGCGGCAATTCGTGGCTCGATACAAAATTCGACGATGCCGTAAGAGCAGCGAGGGCTTCGCTGTGAACAACCAAAAATTCAAACGCAAACGGGGCTTGTGATGTCCGTCAAAATAAAGCGTTCCGTCTATGCCGACATGTTTGGCCCGACCACCGGCGACAAGGTCAGGCTCGCCGATACCGATCTCATCATCGAGGTCGAGAAGGATTTCACCACTTACGGCGAGGAGGTGAAGTTCGGTGGCGGCAAGGTGATCCGCGACGGCATGGGCCAGTCGCAGGTCACCAACAAGCAGGGTGCGGCCGACACTGTCATCACCAATGCGCTGATCGTCGATCACTGGGGCATCGTGAAGGCCGACGTTGCGATCAAGGACGGCATGATCTCCGCGATCGGCAAGGCCGGAAATCCCGACATCCAGCCCGGCGTCACCATCATCATCGGTCCCGGCACCGACGTGATCGCTGGTGAGGGAAAAATCCTCACCGCCGGCGGCTTCGACAGCCACATCCATTTTATCTGCCCGCAGCAGATCGAGCACGCGCTGATGTCTGGCGTCACCTCGATGCTTGGTGGCGGCACCGGTCCCTCGCACGGCACGTTCGCTACCACCTGCACGCCGGGACCGTGGCACATGGGGCGGATGATCCAGTCGTTCGATGCGTTCCCGGTCAATCTCGGCATCTCCGGCAAGGGCAACGCGTCGCGCCCCGCCGCGCTGGTCGAGATGATCAAGGGCGGCGCCTGCGCGCTGAAGCTGCACGAGGACTGGGGCACCACGCCGGCTGCGATCGACAACTGCCTGTCGGTGGCCGACGATTACGACGTCCAGGTCATGCTGCATTCCGACACGCTGAACGAATCCGGCTTCGTCGAGGATACGATCAAGGCCTTCAAGGGCCGTACCATCCACGCCTTCCACACCGAGGGCGCCGGCGGCGGTCACGCCCCCGACATCATCAAGGTCGCGGGGCTGAAGAATGTGCTGCCGTCCTCGACCAACCCGACGCGGCCCTTCACCCGCAACACCATCGACGAGCATCTGGACATGCTGATGGTGTGCCACCATCTCGATCCCTCGATCGCGGAAGACCTCGCGTTTGCGGAGAGCCGTATCCGCAAGGAAACCATCGCCGCCGAAGACATTCTGCACGATCTCGGCGCGCTCTCGATGATGTCCTCGGACTCGCAGGCCATGGGCCGCCTCGGCGAGGTCATCATCCGGACATGGCAAACTGCGGACAAGATGAAGAAGCAGCGCGGGTCGCTCGACCAGGACAAAGGCAAGGACAACGACAATTTCCGCGTCAAACGCTACATCGCCAAGTACACGATCAATCCCGCGATCGCGCACGGCGTGTCGAAACTGATCGGATCGGTCGAGAAGGGCAAGCTCGCCGATCTCGTGCTGTGGTCGCCGGCCTTCTTCGGCGTCAAGCCGGACTGCATCATCAAGGGCGGCTCGATCGTCGCCGCCCCCATGGGCGATCCCAACGCCTCGATCCCGACGCCGCAGCCGGTGCACTATCAGCCGATGTTCGGTGCCTTCGGCAAGGCGCGCACCGCGTCGTCCGTGGTGTTCACCTCGAAGGCGGCGGTCACCGGCGGCCTCGCGCGAAAGCTCGGCATCGACAAGAAGCTCTATGCGGTGCAGAACACCCGCGGAAAAATCTCGAAGAAGAGCATGATCCACAACGACGCCACGCCCAATATCGAGGTCGATCCCGAGACCTACGAGGTGCGCGCCGACGGCGAACTGCTCACCTGCGCGCCCGCCGAGGTGCTGCCGATGGCGCAGCGATATTTCATGTACTGAAATAGCGCCTGGACGCATGCCCCCGGCGCAGGCCCGGGGGGCGGCTTTTCCGGTTTTGCGTTCGACCCCGCCTGGTCTAAGGTCCCGCCCGGTATCTTACCTCAAAAGAAAAGCCGGGAGGATTTCTCGTGATTTACGTCGTTGCCACCTTGACCATCAAGCCCGAGACGCGCGCCGAATTCATTGCGGCCGCCACCGCCTGCATCAAGGAGACGCGGAAGGAGCCCGGCAATATCGCCTATGATTTGCACGAGAGCGTCACCGATCCCGCCAAGATGGTGTTCGTCGAGCAGTGGGAAAGCGCCGAGGCGCTGGTGCCGCATCGCGGCATGGAGCACATGAAGACGTTCGGCCGCGTCGCGGTGAAGTGTTTTACGGCGCCGCCGAAGATTGAAGTGATCACGCCCGAGAAGGTCGAGACACGGTAACGGGGTAAAAGCATGATCCGGGCGACGCAGGTTAAGGGACAGCACGGCTTCACGGAGACGCCGGCGGATACGGTGGTGCTCGATTTCGACGACCGGCACCGCCGCCGCATGGCGATGACGGGGACGCGGGGCCTCGAATTCCTGCTCGACCTGGAGAATGCCGTCGCGCTGCGCGGCGGTGATGCGTTGGTCCTGGAGGACGGCAGGCTGGTCGAAGTGGTCGCGGCGCCCGAGCCGCTGCTGGAGATCCGCGGCCGCGATCCGCACCACCTCATTCGCGTCGGCTGGCATCTCGGCAATCGCCATTTGCCGACGCAGATCATGGCCAAGAGCCTGCGCATCCGCCGCGACCATGTCATCGAGGCCATGGTGAAGGGCCTCGGTGCGCGCGTGATCGAGATCGAGGCGCCATTCGATCCCGAAGGCGGTGCTTACGCCGACGCGAGCCACGCGCATGGTCACGATGATCACGGGCATCACGATCACGACCATCATCACCATGATCATGGTCACGATCACCACGACCACCATGATCATGCCGCGCATGACCATGGCCACGACCATCACCACGACGAGCATTGCGACCACCCCGACCATCACCACGGCCACAAGCATGCTCATGACCACAAATGAGCCGGTGAGTGCCGGTGACCTCGCCGAGCGCGAGGCGGCGGCGCTGTACCGGCTGATGACGTGGCTGTCGCCAGCCTTTCCGGTCGGCGGCTTCTCCTATTCCAGCGGCATCGAATGGGCGGTCGAGGCGGGCGACATCACCGACACCGCGACGCTGGCCGACTGGCTCGACGCCATGCTGGGCGATGGCTCCGGCTTTTGTGATGCGACGTTCCTGGTCCACGCCTATCGCGCCACTGAATTGGGCGAGGACGCCACCTTGAACGACATCGCGGAGCTCGCCGCCGCCTTCGTGCCGTCGCGCGAGCGGCAGCTCGAGACGACCTCGCAGGGCCGCGCCTTCATCGACATCTCCCGCGCCGCGTGGGATGCCGACGGGCTGGATGCCATGGTGGCGGCATGTCGCACGGCACTGGTCTATCCTGTCGCCGTCGGCGTGGTCGCCGCGGTGCACGGCGTGCCGCTGGCGCCGACGCTGCACGCCTTCCTGCATGCGCTGGTCTCGAACTGGATTTCGGCGGCGAGCCGCCTCATTCCGCTCGGCCAGACCGACTGCCAGCGGGTGCTGGTGAAGCTGGAAGCCGCCGTTGCCGCGACCGCCAATCGTGCGTTGAATGCGACATTGGACGACCTCGGCAGCGCGACCTTCCGCGCCGATCTCGCCAGCCTGCGGCACGAGACGCAATATACGCGGCTGTTTCGCTCGTGAGCGATGCGGCCTTTAATCCATCAAGAGAGAGCGAGTGACATGTCGAAATCTCACGGCCCCTTGCGCGTCGGAATAGGCGGCCCGGTCGGATCGGGCAAGACCGCGCTGATGGACCTGCTCTGCAAGACCATGCGCGAGCGCTATGACATCGCGGCGATCACCAACGACATCTACACCAAATGGGATGCGGAATTCCTGGTGCGCTCGGGCTCGCTGACGCCGGACCGCATCGCCGGCGTCGAGACCGGCGGCTGCCCGCACACCGCGATCCGCGAGGACGCTTCGATGAACCTGGCCGCGGTGGCCGACATGCGCGCAAAATTCCCCGGGCTCGACCTCGTGCTGATCGAGTCCGGCGGCGACAATCTGGCTGCCACTTTTTCCCCGGAGCTCGCCGACCTCACCATCTACGTCATCGACGTGGCGGCCGGCGACAAGATCCCGTCCAAGGGCGGCCCCGGCATCACCCGCTCCGACCTCCTGGTCATCAACAAGATCGACCTCGCGCCCCATGTCGGCGCCTCCCTGGAGAAGATGGAGACGGACGCCAGGCGCATGCGCGGGGCGCGCCCCTTCGTCATGACCAACCTGAAAAAGAGCGAGGGGCTCGACCAGATCGTCGGCTTCATCGAGGCCAAAGGCGGCCTGAAACGGGCGAGCTGACGGCGCGACGTCGTGGCGCAGGCGTTTTCGGCCGTTAACGTCTGGGGCAAAAGCCGCATCCGCGGAACAAATTTCGGACACGGCGATTAACTACCTCCGGTGCCCGGAGCAAAGCCTTCATGGCCAGACCATCGGCCGGGCGAATTAAGCTTTTCAGGCGACCGAAGTTGCGTACTGATGCCTCCTCCTTCATTATCTCCGTTACTGGGGTCCACTCTGTTTCGGCACATGGCCGTTCGAGCGGCGTTGATATGCTCCGTGTTTATTGCCGACCTGCTGTTTTCGCCTGAGTAGTCGAAGTGGTCCGGCTGGGTTTTATCATCGGTTTCATCGCCCTGCTCGGAGCCCTGCTCTCCGGGCTCGCGGCCTATCGCGTCCACGACCAGGAGCTGGCACTGGACCGGATCGCGCTGGCGCGCGCGATCGACGTCCACGCGAGCCTGGTCCAGGACCGGCTGACCGAGCGCGAGCTGCTTGCGCGTGTCGCCTCAGGCTTGTTCCGTGCGCCGTCGGTCATCAAGCCGAACATGCTGGAGCCGCTGCGCTCGGCCATCTACGCCTTCAAGACCGATTTCGTGGTCGCCGGGTGGGTCGCCCGGCTGAAGCCGAACGAGCTTCTGCCGGCGGAGGACGCGATCGCGAGCGCCGGCTTCCCCAATCCGCAGATCCGCTCGTATGACGACAAGCCGATCGATCTTGCGAAGGTCACCCAGCCGATCGACGTGCTGATGGACCTCGAGCCGCGCAGCAACGAGACCAAGGCGCTGCCCGGCCGCAGCTACGAGCAGGATCAGGTGCGCAGCGCCATGCTGACGCGTGCGCGTGTCGAGAAGAGGTCGGTCGCCTCGGACCCGGTTCAGTTGCTGCGGGGCGGCGGGCCCATCGGCATCATCGTGGCCGCGCCCGTCATTCCCGAGGGCGCGACCGAGCCGGCCGGCTTCGTCACATTTTCCTACGAGCTCGCCTCCCTGATGCTGACCAATGACGACATGTCGTTGTTCTCGGTCGCGCTGAAGGATCCGCGCAGGGAAGGTGGCGAGCTCGTTGCCAACGACCAGGGCGTGGTCTCGTCACGCATGACGGCCGCGGACGGGCCGGCGCCGTCGGCGACGCGCACGGTGAGCTTTGGCGGGCGCGACTGGCATCTCGGCTACTACGCCAAGACCAATTCGGCGCGGCGCGCCGAGCAGACGGCGATCATCGTGGCGGCGATCGGTTTTGCCATCACCGCGATGGTGTGCGGCCTGTTCGGCTATGTCGCCTACAACAATCTGCGGCTCAGCCGGGAAATCCAGGTGCGGATCGGCTTCGAGCGCCGGCTGACCGCCGTCATCGACGAGCTCAACCACCGGGTCAAGAACATCCTGGCGGTGATCCAGTCGATCGTGACGCGCACGCTGCGCCACGGCTCGGACATCGACGTTGCGCGTGAACTGCTGATCGGCCGTATCCACGCCATGTCCAACGTGGTCTCGCTGCTCAGCGAGAGCCAGTGGCAGGGCGTCAAGCTGAAGGGCCTGTTCGAGGCGCGCGCCATCCCGCATGCCGACCGCATCGCCGTCACCGGCCCCGACATCGCGGTCAGCGCGCGCGCCGCGCAGAGCCTGTCGCTCCTGTTCTTCGAGCTCGCCTCGCACTCCGACGAAGGTCTGTCGCTGGTCGGAAAGCATCCGCACATCACCGCGAATTGGACGGTGACGGGCGAGGGGACCGACGAGGTCTTCCATTTCCGCTGGGAGGAGTTCAACACCAGCGAGGCGACGCGCCGCCCGGATTCCGATTTCGGTCTGATCCTGCTCGACCGTGTCGCGCCCGAAGCGCTCGGCGGCACCGCCAAGCGCTACTTCACCGACGCCTCCTACGTCTATGAATTGACGGCGCCGATGGAGACGGTGGTCGACATGTCCGAGCGCGACCGCACGGACAAGATCTCGGCGCCGGTCAGGCCGGTGCGATAAAGGTCGCGCTTCAGATCGTTGTTTTGAGCATGATCTTTCCGGAAGTCCGCTTCGCACTTTTCCGGATCATGCTCTAACCCTTCGGCCGCAGCACCAGGTCGACCAGATTGCGCGCGTAGGCCGGCGTGATCGGTGCAATGCCGAAGACGTAGCGGTAGAACAGGCTGCCATAGATGGCGTCGTAGAGATCTTCGGGCGCTCCCTCCGCCAGGATGCTGCCATCCGTCTGGCCCGCGGCGATCATCTCGACCAGTGCGTCGCGGCGGAATTGCAGGTAGCGGGCATAGAACAGCTCCGCCGAGCCGGTCTTGGAAATGCATTCGGAGACGACGGCGAGCTGCACCTTGCCGAACTCGCCCTGGAGCGCCTCGGCATAGGCCGCGGCATGGCGGCGTGCGCGCGCCGCGGGGCTGCCGGAGCTCGCAGGCGGCAGCGGCAGCATCTGCGCGGCATGATGAAGGAAGGCGTCGATCAGCAGCGCTTCCCGCGACGGCCACCATTTGTAGATCGTCATCTTGGAGACGCTGGAGTGGCGTGCGACGGCGTCGATGGAGGTGGCGGCAAGGCCGGTGGCGGCCATCAGCGCATAGGCGCTTTCGAGAATGGCGTTGGTGGTCTCGATCGATCGCGGCCGGCCGCGCCGGGGCGCGCTGTCAGCCTCATCACCCCCGCCCTTTGCCATCGCCACGCCCGGTCCCCTCACGTAGAGGCTCCCCGCATAGCGCAGCCACAGGTCTCGGCCTAGCAGAATCGCACGATTATTTGGCTAGTGCGTTTTCGAGCGAAGTGGATACCGGTTCGCGTGAAGAAAACGCGTCAAGACAGGAATCTAGAGCTCCGTTCTGATTAAATCGGAACGGAGCTCTAGGCCTGCTGCCTCAGGGCGGCCGGAAGGTCCTGCCGCCTCGACCACGAGATGTAATAGGCCACGGCCGTCATCGCCGCGAAGCCAACGAGGCTTACCGCGATCTGCATCACCACGAGGTTCGGTCCGGTGATCAGGATGAGATGGCCGGCGAAGGACAGGAACACGGCAACGCAGAACACCGCGAGCCATTCCTCGCCGCATGTGATCACCGCCTGAAGCGGCCGCAACTTCAGGCCGGGGTGGTCGGCCGGAATGAGATGGGTCGCGAGGAAGGCGAGCGCGAGGAAATGCATCACGCGATAGGGCGCGAGGTTTTCCTTGTCTGTCGGCGCGATGCTGTTGACGACGAAGTCCGGCAAATAGACGGCCAGCGCGGGCGAATGCCGCATCAAGGTGACGGCCATCGCCAAGATGAGATAGGCGCCCGCGAGGATCCGCAGCCAGGAGATGCCGTGCAACGCGCGTCCGGAGGCGCCTGTTACGGCGAACCAGCCGCCCAGGACCATCAGCATCTGCCAGCACAG
This sequence comes from Bradyrhizobium sp. LA2.1, assembly GCF_040547725.1. Lineage (NCBI taxonomy): Bacteria > Pseudomonadati > Pseudomonadota > Alphaproteobacteria > Hyphomicrobiales > Nitrobacteraceae > Bradyrhizobium > Bradyrhizobium sp. LA2.1. Next base: position 51,455 of record NZ_JBEPQI010000011.1, read on the forward strand.
CGGATTGAAGGTCCAGTCCTGGTCCGGATAGACCCGGAAATTCCAGTCGAACCAGCGCGCCGCAACGTACAGCGCGACCGATGCCGCCAGCGTCAGGTTCGGCCGCCGCAACAAACCCCATAGCGCAAACGGAAAGAACGCCATCAGCGGGATCATCAGTTGCAGGAGGTCGAGGTTCAGCGGCTCTTCCTGGAGCACGAGGCCGCGGACCAGGATGCGCAGCGGATGATCGAGAATGCCCGAGATGTTGTATTCGTGGATGATCTCCGGCGCCATCGATTGCGAGGCGACATAGGCGATGGTGTCGATATAGATCACGAAGAGCACGACATAGGCAGCGTAGAGCCGCCAGACGCGGCGGAAGATGCGCGTCGCCGCGACGACGTAGCCGCGCTCCAGCGCCATCCTGCCGTGAATGATGGCGACGCCATAACCCACCACGAACACGAACAGGTCAGCGGCGCCGCTGAAGCCGAAATTTCGCAGCGTCAGGAGATTAACGACGTTGTTCGGGATGTGGTCGACGAACACCGACCAGTTGGCAATGCCGAGCGTCAAATACAATCTGGCATCGTGATGGAATGCGGCGAGGTTCGCCTTGACGGACGGTTTCATCGCGGAAAATGACTTTTGGAATCACGGGCGCTGCTTTTAGCGGCAACCGCCCGCCTATCCGAGTAGCGTTTGCGTGAGGGGGGCCGGAATTGTCCAATCTGGCGCAAAATTGCGCACGATCGCCGGATGGAATTCCCGCAAGCTCGCCCGTTCTGCCGACGACGAAATTATCTTAGCGCTTCGACCGTTATTCGGCCGGTTCAGCCGAGGCTTCGTCGGATGCGCCGGCACGGCTCGCCATGATTCCAAGGGCGACGCCGCCGATCGCCAGGATCGGCAGCAGCCGCTTGATTCCGATGGCGCGAACGATCTGGAGGCCCGTCGCGAGCAGCATGGGGTCGGCGAGCATGCTCGAAGCGGCCGACTTCGCGGCGCGCTCGGCGGCGATCCGGGCGCGCTTCCGCATCTCCCGCTTGTAGCCCCAATAGCTCCCCGCCGCGGCAAGCGTCAGCAGGAAGAAGATGCCGGCGCCGGCGAGGCAGGCCTGCACCGGTCCGTAGGTTTGAAGGACCGAGATGAAGGCGGCCGCGCAGAGAAAGCCCGTGGTGATGAAGAGCGCGAGTGCCGCGCCCGCGGCGAGCGATGTCAGGCGGACGGTCGCGCCCGTCGATGCGCTGATGCCGTCGATGATGCGCTGTAACATGGCCTTGCTCCTCAGATCCCCGCAAGCCGGCAGCGACGGCGCGACAGCGCCGCCGTAACAACGTCAAGGTCCTGCGCCCACGCTACCGGCGCCAGGCGACACCGATCAGGAAGCCGATGCCGAGCGCGAGTCCGACGGTCGCGAGCGGCCGCTGCGTGATGGCGTCTTCCAGCGTTTCCTCGATCGAGCCGTAGGCGTCTTGCGCAGCTTCCATCATGGCGCTGCCGCGATCCGACATGTCGTCGACCGCGGAATCCACGCTCTCGCGGGCCTGGCGATAGCCGCGGCGGGCCTGCTTGCTGGTGGAATTGGCAAAGGTGTTGAGCGCGTCGGTGATCTGATCGGTGAGGGCGGCGATATCGCTTTTCACGGCTGCTACATCCTTCTCGAGGCGTTCTCTGGTGGCTTTGTCGGTCCAGTCTCTCATCCCGGTTTCGCCGTTGGTTGACATCAGGAGCTCCAAAGCTGTTGGCGGCTGAGATAGCCGGAAAACGTTTCGTGCCCGGGTAAGTTCCGTTCGGGGAAACCGGTCATGCCTGCGGCAGCTGCGGCGAATTCTCCGGCAGCAGATGCTCCTTCAGGATCAGTCCGACGATCAGGAGCGGCGACGACAGGAATGCGCCCATCGGTCCCCACAGCCAGGTCCAGAAGGCCAGCGCGATGAAGACGGCAAGCGCATTCAGGGAAAGCCTGCGCCCGATGATGGTCGGTGTGACGAAGTGCCCTTCCAGGAAGGTGATGCCGCCGAAGGCGAGCCCCGCCATTAGTCCGCCGCCGATGGTCGGGAAGGCGACGAGCCCCACCACGACCAGGATGACGAACATCGCGACCGGTCCGATGATCGGGATGAAGTTGAGCGCCGCAGCAAGCGCGCCGAGCCCGGCCGGATTGGGCATGCCGGTGACGGCGCAGATGATGCCGGTTGCGATGCCCACGCCGACATTGATCAGCGTCACCGTCAAAAGATAGTTGCCGAGATGGACCTCGATCTCGTTGAGGATCCGCAGCGTGCGCAGCCGCGCGTCGCGATCGCCGAAATTCATGATCAGCGCCCGCCGCAGGTCGCGCCAGCTCGCGATGAACAGGATCAGGGTGGCGAAGAACAGCAGGAATTCGGCGAAGGTCGGTGACAGGAATTCCAGCGTCGGTTGCACCCATTCGGCTTTCGGCAGCGGAAGGCTTGGCAGCCCCTCGGAGCCGCCCACCATCGTCTGCAACTCCTTCCACAGCGCCAGCGGCCGGTCGAAGACGTGCATCTTCTCCTTCAACTGCGCGCCCAATTCCGGCAGGCGCGAGCTCCACTCCATCGCTGGCACGGCAATCAGCGCGACGACGAAGGCGACCACCGTCGTCACCGCGATCACGATCAGCACGGCGCCGAGGGCGCGCGGCACATGCCGCCGCTCGAGAAAGCTTGCGGCCGGCGACAACATGGTGCCGGCGACGACCGCCATCACGACCGGGAGGAAGAACGCCCTGGCGACGTAGAGCACCGCGACCACGGCAATCAGAAACAGACCGGCGAGCGCAAAGGCGACGAACTCGGTGCGGCGGATCACCGGCGGCAGCTCGATATGGCTGTCGGGAAGCGGAGCGCCCTCGTTGTTGCCGGAAATCAGACGTTCAGTGGGAAGGACGCGCACAATATCTCCTCCCGCACGGAAGCCTCCGCGCGCCCATTGTTGGCAGTAAAACGTCCGGGAGGACGTTCCGGTTCCATCGCGGTTTCGTGAAGTTTTGCTCGCTTGACTGTGACCTCGCTGCCGCAGCGAGCGGTGGAACTTGAGTCGGTCCAGCTGCGTTTGTTGGGAGCCGCATCACCTGATGCACATCCAACGGGGCAGCACATGACAAGGTTCTCTCCAGTCCGTCGCCGCTTCTCGCTGCGCGCCACCACCGCCATTGCCTTCGCGACAGCATTGCTGACCGTGCCCTTCGCGGCACAGGCCCAGACGCTCGGCTACGCGCCGATGCAGCCGCAGGGATATCCGCAGGACCCGACCTATTCGCGGGGTTATGTCAACGCGGCGCCGCAGGCCGCCGACGAGGATGCCGGGCTGCCCGACCGGCTGCGCAAGCAGATCGTCAGCTTCGACCGGAACGAGCCGGCCGGGACCATCGTCATCGATACCGGCAACACTTACCTCTATTACGTGCTCGGCAATGGCCGCGCGATCCGTTACGGCGTCGGCGTCGGCCGACAAGGTTTCACCTGGGCCGGCGTCCAGAGCGTCAGTCGCAAGGCCGAGTGGCCGGACTGGCATCCGCCGGCCGAGATGATCGCGCGTCAGCCTTATCTGCCGCGCTTCGTCGCCGGCGGTCCCGGCAATCCGCTCGGCGCTCGCGCGATGTATCTCGGCTCGAGCGAATACCGCATCCATGGCACCAACGATCCCACCACGATCGGCAAGTTCGTGTCCTCCGGTTGCATTCGCATGACCAACGAGGACGTCACGGACCTGTTCAGCCGTGTCAATGTCGGTGCCAAGGTCGTGGTGCTGCCGAAGAACGCCCCGCTGATGGCCAAGGGGTACGACAAGGGCGGCGACCCCATACGCAAGCGCCCGCCGGTGACGACGCTGCCTTCGGGACGGCAGGCGCTGAACATCACGACATCGGCAGTGAACTGAGAGTTGAGCGAGGTCATATGAAGAGACGTTCGATCGGCAAACTGGCCGGTGGCGCGGCGGCGTGCTTCGCCGTCGCCTCGCTCGGCCTCGCGTTGACGCCGTCGGCGCATGCGGAAGACTTCTTCTCGGCGCTGTTCGGCGGCTTCCGCGCGCGCTCCGCGCCGGAGATCCGCATGCCGTTCCCGACCGATGACATGCCGCGCTACGACACGCCGCGCCAGCGGGCCTCTTATGGCGGCAGCATCGCCTATTGCGTGCGCGGTTGCGATGGCCGCTACTTCCCGGCGCAAGGAAACGACGCCGAAAGCAAGGCGCAATCCTGCAAGAGCTTCTGCCCGACGTCCGAAACCTCGCTGGTCTATGGCAGCAATATCGACGACGCTACGACGGATAAGGGAAAATCCTATTCCGACCTGCCCAACGCGTTCCGCTTCCGCAACGAGATCGTCGCGGGCTGCACGTGCAACGGCAAGGATCCGGTCGGACTCGCCCAGGTCAAGGTCGAGGACGATCCGACCTTGCGCAAGGGTGACATCGTTGCGGGCAGCGATGGCCTGGTGGTCGCCAACCGCAACGCCAACGACCGCCGCGGCGTCGCGATGAATTTTTCGCCGCTGCCGGAATCGGTGCGCGCCAGATTCCGCCAGGTGCCGGTGGTCGCAAAGGAGTAGGGGGGGTGCGGCCTCAAGTAGGTTGCGGCGCTAGCGCCTCGATCTCCACTGTCGTCCCGGACAAGCGGAGCGCAGATCCGGGATCCATAACCACAGGAAGCGGTTTGACGAAGGCACGTGGTTAGCAGTTCGCGCGACAACTTCTCCCTGTGGTTATGGGTCCCGGCGTTCGCCGGGACGACACTGAAGGTGTAGCGGCAGCTTTCTATCCAATCCGCAAGTCCTACGCCGCGCGGATCTTCCCAAGGAAGTCGCTGACCTGCTGGCCAAGCTGGCGGCTCTGCGTCTCCAGCGTTTCCGAGGCTTGCTTGACGTTGTCCGCCGCACCGGCGGCAGCATCGGCGTCGGCCTTCACGCCGGTGATGTTGTCGGAGACGTTCCTGGTGCCCTGCGCCGCAAATTGCGTGCTGCGGGTGATCTCCTGGGTCGCCGCGCCCTGCTCCTGCACGGCGGCGGCGATCGCGGTGGCGACCTCGTTCACTTCGCCGATGATGCCGCCGATGGTCTGGATCGCGTTGATGGCGTCGCTCGCCACCCTCTGGATGTCGGCGATCTGCCCGGAGATTTCCTCGGTGGCTTTTGCGGTCTGGCTGGCCAGCGATTTCACCTCGGAGGCGACGACCGCGAAACCGCGCCCGGCTTCGCCCGCACGTGCGGCCTCGATCGTGGCGTTGAGCGCGAGCAGATTGGTCTGCGCCGCGATGGTGTTGATCAGGCCGACCACCTCGCCGATGCGTCCTGCGGACTGCGCCAGCCCTTGCACCGTGCCGTCGGTCTCGCGGGCCTGGTTGACGGCGCGGCTGGCAATGCCCGCGGCGTGCGCCGCCTGCTGGCTGATGTCGTTGATCGAGGCAGAGAGTTCCTCGGCCGCGGCGGCGACGCTGTCGACGCTCATGGAGGCGTCGTTGGAGGCCTTGCCGGCGACCTGGACGCGGTCGTTGGTCTGGCGCGACACCGCGGAGAGATCACCCGAGGTCTTGCGCATCTCGCCGGACGCTTCGCTCAGTTCGCCGAGCGTCTTGCGCACCGCGCCCTCGAACTCGCCGACATAAGTCTCGACGGCGCGCTGGCGCGCGGCCGCGCCGACATTGCGCTCGCGCTCATGCTCTTCGATCTTGAGCTTCTCGGTCGCCTGCTGCTTGAAGGTTTCCAGCGCGCCGGCAAGCGCGCCGATCTCGTCCTGGCGGTCGAGATAGCCGCTGTCGACGGCAAGGTCGCCGCCGGCGACCTTGAGCATGGCGTCGCGGATGGTGTTGAGGGGATGGATGACGCGGCGGCTGACCAGCATGACCGCGCCGACGGCGAGGCCGATGGCGAGCGCCAGGAGTGCAAGCTGCACGATCAGCGCGCGCTGTGCGGCACTGCGCTGCTCCTGCGTGTAGCTCCGGGCGGCGTCGAGCGCGGCTTCGGCCACCGCGACCGCACTGGCCATACGGCCGACCGTGAGCGGGCTCCACTGGTTGGCCGTCAGCTCGGCCTTCTCACCCTTGACCAGGGTGTCCGCGAGACGGTCGCGCAGGGTGAGATATTGCGGCTCGAAATAAGCGGTCTTGGCCGTGGTCATGGCCGAGGCGAGTGCGGGCGGCAATTGCATGCCCGAGGTCGACAATTCCAGCGCTTTCCACATCGCGGCCGTACCGCCGACAAATTGGGTATAGTTGTAGCGGCCCTCCGGCGTGATCTTGCCGGCCGCAAGTCCGGTCGAGACGATCAGTGAGGCCTCGCCCGCGGTGTTGCGGAGCAGCCAGGCGCTCTGCTTGATCGACAGCAGCTGGTCGATCACGGCATCCTGGTGGTTGACGGTGGCGGCGAGGACGCCCGAGAGCTTGTCGAGCACGTCGAGCAGCCCCTGCGTCGTCTCCATGTATTCCTTGGTCAGGCCGGCGCGGCGCTGGTCCTTCGGTTTGGCAACATCCTCCCAGAATTGCTTCTGCTCTTCGCCCAGCAATTTGTAGAGCCGCGCGAGTTCCGGCACCAGCGTGCCCGATTGCGGGAAGTCGATGCTCGGCAGCAGCTCGAGCGCGCGGGCCATCGCCGGCATCTGCGCATCGCGCAGCGCGCGCAGATATCTCTCGATCTCGGAATCCATCGGCTCGGTCGCGTTCAGCAGCCGCGACGTGGTCGAGCGGTCGGTGCGCAGATTGTGCATCGCCTTGAACAGATCGGCGGAGGCGTCGGCGATCTGCGAGATGCGGTTGGCGGTCTTGAGGCGGTCCCAGGAGGCGTAGGCGGTGAGCGAGAGCGCAATCACCACACAGACCGAGGTGATGGCAATCACCGCCTTCAGCAGCGCGGACACGGTCAGACGATTCAGCATCGAAGCCCCCTAAAATTCCCATTGCAAAGTTCGTCGAGACGCCCCGGCAACATCAAAACGGAGGGGCAGGCAGATCGGCAATCGCATGCCGTTTGCGGCGCATCACCCAAACGGTTTCTGCATCTGAAACGAAAAGGGTAAAGTTTTAGGCAGGCCGGCTGATCGTAGAAGTACGTATTTACTAGAAGTTGCAGTGGGTTGCCGTGATGGAACCTGCGCGGGAGATAGGCGTTAGAACACCGTAGCAATTTGCCTGAAGGGGGGTCCTTGCGATGCTGGTCGGCGTACTCGTCACCTTTCTCGTCGTCATTCTCGTGCTCTATCTCATCAACATGCTGCCCATGGACGGTCGCGCCAAGCAGATCGCGCGCGTGGTCGTCATCATCATCGGCGTGGTGTCGCTGCTGAAATATCTGACGGTGTTTTAGCGGGGGTGGGACGCGTTGCCCGGATGGAGCGCAGCGAAATCCGGGGGCCTGCCCCAAGCAACGCCGGTCCCGGATTGCGCTTCGCTCCATCCGGGCTACGGCCCGAAAACAAAAAAGCCCCGGCGCGAGCCGGGGCTTTTCGTGTTTGAATAATCGGGCTTTAGCCCGCAGCCTTGGCCTCGCGGCGGCGGGCGGTGAGGATGTACTCGGTGTAGCCGTTCGGCTGCTCGCGCCCCTTGAAGATCAGGTCGCAGGCCGCCTTGAACGCGACACCGTCGAAGGCGGGCGCCATCGGCTTGTAGATCGCATCGCCGGCGTTCTGCTTGTCGACCACGACGGCCATGCGCTTGAGCGATTCCATCACCTGCGCCTCGGTGATCACGCCCTGATGCAGCCAGTTGGCGAGATGCTGGCTGGAGATGCGCAAGGTGGCGCGGTCTTCCATCAGGCCGACATCGTGGATATCAGGCACCTTGGAGCAGCCGACGCCCTGGTCGATCCAGCGCACGACATAGCCGAGGATGCCCTGGCAGTTGTTGTCGATCTCCTGCTTGACGTCGTCGGGCGCCCAGTTCGACTTCGACACCGGAATGGTGAGGATGTCGGACAGCTTCGCGCGCGGACCGCCCTTGGTCAGCTCCTGCTGGCGCGCGGTGACGTTGACCTGGTGATAGTGCAGGGCGTGCAGCGTTGCCGCCGTCGGCGAGGGCACCCAGGCGGTGGTGGCGCCGGCCTGCGGATGCGCGAGCTTCTGTTGCAGCATGTCCGCCATCTTGTCGGGCGCCGCCCACATGCCCTTGCCGATCTGGGCATGGCCGGGCAGGCCGTCAATCAGGCCCATGTCGACGTTCCAGTCCTCATAGGCCTTGATCCAGGCCTGCGCCTTCATCTCGTTCTTGCGGATCATCGGGCCCGCTTCCATCGAGGTGTGGATCTCGTCGCCGGTGCGGTCGAGGAAGCCGGTGTTGATGAACATGATGCGCTTGGAGGCGCGCTGGATGCAGGCCTTGAGGTTGACGGTGGTGCGCCGCTCCTCGTCCATGATGCCGACCTTGAGCGTGTTCTCAGGCAGGCCCAGCATCTTCTCGACGCGGTCAAAAATCTCGCAGGTCAGCGACACCTCGTCCGGGCCGTGCATCTTCGGCTTGACGATATAGGCAGATCCGGTGCGGCTGTTCTTGACCTTCGAGTTGCCCTTGAGGTCGTGGATCGCAAGCAGGCCGGAGACGGCGGCGTCGAGCAGGCCTTCCGGAATTTCCTCGTCCTTCTCGTCCAGCACCGCGTCGGTGAACATGTGGTGACCGCAATTGCGCATCAGCAGCAGGCTGCGGCCGTGCAATTTCACTTCGCCCTTGCCGTCCGGCGTCTTGTAGCTGCGGTCGGCATTGAGCGAACGGGTCAACGTCTTGCCGCCCTTCTCGAAATCGGCCGAGAGCGTGCCGTTCATCAGGCCAAGCGTGTTGCGATAGACCAGCACCTTGTCCTCGGCATCGACCGCGGCGACCGAGTCTTCCATGTCGAGGATGGTCGAGACCGCGGACTCCATGATCATATCGGCGACGCCGGCGGGATCGTCCTTGCCGATCACGCTGCTGCGGTCGATCTTCACCTCGACGTGCAGGCCGTTGTTGGCGAGCAGTACCGCGGAAGGAGCTGCTGCGTCGCCCTGGAAGCCCGCGAACTGCGCGGCGTTCTTCAGCGCGGTGGCGTTGCCGCTCTTGAGTTTGACGGCGAGCTGGCCCGCGACCACACTATAGGCGGTGACGTCGGTGTGGCTGCCGGTCGCGAGCGGTACGGCGGCATCGAGGAACGCTTTCGCCTTGGCGATCACCTTGTCGCCGCGCGCCTTGTTGTAACCCTTGCCGCTCTCGGAAGGATCGTGCGGAATCGCGTCGGTGCCGTAGAAGGCGTCATAGAGCGAGCCCCAGCGCGCGTTCGCCGCGTTCAGCGCATAGCGCGCGTTGGTGAGGGGCACGACGAGCTGCGGGCCGCAGATCTTGCCGATTTCCTCATCGACATTGGCGGTCTCGACCTTCTGCGTCGCCGGCTCCGGGACGAGATAGCCGATCTCCGTCAGGAAGGCGGTATAGGCGTCGAGGTCGAACGCCTTGCCCTTGTTGGCGCGGTGCCAGTCGTCGATCTTGGCCTGCAGCGTGTCGCGCACCGCCAGCAGCGCGCGGTTCTTCGGCCCCAGCTCCTTGATGATGGCGGCGACCCCGGCCCAGAACGCATCCGGCGCGATCCCCGTTTTCGGGGCCGCTTCCTTGGCGATGAAGTCAAACAGGACGGGAGCGATCTTCAATCCGTGGGCGTCGACGCGTTTCATGATGGGCTTTCTTGTTGGAAATGGCTGTTTTTTGGCTGCTTTTGACCCGACAGCAGCAAAATGCGCCCATAAGGGGCGGCTTTCAGGGCCTATTAGCCCCAAAATCGGGGCCGTGAGAAGGCCTCCAAAAGTTGTCAAAATGTCAAGGCGAGGTGTGGGTCTGGCTCGTTTTACAAACGCTTCAGCCCGGCTTAGCGCCAAGCGCACAGATGCGCTCCCTCCCCCCTTGCGGGGGAGGGCGGGGGAGAGGGGTAGCCCAGGAATAGGTGTGCCTGAATTCGACGGAGCGGAATGCTCTTAGTGGTGGAGAGAGTCCCCGTGCGGACCCCTCTCCCTAGCCCTCCCCCGCAAGGGGGGAGGGAACGCACTGCCTCTGCGGTGGCAACGAGTGCAGCAACGAAAGTGCCTGCCTCAAATATTCGCGGCGAGGTCCACGAGCTCGTCGAACAGCACGCCCGTGGTCTTCAGCATCCGTTCGATCTCGTCCGCGGCGTCCGCAACCGTGCGGGCCGACGTGTCGATCACGAGCTCGGCAGCCTCGGGTCGCTCGTAGTCGTTGCCGATGCCGGTGAACGACGCGAGCGCGCCGGCGCGGGCCTTCTTGTAATGGCCCTTGGGATCGCGATCCTCGCAGACCTCTGCCGGCGTCGCGACATGGATCTCGCGGAACGCGGTGTCGGCGATGCGGCGCGCGGTCGCGCGGTCCTCGCGGGCCGGCGAGACGGCGGCGACGATCGCGATGTGGCCGTTGCGGGCGAGATGGGTCGCGACCTCGGCGAGGCGGCGGATGTTCTCGCTGCGGTCGGCGGCGGAGAAGCCGAGATCGTTGTTGAGCCCGGCGCGCAACGTGTCGCCGTCGAGCAGGATCGGCGAGCCGCCATTGGTGAACAGCCGACGTTCCAGCGCCTTCGCCAGCGTCGACTTGCCGGACGCCGGCAGGCCGGTGAGCCAGACCACGGCGCCGTTGTGGCGGTAGCGCGCGGAGCGTTCGTCGGGCCGCAGCGCCGATTCCACCGGCACGATGTCGACCGGCACGGCGCGCTGGCCGGCATCGACCGACAGCACGAGACCACCGCCGGCGATGCGCCCCGAGACTTCGATCACGAGACGGCCGGTGCGCGGATTCTCGGTGTAGGGATCGGCGGCAATCGGGCTCGAAAGAGAAATGTCGATCTCGCCGACATGGTTGCGGCCGATCGCCTTGTTCTCGACGCTCGACAGCTCGCCGGGATCGACCGCCTTCTCGATGGCGACGACGGTGGCGCGGCTTTCTTTCGGGCCACAGCGGACCAGGAGCTGGTCGCCCTTGGCGAGCGGCTTGTCGTGCAGCCAGAAGATGCGCGCGCGCAAACGGCGCGTCTCGCGCGGCGCGGAGCCGACATGCGCGACGATGTCGCCGCGCTCGATGAACAATTCGCGGTCGAGCGTGATGCCGACCGAGCGCCCCGCGCCCTGCCGTCCCGCGACCGGCGTTACCGGCCAGCTTTCGACCGTCTTGATCCTGGCGATCTTGCCGGCCGGCATGATCACGATCTCGTCGCCGGCAATGAGGCTGCCGGATTCGATGCGGCCCGCCACGATGCGGCGGTCGTCGAACTTGTAGATCGCCTGCACCGGCAGGCGCAGGGCGAGGGCTTCCAGCGGACGCGCCGGCTCGAGCTGGTCCAGCGCCTCGACCACGGTCGGACCCTTGTACCAGCCGATGCGGTCGGTGCGCTCCGCGACGCCATCGCCGTCGCGGGCCGAGATCGGGATCACGGCCGTCGGCGTCACGCCGAGGCCCTGCAAATGCGCCGAAATCTCGTCGCTGATTTCTTTGAATCGCTCGGCGCTGAAATCGACGCGGTCCATCTTGTTGACGACGATCGCGACCTGCTTCACGCCGAGCAGGTGCAGGAGATAGCCGTGCCGCCGGGTCTGGTCACGCACGCCTTCGAGCGCGTCGATGATCAGCACCGCGCCGTCGGCCTGCGAGGCGCCGGTGATCATGTTGCGCAGGAATTCGGCATGGCCCGGCGCGTCGATCAGCACGATGTCGCGCGAATTGGTGCGGAAGCGGATCTGCGTGGTGTCGATGGTGATGCCTTGGTCGCGCTCGGTCTGGAGCGCGTCGAGCAGGAACGACCATTCGAACGGCATGCCGCGCCGCGCGCTGACGGCTTTCAGCATCTCGAGCTTGCCGTCGGGCAGGCTGCCGGTCTCGTGCAGCAGGCGCCCGACCAGCGTCGATTTGCCGTGATCGACATGGCCGACGATGACGATGCGGACCTGCGGACGCGTGGTGCCGTTCGGAGTTGCGGGCGAAGCGGGGGTGACGATCATGTTCATAGCCGCGTTGCGTCCTTGAATCAGAGATAGCCGGCGACGCGCAGACGCTCGAAAGCGTCCTCGGTCTCGTGGTCGAGCGCACGGCCGGCGCGTTCCGGCACCTTGGTCTGCTCGAGCTCGGCCAGGATCTCGTCGATGGTCGACGCGGTCGACGCGACCGGATTGGTGATGTCCTGATCGCCCAGCGAGCGATAGCGCTTGCCGTCCTTGGCGAGATACAGCGGGATGATCGGAATGTTCTCGCGCTTGGTGTAGGCCCAGATGTCGGCCTCGGTCCAATGCAGGATCGGATGGATGCGCAAATGCGCGCCTTGCGGCGGCGACGCATTGAAATGATCCCAGAACTCCGGCGGCTGGTCGCGCACGTCCCAATTGCCTTCGAGCCCGCGCGGCGAGAACACGCGCTCCTTGGCGCGCGTCGCCTCTTCGTCGCGGCGGATGCCGGCGATCAGGCCGTCAAAGCCGAATTTGGCGAGCGCCATCTTCAGACCTTCGGTCTTGCGCGCAGCGGAACGGGCCGCCGGCGGCAGCGTTGGGTCGACGGCATCGATCGGCGGGCAGGGTTCGACGCGCAGGTCGAGCTCCCACTCTTTCCCGTAGTGATCGCGGAAGCGATACATCTCCGGAAACTTCTTGCCGGTATCGACGTGGAGGGCGGGGAACGGCAGCCGGCCGAAGAACGCCTTGCGCGCCAGCCAGATCATGACGTTGGAGTCCTTGCCGAGCGACCACAGCAGGGCGATCTTCTTCAGGCGGCCAAAGGCCTCGCGAAAAATGTAGATGCTCTGCGCCTCGAGCTGGTCCAAATGGTCCATGCTGGGGGCGGTCAGCCCGACGGGAATTTGCTCGGAAACGGGAGCCCGGAAGTCCCGTCCATCTGCACCGGAATCGGTCCTGAGAAGATGCATCTCTGCCACTTTGCGTTTGGAGGCGAATTTTCTATAGTTGCGGTGCAGAAGAGAAGAAAAAATTTTCTCTTTGCGCGCTCGAAACGACACATATATAGAAAATAATTCCAGTCAACCCCGGATGTGGGGGAAGCGAGTATCGCATGCGGTTCTTGCCGGTGTTCCTCGATCTCAAGGCCGGTCCGGTGGTCCTCATCGGCGCGGGTGAGCTTTTGCGCGCCAAGCTGCGCGTGCTCGCTGCTGCCGGTGCGCGCATCCGCGTGCATGCGATCGACGGCAATCAGGACCTGAGCCTCAGTTCCGAAGACGCTGCGCGGGTTGAAATCGCCACGGGCGATCCGCTCACCGCCGATCTCTCGGGCGTCATTGCCATCGTTTGCGCCGGCGCGGGCGATGTCGGCGTGGCCATGTCGGCGCGCGCCAAGGCGCTCGGCCTGCCCGTCAACGTCATGGACGATCTCGAACATTCCAGCTTCATCTTTCCGGCGATCGTCGATCGCGGCGACGTGGTGGTCGCGGTCGGCACCGGCGGCACCTCGCCCGTGGTGGCGCGGCGCGTGCGCGAGAAGATCGAGGCGCTGCTGCCGGCCCGCATCGGCGAGCTCGCCGAGTTCATCGGCGGCTTCCGCAAATCGATCAACGAACGCATCGCCGAGTTTCCGCTGCGCCGCCGCTTCTGGGAGCGCGTCATCGACGGTTCGATCGGCGCATCCGTGCTCGCGGGCCGCAAGGGCGAGGCCGACGCCGCGATCAAGGCGATCTCCGATCCGTCCGCGTTCGCGCGTGCCGACAAGCCGGAAGGCTCGGTCGCGCTGGTCGGCGCCGGGCCCGGCGACCCCGACCTTCTCACCATCAAGGCGCTGCGCGCGCTCCAGGATGCCGACATCGTCTTCCATGACGAACTGGTCTCGGGCGAAATTCTCGACCGCATCCGCCGCGATACGACCCGCGTTCCGGTCGGTCGCCGCGTCGGCAAGCCCGGCATCGGCCAGGACGCCATCAACAAGCGCATGATCGAGGCCGCGCAATCCGGCCGGCGCGTGGTGCGGCTGAAGGGCGGCGACCCCTTCGTGTTCGGCCGCGGCGGCGAAGAGGTCGAAGCGCTGCGCGCGGCCGGCGTCGCCTATTCGATCATTCCCGGCATCACCGCTGGGCTTGGCGGCGCCGCCGATTTCGAGGTGCCGCTCACCTATCGTCATGAGGCGACCCGCATCACCTTTCTCACCGCGCACAAGGCGCGCGATGCCGAGAATGTGGACTGGTCGACGCTGACCGACACCAAGATGACCGTCGTGGTCTACATGGGCATGACCGCTGCCCCCGCAATCCGCGAAGGCCTGTTCGCGGCCGGCCGTTCGCCGGAGACGCCGGTCGGCGTGTTCTCCCGCGTCACGCGGCCGGACGCACAAGGCGCGATCGGCACGCTGCGCGACCTGCCCGAGCTCGTGCGGCGGACCCATGGCGGTCCCGCCATCCTCATCATCGGCGACGTGGTCCGGCATGCCGGTTCACTTCGCCGCGAAACACCCAAACAAATCATCTCTGACCTCCTGGATGCTGCCGAATGACCTCTCCCTTGCAAAAGAAACTTAAAATCAGCGATTCCTCCGTCGTGACCGCTAACCGTACCTGGGATGGCGTCGTCGTCTACCGCACCGCTGCCAAGGGCTGGTCGGCTGACCTCGCAGACGCCGCGATCGTGCGAAACTCCGATGAGGCGAAAGCGTTGCTCGCCGAGGCCGTGGCCGATGACGTCGGCGCGATTGGTCCCTATATCGCTCCGGTCCAGATCGGCGAGGACGGCAAGATCGTGCCCGGAAATCTGCGCGAGCAGATCCGCCGCGATGGCGTGACCATCGACTTGCCGGTTTAATCGCAGGTCGGGCTGTAAGGCACTTTAATCATGTACGCTTACGACGAAATCGATCGCACGCTGGTCAACGAGCGCGTCTCGGAATTCCGCGACCAGGTGCAACGCCGTCTCTCGGGCGAGTTGACCGAGGACGAATTCAAGATGCTGCGCTTGCAGAACGGCGTCTATCTGCAACTGCACGCCTACATGTTCCGCGTCGCGATTCCCTACGGAACGCTGGCGTCGAACCAGTTGCGGCAGCTTGCCCATGTCGCGCGCAAATATGACCGTGGCTACGGCCATTTCACCACGCGCCAGAACATCCAGTTCAACTGGATCAAGCTTTCGGACCTGCCGGATGCGCTGGCCGATCTTGCCGAGGTCGGCATCCACGCGATGCAGACCTCCGGCAACAACATGCGCAACGTCACCTCGGATCAGTGGGCCGGCGTCGCGCCGGGCGAGATCGAGGATCCCCGCATCTGGTCGGAGCTGATCCGCCAGCACACTACGCTGCATCCGGAATTCTCGTTCCTGCCGCGCAAGTTCAAGATCGCGATCACCGCGTCGGATCACGACCGCGCTGCGATCAAGGTCCACGACATCGGCCTGCGGCTGATCAAGAACGAGAAGGGCGAAACCGGCTTCGAGGTGCTGGTCGGCGGCGGTCTCGGCCGCACGCCGTTCATCGGCAAGACCATCAAGCACTTCGTCCACGGCCGCGATCTCCTGAGCTATATCGAGGCGATCCTGCGCGTCTACAACCAGTACGGACGCCGCGACAATATCTACAAGGCGCGCATCAAGATCCTGGTGCACGAGCTCGGCATCGAAAAGTTCTCCCGCGAGGTCGAGGAGGAGTGGCAGCATATCCGCAACTCCTCGCTTCAGATCGACGACGAGGTGATCGAGGACATCCGCTCGCGCTTCATCTATCCGGCTTATGAGAAGCTGCCGCACATGCCGGACGAGCTGCGCCAGGCCGCGGCCGATCCCGATTTCGAGGCGTGGCGCAAGAACTCGGTCGCCGCGCACAAGAACCCGGGTTACTCCATCGTCACGATCTCGCTGAAGCCGATCGGCGCGCCTCCGGGCGATGCCACGGCCGAGCAGATGGATGCGCTGGCCGATCTCGCCGACAAATATTCCTTCGGCGAGATCCGCGTCGGTCATGAGCAGAATTTGGCGCTGCCGCATGTTGCCAAGCGCGACCTGCCGGCGCTGTGGAAGGCGCTCGACAAGCTTGGGCTGGCGACGCCGAACGTCAACCTGATCACCGACATCATCGCCTGCCCGGGGCTCGACTATTGCTCGTTGGCCAATGCGCGCTCGATCCCGATCGCGCAGGAGCTGACGCGGCGCTTTGCCAACCATGAGCTCGCCAATCTGATCGGGCGGCTGCATATCAACATCTCCGGCTGCATCAATGCCTGCGGCCATCATCATGTTGGCCATATCGGCATTCTCGGTGTCGAGAAGAACGGCGAGGAGGTCTACCAGATCACCATCGGCGGCCGTGCCGACGAGAGCGCCGCGCTTGGCAATCTGATCGGCCCCGGCGTCAAGTTTGACGAGGTCGCTGACGTCGTCGAGGACATCGTGGAAGCCTATCTGGCGCTGCGCGAGCGGCCGGAGGAGCTGTTCGTCGACACGGTGAAGCGCCTTGGCGTCGAACCCTTCAAGGAGCGCGTCTATGCCACTCGTTAACGGTGGAAAAATCGCCGACGACAGCTTCGTCAAGCTTGCCGTCGACACGCCGCTGCCCGAGGGCGGCGACATCCTGGTGCCGGCCGAGCGCTTCCTCAGCGATGCGGACGCGCTGCTCAAGCGCGGCGGCAAGGTCGGCGTGATCTGGCCGAACAATCGCGATATCGCCGAGCTCGTGCCCTATCTCGGCAAGATCGCCGTCGTCGCATTGGTGTTCCCGAGCTTCCGCGATGGCCGCGCCTACAGCCAGGCGCGCCTGCTGCGCGAGCGCTATAATTATCGCGGCGATTTGCGTGCCACCGGCCAGGTGCTGCGCGATCAGTTCGTGTTCATGCTGCGTGCCGGCTTCGATTCCTTCGAGGTCAAGAAGCAGGCCGACGCGGAAGCCTTCATGCAGACCGCGAAGCGCTATTCGGTGTTCTATCAGCCGACCGGCGACGGCCGCATCACCGCGCTGCACCGGCGAATGCAGCTGCGTCACTCCGAAGGTGTCGGCACGTGAACGCAATCGCGCCCCAGGTCGCTTCGGTGTCCGCGTCTGCGCTGCCCTCGGCGGAGGAGCTCGATCGCGCGCTGCGCGATGCTTCGCCCGCGGAGGTCATCGCCGCGGCGTTGAAGGCGGTCGGGCGCGAGAAGCTTGCGCTGGTGTCGTCCTTCGGCACGGAATCGGCGACGCTGCTGAAGGTCATGGCCGACGTCGATCCGGCAATCCCCGTGATCTTCCTCGACACCGGCTGGCTGTTCGAGGAGACGCTGGCCTATCGCGACACGCTGATCGCGGAACTCGGCTTGAAGGACGTCCGCTCGATCAGGCCCGCCGAGGAGACGCTGTCGCGTGAAGATCCCGACCGCGACCTCTGGTTCTCCGATCCCGACGCCTGCTGCCGCATCCGCAAGGTCGAGCCGCTGGCGCGTGCGCTGAAGCCGTTCGATGCGTGGCTCAATGGCCGCAAGCGCTTTCAGGGCAATGCGCGCACCGACATTCCGGTGGTCGAGGATGATGGCGCGCGGTTGAAGTTCAACCCCTTCGCCAATGTCTCGCGCGAGGAACTCGAAGCCATTTTCGTCCGCGCCAAATTGCCGCGTCATCCGCTGGTGGAGTCCGGTTTCCTGTCGGTTGGGTGTATGCCTTGCACCAGCAGAACGGCCGAGGGCGAGGATGCACGCGCCGGTCGCTGGCGCGGCCGAGCCAAGACAGAATGCGGCATCCACACGATGAAGACTTCGTAGCACAGTCGAGCTGTCCTGCTACGAACAAGAAAATCCGGTTCCGTTGACTTGAGAGCGTTTCGCCCCGAGTTATGCCCGCGTGCCATCGATGACGATGACGTCGTCGAGGTGAATGGAGATGGACATGATGCGCCGTATCGTTCCGCTCGCGGCAGGGCTGCTCTTGACTGGATTGTTGGCAAGCTCGGCTCTCGCCGCTGACATCAATCTCTTGAACGTGTCGTACGATCCGACGCGTGAGCTCTATGCCGAGTTCAACAAGGCGTTCGCGAATGCCTATCAGAAGGAAACCGGCAAGAGCGTCGAGATCAAGCAGTCGCATGGCGGCAGCGGCTCGCAGGCGCGTGCCGTGATCGACGGATTGCAGGCCGATGTGGTGACGCTCGCGCTCGCCTATGACATCGACGCCGTCGCGAACAAGGGCCTCACCGCGACCGACTGGCAGAAGCGTCTGCCGCAGAATTCATCGCCCTATACCTCGACCATCGTGTTTCTGGTGCGCAAGGGCAATCCGAAGGGCATCAAGGACTGGGACGATCTGCTCAAGACCGGTGTCTCGGTGATCACGCCGAACCCGAAGACCTCCGGCGGGGCGCGCTGGAATTATCTCGCCGCCTGGGGCTTTGCCCAAAAGAAATACGGCTCGGCCGACAAGGCCAAGGACTTCATCGGAAAGCTCTACCAGCAGGTGCCGGTGCTCGACACCGGTGCGCGCGGCGCCACCGTGACCTTCGTCGAGCGCGGCGTCGGCGACGTGCTGCTGGCCTGGGAGAACGAGGCCTATCTCGCCCTGAAGGAGTTTGGTGCGCAGAAGTTCGAGATCGTGGCGCCGCCGCAATCGATCCTCGCCGAGCCGCCGGTCGCGATCGTCGACAAGGTTGCCGATAAAAAAGGCACCCGCAACGCGGCCGATGCCTACCTCCAGTATTGGTATACCAAGGAAGGTCAAGAAATCGCCGCGCGCAATTTCTACCGTCCGCGCGACGCCGAGATTGCCAAGAAGTACGAAAACTCCTTCGCCAAGGTCGAACTGTTCACGATCGACGACGTTTTCGGCGGCTGGACCAAGGCGCAGAAGGAACATTTTGCCGACGGCGGCGTCTTTGATCAGATCTACAAGAACTGATCGGGCGCCGTCTTAGGAGTAGCAGGGGGCCTGGTGAGCGCAGTTGCAGCACGACGACGGACATTGCCGGGCTTCGGTCTCACGATGGGACTGACGCTTTCCTGGCTCTCCATCATCATTCTGATTCCGCTCGCCGGGCTGTTCCTGAAATCGCTGGAGCTGAGCCCCGAGCAATTCTGGAACATCCTGTCCAGCCGCCGCACCCTCAACGCCTTGCGCGTTTCCTTCGGCCTCGCCTTTGCGGCGGCCTGCGTCAATCTCGTCATGGGCAGCATCATCGTCTGGGCGCTGGTGCGTTACCGCTTCCCCGGGCGCCGGCTGTTCGACGCCATCGTCGACGTGCCGTTCGCGCTGCCGACGGCGGTCGCCGGCGTGGCGCTGACGGCGCTGTTTGCCGAGAAGGGCTGGCTGGGTGCGCCGCTCGCAGCGCTCGGCATCAAGGTGGCGTTCACGCCGATCGGCATCTTCGTCGCCATGATCTTCATCGGCATCCCCTTCGTGGTGCGCACCGTGCAGCCGGTGCTCCAGGACCTCGACCCCGAGATCGAGGAGGCCGCCGGCAGCCTCGGCGCCAGCCGCTGGCAGACCATCATCCGCGTGATCCTGCCCTCGCTCGGACCGGCGCTGCTCACCGGCCTCGCGCTCGCCTTCGCCCGCGCGGTCGGCGAATACGGCTCGGTGATCTTCATCGCCGGCAATCTGCCTAATGTCTCCGAGATCGCGCCGCTCCTGATCGTGATCCGGCTGTCCGAATTCCGCTATGCCGACGCGACCGCCATCGCCGTGGTCATGCTCGTCGTCTCCTTCGTCATCATCTTCGCCGTCAACCGGCTCCAGCGCTGGGCGCAGAGCCGGATTCCGGCGCGCTGAGGGCAGATCATGACGATGCAGATCGCAGATTCCGTCTCGCTGCCTTCGACCGATGCGCGCGCACGTGCGCACGCCGCTGCGGCACGCGACAGCCTCCGCACCGAGCCGCCCGCAATACGTATCGCCATCATTGCGCTGGCGGTGATCTTCCTCAGCGTCTTCGTCGTGCTGCCGCTGGTTCTGGTGTTCGCGCAGGCCTTTTCGAGAGGCGTTCTCGCTTATCTGTCCGCGCTCGCCGAGCCGGAGGCGCTGGCTGCGATCAAGCTGACGCTGCTGGTCGCGGCGATCTCGGTCGGCCTCAATCTCGTATTCGGCCTCGTCGCGGCATGGGCCATCGCCAAGTTCGAGTTTAGCGGCAAGACCTTCCTGATCACGCTGATCGATCTGCCGTTCTCGGTGAGCCCGGTGATCTCGGGCCTCGTCTTCGTGCTGCTGTTCGGCGCACAGGGCTATTTTGGCAGCTGGCTTAGGGATCACGATATCCAGATCCTGTTCGCGGTGCCCGGCATCGCGCTCGCCACCACCTTCGTGACCTTCCCGTTCGTGGCGCGCGCGCTGATCCCCCTGATGCAGGAGCAGGGCACGCAGGAGGAGGAGGCCGCGATCTCGCTCGGCGCCTCCGGCCTGCAAACCTTCTTCCGCGTCACCCTGCCCAACATCAAATGGGGCGTGCTCTACGGCGTCCTGCTCTGCAACGCGCGCGCGATGGGCGAATTCGGCGCCGTGTCGGTGGTATCCGGACACATCCGCGGCGAGACCAACACCATGCCGCTGCTGGTCGAGATTCTCTACAACGAGTACCAGTTCGTCGCTGCGTTTGCGATCGCCTCGCTGCTGGCGATGCTGGCCCTGATCACGTTGATCGCCAAGACCGTTCTCGAACGTCACCTCGACGAAGGACACGACGCAAGTGACCATTGAAGTCAGGAATCTCGTCAAGCAGTTCGGCAGCTTCAAAGCCCTCGACGGCGTCGATCTCAAGGTCGACAATGGCGAGCTGCTGGCGCTGCTCGGTCCGTCCGGCTCCGGCAAGACCACGCTGCTGCGCATCATCGCCGGCCTCGACTGGCCCGATTCCGGCGAGGTTTCCTTCAATGGCGAGGATGCGCTGGCGCGGGGCGCGCGCGAACGGAACGTCGGCTTCGTGTTCCAGCACTACGCGCTGTTCCGCCACATGACGGTGTTCGAGAACGTCGCCTTCGGCCTGCGCGTGCAGCCGCGCGCCAGCCGTAAGGACGAGTCCACCATTCGTGCGCGCGTCAAGGAGCTGCTCGATCTCGTGCAGCTCGACTGGCTCGCCGACCGCTATCCGAGCCAGCTCTCCGGCGGCCAGCGCCAGCGCATCGCACTCGCCCGCGCGCTCGCGATCGAGCCGCGCATCCTCCTGCTCGACGAGCCCTTCGGCGCGCTCGATGCCAAGGTGCGCAAGGAGCTGCGCCGATGGCTGCGCTCGCTGCACCAGGAGATCAACGTCACCTCGATCTTCGTCACCCACGACCAGGAGGAGGCGCTCGAAGTCGCCAACCGCGTCGTGGTGATGGACAAGGGTAGGATCGAGCAGATCGGCTCGCCCGACGACGTCTATGAAAGCCCGGCGACCGCCTTCGTCCACGGCTTCATCGGCGAATCCATCGAGCTGCCGGTCCAGGTCGAAGGCGGCGTCATCAGGCTCGGCGACCGCCCACTCAATCTTGCAGCAGACGGCTTGGTGTCTGGCGCGTCAAAACTGTTCGTGCGGCGACATGATATGCTGGTCGGCCCGCCCGGAAGCGGTGCCTTCGAGGGCGCTGTGCAGCACGTCCGGAATTTCGGCCCCGTGCAGCGGGCCGAGGTGGCGCTATCCGGCGGCGAGACCATCGAGATCGACGCCCCCCGCGACAGGGAACTGCGCGCCGGCGACACGATCGGCCTCGAACCGCGCCGCTACCGGATATTTGCGGGCTAGTAGGCGCCTCGGCCGAAAGCTCAAATCTTCCTCAATATTCACCTTTCAGCCACGGTTGGTATGCAACAACGGCCCCTCATTTGGGGGCCCCTGAACATGCGCGCTGCGGCCGCAATACTCATCACTTTGCTTCTCGCCGGCTGCGCCGGCAACGAAGCACCGGTCCAGCAGCCGTCGATGTATGCCGACATGTCGGTCCCGGGCACCAAGCTCGATGCGCAGGCGGCAGCGATCATGATCTCGCAATACCGCCAGAACAACGCCCTCGGCACCGTCGTGATCGACCCCGATCTGATGCGGCTCGCCGAATCCCAGTCCCAGGCCATGGCGGCGGCCAACAAGATGGACCATGACGTCCGCGCGCCGCTGGCCAAGCGCCTCAGCGCGGGCGGCTATCCGGCGACGGTGGCGGTCGAGAACGTCTCGGCGGGCTATCATACGCTGGCGGAAGCGTTTTCCGGCTGGCGCGACTCGCCTCCGCACCGCGCCAACATGCTCAAGAGCGGTGTCACAAAACTGGGCATCGCGGCGGGCTATGCTCCCGGCACCAAATACAAGGTGTTCTGGACCATGATCCTGGCCTCGACCGACCCCCGATAAGCCAGACTTGATCCCGGGATGCATTGACGCCGCGGCGGACTGTCGCCACGGTGGCTCGCCTTTTGCTATTGTTCCCAGATGACAGATCATAGCCCGGAAGTCGCAACAGTCCCCGCGAAGGCGCAGCGCGTCCTGGTCCTCCAGGGCGGTGGGGCGCTCGGCTCCTATCAGGCCGGCGCCTACCAGGCGCTGTGCCATTTCGACTTCGAGCCGGAATGGGTCGCCGGCATCTCGATCGGCGCGGTCAACGCCGCCATCATCGCCGGCAATGAGGGACAGACCCGCGTCAAGCGGCTCAAGGAATTCTGGGAGATGGTGTCGGCGCCGGTGCCGTGGAAGCCGATCGGCAAGAGCGATCACAGCCGCGAGCTGTTCAATTCGACCAGTGCCGCATTGATCGCGACCTTCGGCGTGCCCGGTTTCTTCACGCCGCGCATTCCGCCCGCGCCGCTCTGGCCGCCCGGCAGCAGGCAGGCCGAAAGTTACTACGACACCGCGCCGCTGAAGAAGACGCTGGAGCGCCTGGTCGATTTCGATCGCATCAACGATCTGAAGACGCGCCTGTCGGTCGGCGCCGTCGGCGTCACCTCGGGCAACTTCAAATATTTCGACAATTACGAGTTCAAGAAGCTCGGCAAGACCATCGGCCCCGAGCACATCATGGCCTCCGGCGCGCTGCCGCCGGGATTTCCGTCCGTCGTGATCGAAGGCGAGCACTATTGGGACGGCGGCATCGCCTCCAACACGCCGCTCGACTACGTGCTCGATGCCGAAGTCGCTCGCGACATGCTGATCTTCCAGGTCGATCTGTTCAGCGCCCGCGGCGATCTGCCGAATTCGCTGCTCGAGGCGACCGAGCGCGAGAAGGACATTCGCTTCTCCAGCCGCACGCGGATGAACACCGACAAGAACAAGCAGATCCACAACGCCCGCCGGGCCGTGCGCGATCTGATTTCCAAATTGCCCGATTATCTGAAGAATGATCCTTCCGTGGAATTCCTCGCGAAGGTATCGCGTGAAAGCACCGTCACCGTGGTGCACCTGATCTACCGCAGCAAGAACTACGAATCTTCGTCGAAGGATTACGACTTCTCGCATGTCGCCATGGTCGAGCACTGGGAAGCCGGCGTGCGCGACGTGCATCTGTCGATGCGCCACAAGGACTGGCTCGAGCGGCCGCAGTCCGGCGAGTCCATGGTGACCTACGATCTCACGGGGGACGTCACCGCGCCCCCGCCAAAAAGGAGCGAATAACATGGGTAGTCTGTCAGGCAAGAACGCCGTCGTGACCGGTTCGACCAGCGGCATCGGGCTCGCCTATGCGCGCGCCTTCGCCGCCGCCGGCGCCAATGTCGTCATCAACGGCTTCGGCTCGCCGGAGGACATCGAGAAGGAGCGCGCCAAGATCGAGTCCGACTTCGGCGTGAAGGCGGTGTATTCGCCGGCCGACATGACCAAGCCCGCCGAGATCGCCGGGATGATCGCGCTCGGCGAGAAGTCGTTCGGCTCGGTGGACATCCTCGTCAACAATGCCGGCATCCAGTTCGTCTCGCCGATCGAGGAGTTCCCGGTCGAGAAGTGGGACCAGATCATCGCGATCAACCTGTCCTCGGCTTTCCATGCCATCCGCGCGGCGGTGCCCGGCATGAAGAAGAAGGGCTGGGGCCGTATCATCAACACGGCGTCGGCGCACTCGCTGGTCGCCTCGCCCTTCAAGTCCGCCTATGTGTCGGCCAAGCACGGCATCGCCGGCCTGACCAAGACCGTGGCGCTCGAGGTCGCGACCCACAAGATCACCTGCAACTGCATCAGCCCCGGCTATGTCTGGACGCCGCTGGTGGAGAAGCAGATCCCCGACACGATGAAGGCGCGGGGCCTCACGCGCGAGCAGGTCATCAACGACGTGCTGCTCGATGCGCAGCCGACCAAGGAGTTCGTCACCTCCGAGCAGGTCGCAGCCCTCGCCCTGTTCCTGTGCGGCGACGATGCCGCGCAGATCACCGGCACCAACCTCTCGATCGACGGCGGCTGGACGGCGGAGTAGTTCGCTTCAACCTATAACGCTCGGTCATGCCCCGCGAAAGCGGGGCATCCAGTACGCCGCGGCTTCTCGGCTAATCACAGCCGTCTCGGAGTACTGGATCGCCCGGTCAAGTGTTCAAGCCGGGCGATGACAGCGAGAGTGGGGCGGCAGCGTTTTCCGTTCAATGCGTCCAGGCCAGCGCCGTCACGATCGCGGAGGACAGGTTCAGCTCCGCGAACATGATCTTGCTGGCGACTACGAACAGCACGCAGGCAAGCGTCAGGCGCAGCACCGTCTCGGGGACGCGCGTCGCACTGAGGCTGCCGACGATGATGCCGGGCAGCGAGCCCAGCAGCAGCACGCCCATCAGGGCCCAATCCACATCGCCAAGCGCCCAATGTCCGATGCCCGCGACCAGCGTCAGCGGCACCGCATGCGCGATGTCCGAGCCGACGATGGTCGCCATCGGCAGGCGCGGATAGAGCAGCAGCAGCACGGTGACGCCGACCGCGCCGGCACCGACGGATGAGATCGACACCAGCACGCCGAGCACGATGCCGGTGACGACGGTCGCGATCGCGGTGGTGCGCGCATTGACCTGCTCAAGGCGCTTCCGATAGCGCTCCATGAGGGCCTTGCGGAAGATCAGCGAGGTCGCGGTCAGCAGCAGTGCAAAGCACAGCACCAGATTGACCAGGCTGCGCTCGGAATCGCTCCTGAGGTCGAGCTTCCACAGCACGAGCAGCGTCAGCGCGCTCGCCGGGATGCTGCCGCAGGCGAGCCGCAGCACGGCGGGCCAGTGCACGCTCCGCGACCAGCCATGCACCACGCTGCCGCCGGTCTTGGTGGCGGCGGCATAGAGCAGGTCGGTGCCGACGGCGGTGGAGGGGTGGATGCCGAACAGCAGGATCAGCAGCGGCGTCATCAGCGAGCCGCCACCCACGCCGGTCATCCCGACAAGCAGGCCGACGCCAAATCCGGAGGCGACATAGAGCGGATCAATCATGTCTGGGGAATCTTAGGTTTATCTCGTCGGTTGAGCAATACGACGTAGAATAAAATTTCCCTGAAGCGCAATCACTTCGGTTGAATAAGAAAAATCTTGCTACAGACGGTAGACGGGGAGGGGGTTTCAGTCGCCGCCGCGCAAGGCGCGAAACAGCCATTCTCCAGGCCGGCAACCGGGTGGCAGCGCCTATTTGCCAAACGCCAGCACGTGCAGGCCGAGCCGCTGGCGCACGATCCAGAACAGCAGCACCGTCTCGAATGTCAGCGAGATCGAGGTCGCGGCCGCGGCGCCGTGACCGCCGAAGCGCGGCACCAGCGCGACGCAGAGCACGAGGTTCATCACGAAGGCCAGCGCGTAGGCCAGCGCACAGATCTTCTGCTGGCCGAGCATGTTGAGCAGGCGCTCGACCGGTCCAATCGCGGCGCGCACCACGAGGCCGATCGCGGCGACGAACATGATGTCGTAGCCGACCGTGAATTGCGGGCCGAACAGCCAGAGCAGCGGCTTGCCAAGCGCAAGCAGCACGATGGTCGCGGCCAGCGACGGCCAGAACGTCCAGTTGATGGCATGCGCGACATAGGCCGACAGGCGCGCCTTGTCGCCGAGCGCGTTGTACTCGGCGAAGCGATGCGCTGTCGTCGCCGACATCGCGTAGTGGATGAACGAGACCAGAGCGAGCGTCTTCACCACCGCGAAATAGACAC
Source organism: Bradyrhizobium sp. LA2.1 (assembly GCF_040547725.1). Taxonomy (NCBI): domain Bacteria; kingdom Pseudomonadati; phylum Pseudomonadota; class Alphaproteobacteria; order Hyphomicrobiales; family Nitrobacteraceae; genus Bradyrhizobium; species Bradyrhizobium sp. LA2.1. Next base: position 77,387 of record NZ_JBEPQI010000011.1, read on the forward strand.
CGACCTCGTCCGATGGGCGGAACTGCTGAAGCACCAGCACGTCGGTATAGGACAGCAGCAGGTAGAAGCTCTCGACCAGCAGGATCGGCAGCGAGACGGCGAGCCAGCCGCCGATGTCGTAGGTCTTGGGGCCCGGCTCGATGTGATCGGCGAGCTTGCCGTTCAGCACCACCATCTGCCCGGTCATCGCGATCCACACCGCGCCGGCGCTCGCGACCATCGCGGCGACCGCGCCGAGATGATAGCCGAGCAGGAAGGCAGCGGCCGTGATGCCGATGATCAGCGCCTGGCGGATGATGAATTGCGGCATCAGACCGAGCTGCATCCAGTCATGCGAGCGCGCGATGCCGTCCTGGGTGTTGGCGACGACGAAGGCGGGCAGCGTCATGCAGCCGATATAGAGCGGCAGCACCTCGGCCGGATCGATCCAGGGCGAGAGCAGCGTGACGATTCCGGCGAGCCCCAGCGACACCAGCGTGGACGCTGCAAAGGTCAGCCAGCGGCTGCCGGAGAGAAAGCCGCGCAGCAGCGCATGCTCGCCGCTGGTGCGATACTCGGGAATGATCTTTTGCGCGGAGGCCGAGATGCCGAAGTCCATCATGCTGCCGAGCAGCAGCACCCAGGTCCAGACGTAGACATAGATGCCGTAGTCAGACGTCCCCATCCAGCGCGCGAGCAGAACTTGCGAGAAATAGGCGAGGCCCGCGCTGATCACCCGGATGATGAAGATGGTGCCGGCCAACCGCCGCGTCAGCGACGCTTCGTTCGACCCGCCCGTCAGCTTCGCGCGCAGCCGCGCGATGAGGCCGGCAGGTCCGGTCGTTGCGGGTTCTGCATCCATCACGGCCAATTCGAGATCCCCAGGGCGTCCGTATCAGGCGTCCCGCATGCTGCGGCAGGCCTGATGCGGTAGCCCTTGGGGATTAGCAACCATTCGTTAAGATTGGGTTGGGTGAGGCATGCTGCCGCTCCAGCCACCGGCGTCGTCCCCGCCTAGTGCGCAATTGCGCACGGGGGGCGGGGACCCATAACCCCAGGGAGAAATTGTTGCGCTGGCTGGTAGCTCCGAGTCTTCGCCAAACCACTCCCTATGGCTATGGGTCCCGGGCTCGCGCTGCGCGCGCCCCGGGACGACAGCGGAATGTGGGGCGCTGGCAGCGCAACTCAGCTCCGGCTCATTCCAAATTCGTATTGAACTCGTACGACTTCTCAGGCGCGACGAGCGTGAACTTCAGCGCCGCTCCGTCGGGCTTGGCGCCCGGCGGCAGTCCATCGAGCTCGAAGGAAAATCGCTGCACACCGGGCGGGCCATGCTCGACCGGCGCCGGAATCGGTAACGCCCAATCTGGCGTCGGCCCTTCCACGAACAAATTGACGCCGCGGCTATCAGGCACGACCACGTCGACCACGACATTCTTGGGACCGTCACGTTTGACGTCGCGGATGGTCAGCGGATTGGGATCACCGATCGTGGCAGGCTTCGGCACGGTGTCGAGCGCGGCACGCAGATTGGCGTCCTCGGTCGAGGCGACGTTGTTGAAGCCTAGCTCGACATTGGCCTCGACGGGAACGCAGAGCTTCTCGCACACGGCGTAGTTGATCTCGGCGCGCAGCGTCACCGGCTTGTCGGGTGCCTTGGGCACGATGCGCAGAGGTAGCACGATCTGGCCGTGATAGCCGATCGAATGCCCGCCCGCGCCGTCATCGAATTTCAGCGGCGCCGGCCACATCACCGTCACCGCTTCGACATTGTCCGATTTGGAGAAATCGAACCGCGGCGGAACGCCGGAATCGCCGGGAATGCGCCAGTAGGTCTTCCATCCCTGCTGGAGCTGGAAGGCGATACCGCCGAGCAAGACGGCGCCGCTGCGCGATCCCGCCAGCAATCGCACTGCGGAATGGCCGTCGCGCTGCCAGGGCGAAGCGTCGTCGGCGCGGGCTGCGAGCGTCACCGACGACGCAAGCAGGGTTGTTGCGACGCCAAACGCCGCATGCAGGGGAACTCTTGTCAGCATGGCACGTCTTTACAGGGTCGCCCCTGGGCAAACCATTGAATTGCTTGTGATGGATGCACCTGAATCAAGTCTATGCAAGCCTTGATTTGACAGCAGCCCGGCCCGACATCAGGATAGGAATCGAAACCGGAGTGCTTCACCGATGGCTCCCACAGGCAAAAGGACGGGCGAAAGCACCCGCAGCGCGGCCCCCGCGCTTCCCAGCTCGGCCGGCTATCTCGACGGCCAGCTCCTGATCGCGATGCCCGTGATGGGCGATGAGCGCTTCGAGCGCTCGGTGATCTATCTCTGTGCGCATTCCGCCGAGGGCGCGATGGGCATCATCGTCAATCATCCCGCCGGCAGCATCGACTTCCCCGAGCTGTTGCAGCAGCTCGGCATCATCAAGAAGGGCGAGCACATCAAGCTGCCGGAGAACGCCGAAAGCATGAAGGTGCTGCGTGGCGGGCCGGTCGATACCGGCCGCGGCTTCGTGCTGCATTCCAGCGATTTCTACATCGAGAACGCGACGCTCCGGATCGACGACGGCGTCTGCCTCACCGCGACCGTCGACATCCTGCGGGCGATCGCCAACGGCTCCGGCCCGAAGCACGCCATCCTCGCGCTTGGTTATGCCGGCTGGGCGCCGGGCCAGCTCGAGACCGAAATCCAGAGCAATGGTTGGCTGCATTGCGATGCGGATTCGGATTTGATCTTCGGCGACGATGTCGACGAGAAGTACGGACGCGCGCTGCGCAAGATCGGCATCGATCCCGGCATGCTCTCGAACGATGCGGGACACGCGTAGCTGTTGCGCCAACCTCCGCTGTCGTCCCGGACAAGCGGAGCTTCTGGCAACGCGTAGCGTTGTCCAGAATGGAGCGCAGATCCGGGACCCATAACCCCAGGAAGTCGTTGTTGAAGCGGGCTGGTCACCACTAGTCTTCGCCAAACCACGCCCTGTGGTTATGGGGCCCGGATCTGCGCTTCGCTTTGCTACGCTTGTCCGGGACGACGGCGGAATTTGTGGCTACTCCAATGCCGCCTACTCCGCCGCCTGCTGCTGTACCGTCGGCTCTGTCCCCGCCACCGTCGCGCGGCGCATGTCGCGGGGCTGGGACTGGTCGTAGCGGCGGACGCGATGCATGGTCTGGCGGTTGTCCCACATCACGAGATCATGCAGCTTCCATTTGTGGACGTAGACGAACTCGCCTTGCGTCGCATGCTCGTTCAGATCGCGCAGCAGCAGCCGGCCCTCGGGGACGCTCATGCTGACGATCTTGCCGGCATGCGATGAGAGGTACAGCGACTTGCGGCGATGCACCGGATGGGTGCGCACCAGGCGTTGCAGCACCGGCTTGAACATCTGCTTTTCGTCGTCGGTGTACTCGGTGAAGCCGAGCGATCCGCGCGAATACATCAGCGAGTGCTCGCAGACGAGATCCTCGATCTCCGCCTTGGTGTCGTCGTCGAGCGCGTCATAGGCGGCGCGCATGTCGGCGAACTCGGTATTGCCGCCCTTCGGGTTCACCACCCGCGCCGACAGCAGCGAGAATTTTGCGGGGATCGGGCGAAACGAACTGTCGGAATGCCACAGGCAGTTGCCGAGATTGAACAGATGCGCGCGGCTGTCCTTCGCCAGCGGCTTGCCATCCTTGCCGAGATTGGAGACGTCGTTGAGGCCCGATTGCAGCCGGTAGTCCTTTTCCTTGGTCACGGTGCCGCCGCGCGCGTCCTCGCGCTGGCCGAAATTCAGCGCGAAGGCCATCTGCTGCTCGTCGGTGATGTCCTGGTCGTGGAAGACCAGCACCGCATATTTGTCCATGGCTGCCTCGACCTCGCGCGCCTCGGCCTCGGTGAGAGGCTTTCGCAGATCGAGGCCGGAAACCTCGCCGGCAAAATGTTTCTGAAGCTGCCGGATGGCGATCGTCATGGTGTTTCTCCCGCGAACCGCGAGCGGTTGGTCCCGCTCTGCCGGTGAAAAAGCTACTCCCGCGACCGGACTTGTCAACGCTCGGCGTGCATATCTCTTAAGCGTCATGGCTCTCACGCGTTGCGCGCCATCAGGCCGCCGTCGACAGGGATCACCGCGCCGGTGAGGAAAGACGCAGCCGGCAGGCACAGGCTCAGCGTCATATGCGCGACCTCCTCGGGGTCGCCGTAACGGCCGAGTGCAGTGCGACGCTTGGCGTAGATGGTCTTGTGCTCTTCGGAGATCCGGTCGGTGATGGCGGTGCGGATCGGGCCCGGGCAGATGCAGTTGACGGTGATGCCTTCGCGGCCGAGCTCGACGGCGAGCGAGCGCGTGAGGCTCGCCACGCCGCCCTTCGCCGCCGAATAGGGGCTGTGCAATGCGGTGGCGCCGAGCGCCTCGGTCGAGGCGATGTTGACGATGCGCGGGCTCTTCGACTTGCGCAGGTGCGGCAGCGCGGCGCGGATGATGCGCGGATGCGCCGTCAGCATCACGGCGATGCCCTTGGCCCAGGCGTCTTCGTAAGTCTCGTCGTCGATCGCGACGCGCACGGAGATGCCGGCATTGTTGACGACGATGTCGAGCCCGCCGAAATGCGCCGCGACATCGCCAACCACGCGCTTGATCTCGCCGCCATCGGCGACATCGAGCTTCCACGCCTTCGCGGATCCGGCGTTCGCGGCAATCTCCTTGGCAACGGACAGCGCGCCCTGCTCGTCAAAGTCGGTAACGGCGACGTTCGCGCCTTCTGCGGCGAACACGCGCGCGGTCGCGCGCCCCATGCCGCTCGCCGCACCCGTGACGAGAACGGTCAGGCCCTTCACCGACCGGCTGAGCTCCTTGAATTCGGACATGCCGTTTCCTCGCGTCTCTTGTTTCTTGTTATGAGATGGGACAAGGCTGGCATCGATCCGCAGACAGGTCAAACAAGCAAAACAAAAGGGGAGGCCGCGATGGCGAACGAGCTCGATTTCTCAGGCAAGCAGGTGCTGGTGGTCGGCGGTTCCAGCGGTATCGGCAACGGCATCGCGCAAGCCTTTCGCACCAGGGGCGCGCAAGTTGCAGTCTGCGGCACGCGTGCTCATCCCGCGGAATATTCGGCGCAAGAAGGCTCCGATCTCACGGGTCTTTCCTATGCGCAGCTCGACGTCGGCAACGCCGGCGCGGTGGAAGCGTTCAAGCCGTCCTTCGACCGTCTCGATGTGCTCGTGCTCGCGCAGGGCGCGGTGCTCTATCGCCGCGGCGAGTTCGAGATGGCCGGCTTCCGCAAGGTCGTCGAGGTCAATCTGATGAGCCTGATGGCCTGCGCGACGCGCTTTCACTCCATGCTGCGCGATAGCAAGGGCGCGCTGATCATGGTGTCCTCGACCGCAGCCTATCATTCCACCATGGGCAATCCCGCCTACAACGCCTCGAAGACCGGCGCAGTCGGATTGACGCGGACGCTGGGCGAGGCCTGGGCCGAGGATGGCATCCGCGTCAACGGTATCGCGCCCGGCCTCGTCGACACCAAGATGACGAAGGTGACCACCGACAATCCCAAGCGGCTCGAAGGCGCGCTGTCACGCATTCCGCTGCGGCGATTGGGCACGCCGGCTGACATGGCGGGCGCGGCGCTGTTCCTCGCCTCGCCGCTGTCGTCCTACATCATCGGACAGACATTGGTCGTCGATGGGGGGCTTATTCTTTAGGCGATTGCGCGAGGCGATTGGAACTGCGCTGCTCCTGATCGGTTACTTGGGTTGACCCCTGAGGAGGAGCAACATGGACAAGGATCGGATCGTCGGATCGGCCAAGGAATTCGCTGGGCGCGCAGAAGGCGCCGTCGGTGATCTCGCTGGCGATGCGCAGACACAGGCGTCAGGCAAGGCGCGGGAAGCCGCCGGCACCGTGCAGAATCTCTACGGCCAGGCCAAGGACGCCGTGCGCGACGCCGGCGAGACTGCGGCCGGCTACGCCAAGGATGCCTACGACAAGCCGGCCGAGACCTTGCGCGACGGTTCGCAGGCGATTGCCAAGAAGGTGCAGGACAATCCGCTCGGTGCGCTGCTGATCGCCGGCGGGATCGGCTTCGCACTCGCGCTCCTGATGTCGCGTCCCGCCCGTCGCCCGCCGCCGCGCTGGCGCTATTACGGCTGAGCCAAAGCCCCCGTCTCTCGTGCCCCGGACGCAATGCGGCCTAGGCGATGCGTAGCATCGTCCGGCAACGCCGCTTTGCGGAGCCGGGGCCCATTCTTTTGTGAATGTCGCAGTGCTGGGTCCCGGCTCTGCGCGGCAGCGTTACACGCTGCAGCGCGTCCGGGACACGAGATCTCAATTCAGAAAAACTACCGGAACATCTCCGCCGATCGCCCGACGTTACCAGGCGGGCGCGGGATCGCGGGATTGGGATTACGCGGCGCCGGCGCGAATTGACGCGGCGGTGGTTGCGGAGAGCCGAAGCCGAAGAAATCGCGGAATGCCGGCGTTGCCTGGGCCGGCTGCTGCGGCTGCAGCTGCACCGGCGGCTTCTTCGGCGCGAGTCTTGGCGGTGCGATCGCAGCGGCAGCGCTTGGCGTACCGGGAGCAGCAGCACCACCATCCGGCGTCGTCGCCGCCATCGGCGTATCGCCCTTGGCCTGCTCGCGGCCGACTTCGCGGCGCGGCCAGGCATAATCATCGGCACGGCCGGCGGGCGCGGCCAGCGGCTCACCCTTCACCATCGTCTTCGCGGCGAGCGCATCGACGGCAGCGGGACGCGAACCCGGTCCGCCCAGCAATTGATCGGCCGAGATCGAGGCCGCAACCAGCGGCACGATCGGTCCCGCCAGCGGCCGCGGCGCGGGCTTGCCGGGCTCGGCGCTGGTGTCGGGGGTCGCAGGCTCGCTCGGCAGCGCAATCGGGCCGGAGCGTCCGGCGAGCAGGCGCGTGATCTCGCGCTCGACATAGTGGGCGAGCTTGCGTGCGCCGGGTTTCGTGAAATAGACGCCGTCATAGCTGCGAAGCTGGCGGATCTGGCCCTCGAAGTCCGGGCCCTTCTGGAGGAAGCGGCCGGCTTCGTCGACAAAGCCGTCCCAGACATCGACATAGGTGATGCCAGCCTTGGCCGCGCCTTCGCGATAGAGCGAATCCAGGAACAGCATGTCCGCCGTGCCCTTGGGGCCGCGGATTGCGGGCAGGCCGACCCAGAGCACCGGCACGCCCTTGGACTTGAGGACGTTGGCCAGCTCCTCGATCTTCTTGCCGTAGAGCTCGACCCAGCGCTCGTCGCGGAAATCGTAGAGGCCGTTCGGGTTGCGCGCGGTCTTCTCCGGTGTTGCGACCGCCGGCGTGTCGGCGTTGTCGGCATCGTCCTGCGGCAGGTCGGTGTCGGCGGGCTTGTCGTCCGGCTTGGCGGCGGTGTCGGGTTTAGCATCGCCCGGCTTGGCCGGTGGCTTGGCGCGCGCGCCCTTGTCGTTCTTCTTGTCCGTCGCCTTGTCGGATTTGTCGGGTGCGGCCTCGCGGATCGAGATGCGGTCGTTGAGGCCGAGCATGACGACGATCACATCAGGCTTCTCGGTCTCGAGAATCCCCTTCGCTGCCGCCGCCCAGTCCGCGGGCTCACCCTTCGGCTGGTACTTGATCAGGCCGGACGTGGTCTTGTGCTTGCGGATCACGCCCATGTCGGGCTGCTCGGTGTAGGCGTCTTCGAGGCCGTAGGCGAGCCAGTCGGCCATGGCGTCGCCGATCACCAGCACGTTCTTGTCGGGCGTGGTGTCGCGCTTGGCTGGTGCCGGCGCGCGCGAAAAATCCTGGCGCGGCGCCTGCTGCTGCTGCGGCTGCTGGAATGGCGCGAAGAAGTCGCCGCCGAACCAGCCGCCGCCTCCACCGTTTCGCGGTGGCGGGGCCTGCCGCTGCGGCGGGCCGCCGAAGCCGGGGAAGTTGAAGAACTGCGCCGAGGCGGGTCCCGCGACGGAGACCAGAATCGCAAGCGCCGTCCCCAGCGCGATCAGCGGGCCGGTTTCGGTCAGCGCCTTGAACAGGGACTTCTTCGACATGCGATCTCAGGCACGCGCAATGGGGATTGGGACAGGCTCAATATAATAGCGGAATCAGGCGCCAAACGGGCAGATTCTCTTTGCGGATTCTTCTGTCATACACCGGGGAGCAGCCGTCCCGGTCAAGGCGATCGGGCAAAATCGCTGTTCAGGGTTACTTTCGGGCCGGTTTTACCGCCCGCGCAGCCGTTCCAGCGCGTCGGAGGAGGCAAATCCGTCGGCGGGGACCCCGATCGAGGCCTGGAAATTGCGCAGCGCCTCCCGGGTCTGGCCGCCGAACTGGCCGTCCGGGGTGCCCTTGTAGAAGCCGCGCTGGGCCAGCAGCTGCTGGAGTTCCAGCCGTTCAGTGCGGGACAGCTCGCGCTCCTGCCGCGGCCAGGGCTGCACGAAGGGCTGGCCGCCGCGCAGGCGGTCGGCGAAATGGCCGATCGCCAGCGCATAAGCCTCGGCCGGGTTGTACTTCATGATGACGCGGTAATTCTGCAGCATCAAGAAGCCCGGGCCCTGCGCCCCGGCGGGCGCCAGCAGATAGGCTTTCTCGGCCGGATGCGGGAAGGGCTGGTTGGCCGGGCGCTTGAGCCCGAGCTTCTCCCACTGCGCCATCGTCATCGCCTTGGCGCGATCGGCCAGCATATAGTTGAAGCCCTGCGGCACCACGACTTCGTAGCCCCAGGTCTGGCCGGCCTGCCAGCCGTCCTTCTTCAGATTGTTGGCGGTCGAGGCGATCAGATCGGTGGGATTGTCGACGACGTCGCGCCGTCCGTCGCCATCGCCATCCACGGCAAAGCGCTTGAACGCAGTCGGCATGAACTGGGTCGGGCCGAAGGCGCCGGCCCAGGAGCCGCGCATCTGCTCAGGCCTGAGATCGCCGCGGTTGAGGATCTCCAGTGCGGAGAGAAACTCGTCCCTGAAATAGGCCTGGCGGCGGCCGATGCAGGCGAGCGTCGCGGTCGATTGCAGCACGCTGCGGTCGCCCATCTGCGTCGAGTAATTGGACTCGATGCCCCAGATCGAGGCGATGATGTAGCGGTCGACGCCGGTAGCCTTTTCGGTGGCGTCGAACTGCGCCTTGTATTTGGCGAGGACCTCGCGGCCCTTGGCGAGGCGGTTGTCGTTCACGAGGATGTCGAGATAGTCCCAGATCGACTTGGTGAACTCCGGCTGCGAATCCATCAGGTCCATGATGCGCAGATCGGGCGACAGCCCGGCCGTGAAGCGCTGGAAATTCTCCTGCGTGATGTTGCGCCGTGCGGCATCGGGCCACATCCCCGCGACGCAATTGTTGAAGTTGGAGGCGGCCTCGCGGATCGCTGCGGCCGTCATCAGCGGGTGGCCGGAGGCGCCGTCCTCGCCGGTCCATGGCAAGGCGCCGCCGGGGCCGGGCGGGGCTTGCGCAGGCGCCGGATTGGGGCCGGAGAAAATACCGCCGAACAGGTTCGACAAGCCGTTCTGCGCCTGGGCGCGCGCGCTGACAGGCAGCAGCACAGCGGCCGCAAGCATCATTGCGCCGGTCACAAATCCAGCACGTTTCGCCAGCGCTGCCACTGATTGCATCATACCCTACCTGTCCGGCCGAAAATCCGCCTTCAGGAGGCCCGGTACCGGTTGCCAATAGCTTAACAAAGGTGAAATTTTGGTGTCGGCCTTTTTCTCAACTCTGTGAGCGCGAGGCCCCACATCCGCCTTTGTTAGCGGCTGCAAACAAGCTAGCAAGATACCATTGCTCCCTTCACGTCCTCAGGTATTCGATCTGTCCCATGAAAATTCGCAAAGCCGTATTCCCCGTCGCCGGCCTCGGCACCCGCGTCCTGCCCGCCACCAAGGCGATGCCGAAGGAAATGCTGACCGTCGTCGACAAGCCGCTGATCCAGTACGTCTATGACGAGGCGAGGGAAGCCGGCATCGAGCATTTCATCTTCGTCACCGGCCGCAACAAAAACGTCATCGAAGATCATTTCGACAAGATGTTCGAGCTCGACGCGACGCTCGCCGCGCGCGGCAAGAAGGCGGAGCAGGACATCCTGGCGCAGAACCAGCCGGAGGCCGGCGCCGTCAGCTTCACCCGCCAGCAGGCGCCGCTCGGTCTCGGCCACGCGGTCTGGTGCGCGCGCGACATCGTCGGCAACGAGCCGTTCGCGGTCGTGCTGCCCGATGAGCTCGTGCTCAACACGACCGGCTGCCTGAAGCAGATGATCGAGACGGCTTCAACGCTCGGCGAAAAATCCAACGTCATCGCGGTCGAGGCGGTGCCCGACCATCTCACCCATCAATACGGCATCTGCGGCGTCGGCAAGCGCACCGGCAAGATGTTCGAGGTCGACGGCATGGTCGAGAAGCCGGCCAAGGGCACCGCGCCCTCCAACCTCTCCATCACCGGCCGCTACATCCTCCAGCCGGAGATATTCAAGATCCTTGAGACCCAGGAGCGCGGCGCCGGCGGCGAGATCCAGCTCACCGACGCCATGATCGGCCTCGCCAAGTCGCAGAAATTCTACGGCGTAGAGTTCGAGGGCGAGCGCCATGATTGCGGCTCCAAGCCCGGCTTCCTCCGCGCCAACATCGCCTACGGCCTGAAGCGGCCGGAACTGCGTGATGGGCTGATTGCGGAGATGAAGAAATATCTGGGGCAGTAGCGCTCCACTCTCGGTGTCGTCCCTGCGAACGCAGGGACCCATAACCCCAGGGAGTTGTTTGGCGAAGATTTGCCGTTCGGTACTGCTGCCGGCAACGATCGATAGATTCCGCGGTATGGGTCCCCGCGTTCGCGGGGACGACACTGAGGCCTCACGCCACCAGCGATAGCTTCGGAAGGCTCGCGATCACGGACTGGTTGCGGCCACCGGCTTTCGCCGCATAGAGCGCCTTGTCGGCGGCGGCGACCAGGACCGGCCAGTCCAGGCCGGTGGTAGGAACCAAGCCCGCAATCCCGCAGGAGACCGTCGACATCGCCTGGTCGTCGGACCAGCCCTGCACCTTGCCGCGGATCGTCTCGGCGACATTGAAGGCCTCGGCGGCCGAGGTGTTCGGCAGCAGCACCGCGAATTCCTCGCCGCCATAGCGCGCGGCGCAGTCGCCGGACCGCCGCACCGAATCGGAAATGCAGATCGCGATGCCGACCAGCACCTGGTCGCCGGCCTGATGGCCGAACGTGTCGTTGTAGGCCTTGAAGTGATCGGCATCGATCATCAGCAGCGCGACCGGCGTCTTCTGGCGCATCGCGCGGCGCCATTCGACGTCGATGACCTGGTCGAACTTGCGGCGGTTCTTCAAGCCGGTGAGCGCATCCGTCGTCGCCATCTCCTCGAGCTTGCGCTCGGCTTCGGCACGCCGGCTGATCTCGCGGGCGAGCACCAGCGTCGAGGCCAGCATGAACAGGATGAGCGCCAGGACCACGGCGCCGATGCGGTAGGCTTCCTTCTGCCAGAGCTCGAACACGGCGGCGAGCGGCTTGCCTGCCACCACGAAGAGCGGACCCGGGCCGGTGCTGCGGACGTAGAGGCGCGGCGTCGCGTCCACCGGGCCCTGGCCCGCATAGGACCCGCCGGCCTTGAGATTGTCGGCCTTCCAGCTCTGCTGCGTCCCGAGATTCTTGCCGATGACGTCGAGATCGAACGGCCGCCGCATCATGATGGTGCGATCGCGCCTGAGCACGGTGATGGTATCGTCGGGATCGAGGTTCAGGCGCTCGAACAATTCGTGGAAATAGCTGAAACGGATCGAGCCGGTGACGACCCCCAAGAAGCCGCCGTCGGTATCGCTGATGCGCCGGCTCAGCACGATGGAATAGGCGCCGCGGAACAGCATCGGACGGCTGATGAAGAGGCCGGCGTCGGGATCGTCGCGATGAACCCTGAAGTAGTCCTCCTCGCTCCGGTTCTCCGGCAGGGGATCGAGCGTGGAGGCGTCGATGGTCAGCCTGCCCTCGGCATCGAACACCTGGATGGCGCCGAAGTGCCGCGCCGTGGTGGCGTGATCGAACAGGATCAGGTGACGGATCGGCTTCGAGACCGCGTTGATCTCCGGCAGCAGCATGTTGCTGGCGACCGCCTTCAGGGAGAGATCGTAGATCTCGATGTTGCGGCTGATATCTGCTTCGATGGAGGTGGCCAGATTGTCCAGCGTCTGGCGAGCGAGGGCCTCCTCGCCGCGGCGCATGTCCAGCATGACGTTGACGCAAATGGCGGAAAAGCCGATCACCGTCACGACGGACGATATGATCAGCAGCTTCGCCGAAATCCGCCACGGCCGGCGGGTCGTGACGTCGCGCCATCCAGACTGCATCGAGTGCTCCCGACACTAGTGGATGCGCCCGAAATCTTGCGTAGTGTTTAAGCCGGGACGACGCTATCGCAATGAGTTAAGAATTGGTTTCCGCGGGCATCGCTTTTGGGCAGCGGAGCTGGGACGAGAGGACGATTGTGAACGATTACGATGCGCTGCGGGATTACCTGATGCGGCAGAAGCAAACGGAATTCGTGCTGAGTTTCGAGCAGATCGAGGAGATCATCGGCTCGGCCCTGCCGCGGGCGGCGAATCGCGCCTCATGGTGGGACAGCCTCCGCAGCCCCGACATCCAGATGCCTCAGCGCGAAGCCTGCCTCGCCGCGGGGTTCGTCGCGACGCGGATGCCGGACGGCCAGAGCGTGCGCTTCACCAAGAAGAAGCAGCGCAGGTGAGCTGACGCTGCATGATTCTGCGCTGGCTAAGGGGGATTTTTGGCGCAGCCCTGATTGCAACAGGCGTGCTGTTTGCGCTCGCCTTCGAGGCCCGCTACTGGCGCTGGCGCGACTGCTTCAACGAGCTCGGCCGCTGCTACGACCCGGTAACGCAGGATGTTTATCTCGAACAGGCGGGAATGGTCTGGGGCGGTCTTGCCGCGATCTCGCTGGTGGTGGGGTTTTGTTTGGTCGCGGGGCTACGACGCAAGCCAGGGTAGGTCAGCTGGACGCGGTGCGCCGCAAGCGCGAGACGGGGGGCGTTAGCCCAAGTGTAGAACCACGGCCTTCATTGGCGATTATACGGCCAGCGTTCGTCATGGGCTCGTATCAGGCATCTGGTCGTCTGCCGGTCGCAGACGCGCACGCATGTGTTCTGGCGCCCTCGAACGTCACCGGCCCCGCCGGTGTAGTCGGCACATGTGCCGAGGCAATTTGCGCCTCGATCCTCGCATCGTGCGGCTGTCACTGCTTCGGCCGATGAGGCGAGGAACACTCCGGTGCCGATGAGGGTCATCGCGTAGAAAAGGTGCCGAGTCATCCGTGACTCCTGAGAAAGACGCGTGGTCTGCTCATTCTGAGAACGACAGCTTCGAGCCCAGTGACCTCGATGACGAAGCCGTTCTGGATCGAATGCTGCGTGCCATCTTTCATGGTGGTCGAGCAGGGCCCATTGATCTGGATCAAGCCCGGCATAAGCGCGCCGGTGCGGCACCCCGCTCGCTTTGCGAGCGACCCTTTCCGGGAGGAGAGCGGAAGAAGATAAGCGCTAGCTCGCCGCTTCCAGCCGCACTTCCGTGAGCAGACGCATCGCCGCGTCCGCGTCCATCGGCTCGCCGAAGGCGAAGCCCTGCGCGTATTCGCAGCCCATCTGGTAGAGCTCGACCGCGTCGGAGTCTGTCTCGGCGCCTTCCGCGACCACGTCCATGCCGAGATCATGCGCGAGCGCGATGATCGACTTCAGGATCACCGGACGGGTGCCGCGGTTGGTGGTGCGCACGAAGGACTGGTCGATCTTGATGGTGTCGAACGGGAAGCGCTGGAGATAGGCCAGCGAGGAATGGCCGGTGCCGAAATCGTCGAGCGACAGCCCGGTGCCGAGCTCGCGGATGCGCGTCAGCATCTGGGCTGCGTGCTCCGGGTTCTCCATCACCAGCGATTCCGTCAGTTCCAGCTTCAGCGTGCCGCGCGCCACCGAGGAGCGCGACAGCACGGTGCGGATGTCGTGGATCAGATCGTGGCGCAGCAATTGCCGCGAGGAGACGTTGACGGAGGCGAAGATCGGCTCGCGCGAGCGCATCGCGCGCTGCCACACCGAAAGCTGCTTTGCGGTCTGGTCGAGCACGAACATGCCGAGGTCGACGATCAGGCCGGTCTCTTCCGCGATGCTGATGAATTCCGACGGCGCCATGCGTCCGAGCTTCGGATGATCCCAGCGCACCAGCGCCTCGAAGCCGGCGATCGAGCGATCCTCCAGCCGCACGATCGGCTGGTACAGGATCGTGAGCTCCTGCCGCTCGATGGCGCGGCGCAGCTCGCTCTCCAGCGTCAGGCGGTCGGTCTTTCGCGCGCGCATCGCCGGCTTGTAGACGTCGATGCGGTCGCCGCCGATCCGCTTGGAATGATACATCGCAAGCTCGGCGTCCTTGATGATCTCGTCCGTCAACTGGGTCTGCGGATCGGAGAGCGCGAGCCCGATCGAGGCGGTGAGAAAAATCTCGCGGTCGTTGAAGGCGATCGGGGCGCGGATGGTCTTGCGGATGGTCTCGGCGAAGGCGGTGATGCGGGCGGGGTCCTGCTCCGAGAGCAGGATCAGGCCGAACTGGTCGCCGGCAAGCCGCGCCAGCGTGTCCTGCGGCTTCAGGATGCGGGTGAGGCGGCGGGCCAGCGTCAGCAGGATCGAGTCGCCGACCGCGATGCCGACGGAATCGTTGACCTGCTTGAAGCGGTCGAGGTCGATCACCATCAGCGTCGGCCGCAGCGTCGGCATGGTCTTGGCGAAATGCGCGACCGCGCCGAGCCGATCCATGAACAGTTTCCGGTTGGGCAGGCCGGTGAGGTTGTCATGCACGGAATCGTGCAGCAGGCGCTCCTCGGCGTTGCGCAGTTCGGTGACGTCGGTGAGCGTGCCGACCACGCGCGAGACCTCGCCGTCGGAGCCGACCACCGGACGCGCCTTCAGCGCGAACCACATGAAATGACCGTCCGGCGTGCGCAGCCGGAAATCCTGCACCAGGCGGCCACGGCGCTGGTCGAGCACGCTGTCGAGCGCGGCGCGGAACCGGTCTTGGTCGAGCGGATGCAGCACCTCAAGCCACGACGCCGCGGGGCCTTCCAGCGTGCCGCGCTTGAGGCCGAGCAGGGCTTCGGTCTCGGGGCTGGTGAACACCTTGTCGGCGGAGACGTCCCAGTCCCAGATCAGATCGCCGGAACCGGCCAGTGCCAGCGCGCGCCGCTCGATGTCGGAGACGACGCCGGTGGTGGCGCTGCCGCCGGCAAAGGCGTGCTGCATCACCGTAAAGCCGATCAGCATCACGATCAGCACGAGGCCGCCGAGCAGGGCAGGGCCGACGATGTCGTTGGTGACGGAGCCCGCGACCGTCATGCCGGCCGCGACCACCCAGACCACCAGCAGGAACCAGGTCGGGATCAGCAGCACCGCGCGGTCGAAGCCGTGGGTGGAGAGGTAGACGATCAGCGCGAAGCCCGCGAAGGCGATCAGCACCAGCGACATGCGGGCGATGCCGGAAGCCACCGCCGGGTCGAACAAGGCGAGCGCCACCAGCGAACCCAGGAAGGCAAGCCAGAGCACCGTAATGTGCGAATAGCGCACGTGCCATCGACTGAGGTTGAGATAGGCGAACAGGAACACCAGCAGCGTCGCCGCCAATATCGCTTCACCCGCCGCGCGCCAGATGCGCTCGGCGTTGTTCGACATATCGAGCACCTTGCCCCAGAAGCCGAAATCGACGCCGATATAGACCAGCACCGCCCAGGCCAGCGCCGCGGCGGCCGGGAACATGATGCTGCCCTTCACCACGAACAGAATGGTGAGCACGAGCGCCAAAAGCCCGGAGATGCCGATCACGATGCCCTGGTAGAGCGTGAAGGAATTGACCTTGTCCTTGTAGGACTCGGGCTCCCACAGATAGAGCTGCGGCAGCTTGTCGGTGCGCAGTTCCGCGACAAAGGTGACGACGGCGCCGGGATCGAGCGTGATGCGGAACACGTCGGCCGTCGCGCTCTCCTGGCGCTCCGGGCGGTCGCCGATCGAGGGCGTGATGGTCGCGATGCGCGACAGCCCGAGGTCGGGCCACAGCAGGCCCGACGAGACGATGCGGTAATGCGGGGCGACGATCAGGCGGTCGAGCTGGTCGTCGGTGTTGTTGGCGAGCGCGAACACCACCCAGTTCTGGCCGCCCTCGCGGGCGCGCACCTCGATGCGGCGGACGATGCCGTCGGTGCCGGGTGCGGTGGAGACCTGGATGCGATCGGCGTCACTGCGCTGATGCTCGAGCACGCCGGTGAGGTCGATCGCGGGCGCGTCGCCGCGGACGCTGACGGCATCCAGCGCGCGCGCCTGGGATGCGGCGACGAGAATCATGAGGCCCAGCGCTATGGGCGCGAGGCACCTGATCAGACGCAAGGTCGGTTCTCCGCGTTCGACGCAAACTCTTCAGTGCAAGATGGTCAGTGCAAGGCGTTTTCCGAACGGAACAAGATGGTTCGGCGCGTCGCGATAGATGCCACGAAAGCGAGGAAAATCAAAGGGTTTCCGCCTTGCCTGATGGGCCGTTGGGCTAGACCTCCAACACAATTTTGCCAATATGTGCCGAGGTCTCCATGCGCCGGTGCGCATCGGATGCCTTTTCCAGCGGGAAACTGCTGTCCATCAGCGGCTTGACGCGGCCTTCGCGCAACAGCGGCATCACTTTCGCCTCGATTGCGGCCACCATGGCCGCCTTGTCCGCATTACTACGGGGGCGCAGGGTCGAGCCGGTATGGGTCAGGCGCTTCACCATCACCTTGGCGATGTTGACGCTGACCTTGGGGCCGTTGAGGGTTGCGATCTGCACGATGCGGCCGTCGACCGCCGCGGCATCATAGTTGCGGTCGACATACTCGCCGGCGACCATGTCGAGGATCAGATTGACGCCGGCCTTGTCGGTCTCTTCCTTGACCACGGCGACGAAGTCCTCGGTCTTGTAGTTGATGGCGCGGTCGGCCCCGAGCTTGAGGCAGGCATCGATCTTGTCCTGCGATCCCACGGTGACGAACACTTTCGCGCCGAAGGCTTTCGCAAGCTGGATCGCCATGGTGCCGATGCCGGAGGAGCCGCCATGGATCAGCAGCGTCTCGCCGGCCTTCAGGCCGCCGCGCTCGAACACGTTGTGCCAGACCGTCATCAGGGTTTCCGGCAGCGCGCCGGCTTCCTTGATCGACAGCGCCGGCGGCACGCTCATCGCCTGGGCGTCCTGCGCGATGCAGTACTGCGCATAGCCGCCGCCGGCGACCAGCGACATCACCTTGTCGCCGATCTTGTGCCGTTTGGCGTTGCTGCCGACCGCCACCACTTCGCCGGCGATCTCGAGCCCCGGCAGGTCGCTGGCGCCGGGCGGCGGCGGATAGGCGCCGGAGCGCTGCGCCACGTCGGGCCGGTTGACGCCCGCGGCCTGCACCTTGACCAGGATCTCGTCGGGACCGGGCTGCGGAACGGCACGTTGTTCCGGCACCAGCACCTCCGGTCCACCGGGCTTGGAGATGGCGACCACGATCATTTGCGCGGGCAGCTTGTCCATGATGTGTCCTTGGATGAATGAATTCGGCGGATGGCATATCGCCTTTTTCCGCCGAAGTGAAACGACATTAAGGCCCGA
Source organism: Bradyrhizobium sp. LA2.1 (assembly GCF_040547725.1). NCBI lineage: Bacteria > Pseudomonadati > Pseudomonadota > Alphaproteobacteria > Hyphomicrobiales > Nitrobacteraceae > Bradyrhizobium > Bradyrhizobium sp. LA2.1. The sequence goes on from NZ_JBEPQI010000011.1 coordinate 94,961, forward strand.
ACCGCGCCGCCAGATCGCCTGCTCTCTCGGGAGAGATTTTTTCGACCAGTGGACCGATCGGCGCGATCGCTGTGCCGGCGCCGCCGTCGAGGAGGTCCGCGATTGGGCCACGGGGCCAGCGTGGCGCGGCATCTTCGCCAGCGAAGGCGTGCAGCACAGTTTCCGACAGGCCGGGTACGATACTCCACGCCAGCACGGCGCAGGTGCGGACCAGATTGAGGGCTGTTCGCGTCACGATCGCCGCGCGAAGCCGATCGGACTTGATGGCCGTCCACGGCGCGGCATGCTGCAGGTAAGCGTTCGCCACATCCCAGATCGCACGCGTTGCGGCGGCCGCGGAACGAAACTCGAGCGCCTCGTGATGGCGTCGCAGCGTCGCGATCCGATGCTCCAGTTCCCGTGCGAGCAGGTGCTCGGCCTCGTCAGGAGCGCCGCCTTCCGGAATCCGGCCGTCGAAGGCCCGATGGGCGAAGCTGACAATGCGATTGACGAGGTTGCCGAAGATGTCGGCGAGATCCTTGTTCACGTCGGCGACGAACCTGGCAACGTTGAAATCGGTGTCGGCGCTTTCGGGCGCGTTGGCGATCAGCCACCAGCGCCAGAGATCGGCGGGCAATTCCTCCAGGGCCTGGCCGGTAAAGATGCCCCGATTGCGGCTGGTCGAGAACTTGCCGCCCTCGTAATTGAGCCAGTGGAATCCCTTGATCACGTCCACGCTCTTCCAGGGCTCGTTCGAGCCGATCAGCGTCGCCGGGAAGCTCACGGCGTGGAATGGGATGTTGTCCTTGCCGAGGAACTGGACGTAGCGGACGTCATCGGCCTGCCACCACCATTTTCGCCAGTCGCGGCTAGGTGCGGCGGCGGCCCATTCCTGGGTGGCGGCGATGTAACCGATCGGCGCGTCGAACCAGACATAGAAGACCTTGTCGGCGAATCCCTGTCGCGGAACCGGGATGCCCCAGGCCAGGTCGCGCGTGATGCAGCGATCGCGCAGATCGGCTGTCAGCCAGCCTTTCGCGGTCGACACCACGAAGGAAGGCCAGCCGGAGCGGCTATCGATCCAGGCACTCAACGCTCCGACAAGCTGCGACTGGCGCAGGAACAGATGGCGGCTTTCGCGGACCTCCAGCGCCCGGTCGCCCGACAGCGCAGATCGCGGGTCGATCAGTTCGGGCGGATCGAGCAGCGCGCCGCACTGGTCACATTGATCACCGCGCGCGGACGGGTCGCCACAATGCGGGCAGGTGCCGAGCACGTAGCGGTCCGGCAGGAAGCGGCCGTCCGTGGGTGACCAGACCTGCGGCAACTTACGTTCCTCGATCAATCCGGCATCGTCGAGCCTGCGATAGAAGTGCTGCGTCAGAGCGCTGTTCTGTGGCGAGCTGGTTCGCCCGAAATGGTCGAAGGAAAGGCCGAACCGGCGGTAGATGTCGGCCTGGATTGCGTGCTGCGCGTCGCAGAAAGTGCGGACATCCTGTCCGGCGCGAACGGCGCCGAGCTCAGCCGGCGTGCCGTGCTCGTCGGTGGCGCAGATGAAGAGCACGTCGTCGCCGATCTGCCGCCTGAAGCGGGCATGGACATCGGCAGGGAGGAGCGAGCCTATGAGATTGCCGAGATGCTTGACGCCGTTCACGTAGGGAAGGGCGCTGGTGATGAGAATTTTGGTCATGACTGCGGTCTTTCGCGTTTGGTGATGCCGACCGAAGAAAAATCAAAAGCCCTCCCGCATGATCGGAAGGGCTTGGGGTCGGCTCATGCCTCACGCGCGTGGACGCGCGCTTATCCCGTCCGGTCAACCTCCTTGCGGTCGGGCCGGGGCATTCGCGTCAGGTGTTGCGCGCTCGCGAAAGTCACTGCAAATTCTCCTTGTGCAGAAGCGGTACCATTTCGGCTCGGAAAACGCCAGATCGGCGTCGTTCAGGACAGGACTGCCCGGGAGGACACATGGCCATCGAGGACGACGACAAGCCGCGCAAGAAGGTCAGCCATGAAATCGGACAGGATCTCTCACTCCTGTCAGTGGAGGAACTGACCGAGCGCGTGGCGCTGCTCAACACCGAGATTGCAAGGCTCGAGGAAGCCGCCACCAAGAAGCGCGCCTCGCGCGATGCGGCGGATAGTTTTTTCAAGAAGTAGGGCCTAGCGCTCACCTCTCGTGTCCCGGACGCGGTGCAGCGCGTAGCGCTGCTCCGCAGAGACGAGACCCATGCTTCGCGCAAAACTATCTCGCGTCGTCATTCCGGGGCGGCGTGCAGCGCCGAGCCCGGAATCCATAATCACGGGCAGTTGAAGCGGGCAGGCTGAGCCGGGCCACCGCATCCGCCAGTGGCTATGGATTCTCAGATGCGCAATTGCGCATCAAAGCTCGCGACTTCGTGGCGCCCCGGAATGACGAGTGCCGAGTTTGTTCCGCCGCCCCCTCGGCCAGTGACCGACATGGCTAACGAACTCTCAAAAAATTAGCTCGTTTACTTCCAATTAAGCTTTCGGGTTTATGACTGGAGCTGTCCTCGTTTGGACACCGAGTGGCTCCTGTCCACTCTGTTTGACGCCTCCCTGTTATCAACTTTCAAAGCCGCCGGTCTCCGGCGGCTCTTTTTTTGCCTTTTTGGGTCCCGTTCCGGTTGAATTCCGAGGAAAGACGCGCGGAAACCATATCCGCGCTTGTCGCTGGACTCCGCGTCCGGCTCGCGCAATGATTTGTTCATCATAAGCCGGCGCCAAAGCCGGACAGTCAGACAGTTGCGTAAGGGGCGTTAACCATGGAACGTTTGCAAGCCGAAGGTGCTCTCGTTCAACTCAGCGAGCGGTTCACCAATTCTGCGGCGTTCGGCGTCCTGTTCCGTGAGGGCATGGACCTGGTGGAAGAGACCGCCGCCTATCTCGATGGCGCCGGCCGCACCGAGGCCAAGGCGCTCGATCGCGCCGTCAGCCTCACCTATGCGACCGAGAGCATGCGTCTGACCACCCGCCTGATGCAGCTTGCCTCGTGGCTGCTGCTGCACCGCGCGGTGAAGGAAGGCGAGATGACGCTGAGCCAGGCCAATCGCGAGAAGACCAAGGTGAAGCTCAGCGCCGCCGATCCCGGCCCGTCCGACACCGTCGAGAAGCTGCCCTCGCAGCTCCAGGATCTGATCCATCGCTCGATGAGTCTTCAGACCCGCGTGCGCCGCCTCGACACCACCATCCACACCCCGCCGGTCGAATACGTGGCGATCGGCAACCCGCTGGTGCCGCAGCTCAACGCGCTGAAGGCCGCGTTCGAGCGGTAAGGTCTATCAACAATCTCGGTCGTCATTCCGGGACGCGCCTCTTGGCGCGGGCCCGGAATCCATAAACACGATCGGGAGTATGGATTCTCAGATGCGCAATTGCGCATCATAGCTCGCGACTTCGTCGCGCCCCGGAATGACGGCAAAACAAAAACGCCCCCGGTCTGACCGGGGGCGTTTTTCGTGTCCAGCCTTGCGGGCGGGATCAATCCTTTTTGAGAAAGCCCGAAAACTTCTTCTGGAAGCGCGAGACGCGGCCGCCGCGATCCATCAGCTGGGCGTTGCCGCCGGTCCAGGCCGGGTGCGACTTCGGGTCGATGTCGAGGTTCAGCGTGTCGCCTTCCTTGCCCCAGGTGGAGCGGGTCAGGTACTCGGTTCCGTCGGTCATCACGACCTTAATCGTATGATAATTCGGATGAATTTCGGCTTTCATGGCAATTCCTCGGCGCCCGGCGCCTGTCTTGAGTGGCTATCGAATGACGGATTTGGCGGGGTCTATACCCCACAGGCCCCTTTAAAACAAGCCATTGTGGGCAAAGGAGAACCGGGCCGTCCCCTAAGGGACATCCCGGATTTGCCACTCCCCCCGCAGCGGCCTATGTGGAGCTAATATGTCTCCTTGGGTCCGATCTCATGAGCGCTGTGGAACGGCTTGACGACCAGTACCGCGACGAGCGCGCCGGGCCTGAGGCCCCGTCGATCGAAGCCGAGTTGATCGAGGCGCCGGCGAAGAGCCGCGCCAAGCTGCGGCCGCTGTTGGCACTCGCGCCCTATGTGGCCCGCTATCGCGGCCGCGCGGCGCTCGCCTTCGTCGCGCTCACGGTCGCGGCGCTGACCACGCTGCTGGTGCCCATCGCTGTGAGGCGGATGATCGATTTCGGCCTGACGCCGGAAGGCATCGCGCTGATCAACAGCTACTTCTCGGTGATGATCGCGGTCGTCGCCGTGCTCGCGCTTGCCAGCGCCTCGCGATACTACCTCGTGATGACGATCGGCGAGCGCATCGTCGCCGACCTCCGGCGCGACGTCTTCGCGCATCTGCTCTCGCTCTCGCCGGCCTTCTTCGATTCCGCGCGCAGCGGTGAGCTGGTGTCTCGGCTCACGGCCGACACCACCCAGATCAAGTCCGCGGTCGGTGCCTCCGTCTCGATCGCGCTGCGCAATCTCATGATGTTCTTCGGCGCGGCGGCGATGATGGTGATCACCAGCCCGCGCCTTTCCGGCTTCGTGCTGCTCGCCATTCCCCTGATCGTGCTGCCGCTGGTCGCGTTCGGGCGCTGGGTGCGGCGTCTGTCGCGCAACGCGCAGGACACGCTGGCCGATGCCTCCGCCTATGCGGGCGAGCTGGTCGGCGCCATCCGCACCGTGCAGGCCTATACCAGCGAAGGGCTCGCCGAGAAGCGTTTTGGCGGCGAGGTCGAGCAGGCCTATGAAGCCGCGCGCACCTCGACGCAGGCCCGCGCCGTGCTCACCGCCATCATCATCTTCATCGTGTTCGCAAGCGTGGTCGCGATCCTCTGGATCGGCTCGCATGACGTCCTGATCGGCACGATCTCGCCGGGCCGGCTCGGCCAGTTCGTGCTCTACGCGGCATTCGCCGCGGCCGGCCTCGGCCAGCTCAGCGAGGTCTGGGGCGAGGTCTCGGCCGCCTCCGGCGCCGCCGAGCGCCTGTTCGAGATCCTGCATGTGCAGCCCGAGATCACCGCGCCGGCGTCACCGCGCGCGCTGCCCGTGCCGGCGCGCGGCGAGGTCGGCTTCGACCAGGTCAGCTTCGCTTATCCGGCGCGGCCCCACGTCAATGTGCTCGATGCCGTGTCGTTCACCGTGCGCCCCGGCGAGAAGGTCGCGATCGTCGGCCCCTCAGGCGCAGGCAAGAGCACCATCTTCCATCTCCTGCTGCGCTTCTACGATCCGCGCGGCGGTGCGATCTCGCTCGACGGCGTGCCGGTCAAATCCGCCGATCCGCGCGATTTCCGTTCGCGCATCGCACTGGTGCCGCAGGAATCCAACGTGTTCGCCGCCAGCGCCCGCGAGAACATCCGTTTCGGCCGGCCCGATGCGACCGATGCCGAGGTCGAGCGGGCCGCCGAGCTCGCGCACGCCGCCGAATTCATCCGCCGCCTGCCCGAAGGTTTCGAGACCCCGCTCGGCGAGCGCGGCGTCACGCTGTCCGGCGGCCAGCGCCAGCGCATCGCGATCGCCCGCGCCATCCTGCGCGATGCGCCGCTGCTGCTGCTCGATGAGGCCACCTCCGCGCTCGATGCCGAAAGCGAGACGCTGGTGCAGACCGCGCTGGAAGAGCTGATGCGCCACCGCACCACGCTGGTGATCGCACATCGTCTCGCAACCGTGCTGTCCTGCGACCGCATCCTGGTGATGGACCAGGGCAAGATCGTCGAGCAGGGCACGCATGCCGAGCTCGTCGCCAAGAACGGGCTCTATGCGAGGCTCGCGAGGTTGCAGTTCGAGGGCGCGTGAGGCGCTCCTGACTGTCGCCTCACTGACGGTGTCATCACCCGCGAAAGCGGGCGATCCAGTATTCCAGAGACAGTAGTGAGATTCGGAGAAGTCGCGGCGTACTGGATGCCCCGGTCCCGGCTCCGCCAAGGCTACGCCGAGGCCCACACGAGCGCTCGGCACGCCGAAGCTTCAGCGAAGGCGGCAAGCCGGGGCATGACAGCGGAGGGTGGGGTCGGCAGCAAACCTCGTCACGCCCGCCAAATCATCTTCAGCACCGGCCGTCCCGAGGTCGGGTTCAAATCCTCGCCGGCATGGGCAAAGCCGTTGCGCTCGTAGAATCGGATGGCGCGGGCATTGTCCTTGTTGACGAGCAGCGTGACGCCTGACGGTGACAGGCGCTTGGCCTCATCCACCAGCAGCCTGGCCGCATCCGAGCCCCAGTGCGCGGGATCGACCACGAGCTGGTCGAGATAGCCTTCGCCGTCGATGGTGACGAAGCCGGTCAGAACGCCGTCCGCTTCTGCGACCACGATCGAGGCTTTCGGCACCAGATCCTTGCGCCAGCGCTCGCGCCACCAGTCCAGCCGCGCGGCGAAATCGATCTGCGGATAGGCCTGCTGCCAGGTGCGATGCCAGAGGTCGATCGAGGCGGCTTCGTCCTCGGGGCGGTAGGGGCGGAGGTGGAGGGCGCTCACTACCGCTCCGTCAGCTTCAGCTCGATGCGGCGGTTGCGCTTGAAGGCCTCTTCCGTGTTGGCGGTGTCGAGCGGCTGGAATTCGCCGAAGCCGGCGGCGACGAGGCGTTGGGCGGGCACGCCGAGCGATATCAGATATTGCACCACCGAGATCGAGCGCGCCGCGGACAGGTCCCAGTTGGACTTGAAATTCGCGCCGCTGACCGGGCGTATGTCGGTGTGGCCGTCGACGCGCAGCACCCAGGGGATTTCGCTCGGGATCTTCTTGTCGAGATCGATCAGCGCGGTCGCCAATGTGTCGAGCTCGGCGCGGCCCTCGGGCAGAAGTGTCGCCTGGCCGGTGTCGAAGAACACTTCGGACTGGAACACGAAGCGGTCGCCGACGATGCGGATGTCAGGGCGATTGCCCAGAATGGTGCGCAGGCGGCCGAAGAACTCCGAGCGATAACGCGACAATTCCTGCACGCGCTGCGCCAAGGCAACATTCAGGCGAGACCCGAGATCGGCGATGCGGTTCTGCGATTCCTTGTCGCGCTTCTCGCTGGCGTCGAGCGCCTCCTCCAGCGCGGCCAGTTGCCGGCGCAGCGCGCTGATCTGCTGGTTCAGCACCTCGATCTGCGCCAGCGCCCGCGCCGAGACCGCCTTCTCCGAGTCCAGCGCCTTGCCGAGCTCGGTGGTCTTGCCCTGGGCGTCGCTGCCGGCGGCGGCGAGGCCGTCATAGAGCCCCTTGATGCGATCGCGCTCGGTCTCGGCCGAGGCGAGGCCCGCTTTCAATTGCGAGACCTGGTCGTCGAGCGAGAGCTTGCCGAGCTTCTCCAGCGACAAGAGCTCGTTGAGCTGGGCGATCTTGGCGTTGAGCTGCTCCAGCGCCTTGTCCTTGCCGGTGACCTCCTGCGACAGGAAGAACTGCACGACCAGGAACACCGACAGCAGGAACACGATCGACAGCACCAGCGTCGACAGCGCGTCGACGAATCCGGGCCAGTAGTTGAAGCCGGCTTCGCTGCGGCGGCCGCGGGCTAGAGCCATTGTCGTCGATCTCCACTCTCGTGTCCCGGACGCGCTGCAGCGTGCAACGCTGCTGCGCAGAGCCGGGACCTATTTGTCTCGGTGAAGGCTCTGGGCCCCGGCTCAGCGATGCACCAATTCGTGCTGCATCGCGTCCGGGGCACGAAACCTTCGTCGTGTCCTCAACCCTTCTCCGGCTGGCGCGCGATGCGCTCCAGCAGGCGGCGGATCTCGCGGTTCTGCTCGCCCTGGCCGTCGGCCCATTCGCGGATCATCTGCTGCTCGGTCCGCATGTGCGAGACCAGCGCCTGGATGGCTTCGGCAAGGCTCGCCATTGCCGCCGTGGTGCCGCGGCTGGCGCTGCCTTCCTCGAGCACGGAGCGTAAGCGCTCGACGGCGGCCTGGAGTTCGCCGCTGGCAACGCCGCCGCCGCCACCGGCGGCTGCGACCGCAACCTCGCCGTGGCCATATTCGCGCACGGTGGTGGCGAGCCAGTCTTCGAGGTCGGTGTAGAAGCGGTTCTGGGCCTGGCTCGATTGCAGATCGAGGAAGCCGAGGATCAGCGAGCCGGCGAGGCCGAACAGCGAGCTCGAGAACGAGATGCCCATGCCGCCGAGCGGGGCGGCGAGGCCCTCCTTCAGCGTGTCGAACAGGGCGCCGGAATCGCCCCCGACCTTGAGCCCGTCGATCACCTTGCCGACCGAGCCGACCGTCTCGATCAGGCCCCAGAAGGTGCCGAGCAGGCCGAGGAAGACCAGCAGGCCGGTCATGTAGCGGGAAATGTCCCGGGCCTCGTCCAGGCGGGTCGCGATCGAATCGAGCAGGTGCCGCATGGTGGTCTGGGTGATCGTCATCCGCCCGGTGCGCTCGCCGCCGAGGATCATGGCCATCGGCGCCAGCAGTTTCGGGTGCCGGGACGGCGCCAGGCCGGGATCGGCGATGCGGAAATTGTTGACCCAGGAGACTTCGGGGTAGAGCCGGATCACCTGGCGGAAGGCCAGGATGATGCCGATGAACAGCACGCCGCCGATCAGGGCATTGAGGCCGGGATTGGCGAAGAAGGCCAGGATGATCTGCTTGTAGAGCACCACGCCGACCAGGGTGCACAGCACCAGAAAGACCAGCATCCGCACCAGGAAAACGCTGGGTGAGGATAGCTTGGTATATTCGATATCGATGGGGGAGCGGGGCGAGGCGCCTGGCGGCATGGCCGGTATCATCCGTTACGAACTTGCTTGCGGGGCGCACTATGGCACAGCGGCAGCCCAAAAAAAGCGCCGGATGTGCCGATTTCGTGGAGAGCTCTCGGAACCCAAAGCTGAAACCGCGCTTTGATAGAGACGTAATTTGCAAAACTTCGGCATTCCGCAGGCTTAGGTCGGACTTTTTGCATGGTGACGAATCCTGGGGGTGGCCGTCATCGCGCTCTTGCTCGCGGTCCCGATGGCGCTCGCCTTGGGGGGGCGCGGCAGCATATGCGGCGCGGTCGATCCTGTCTGGACCTCAGAGCCCGCCGGGCGGGTGGCAACGCCCGAACCTGTCCGTTCCTTCCGCCGCCGCCACAACGAGACCTGATCAACGGAGTGATCGCATGAGCGTCGTTTCCGCGATCTTCGGGACTGCCGAACGCGTGCCGCTGCCGGACGTCGTGATCCGCGCCGCGATCCAGCGCCTGTGCTCGCGCACGGCGACGCGCATGTCCGCGCTGGGCGCGGCCGACGATGCCGCCTTCGCCGGGCGGATGATCCTGCGGCCGATCGCCGGGGACGCGGATGCCATCAACGCCGGGCACGACGAGGTGCCCGCGGCATTCTTTGCGGAGGTGCTCGGCCCCAACCGCAAATCCTCGTCCTGCTTCTACAAGTCCGATGCGAGCACCCTGCAGGAGGCGGAGGAGGAGGCGCTGCGCCAGACCGTCGAGCACGCCGGTCTCGCCGATGGCCAGACCATCCTCGAGCTCGGCTGCGGCTGGGGCTCGCTGTCGCTGTGGATGGCGCGGCGGTTCCCGCATGCGAAGGTGACGGCGGTGTCGAACTCGCAGGCCCAGCGCGCCTATGTCGAGGAGCAGGCGCGGCTGCGCGGGCTGTTGAACCTGCGCGTGGTCGCCGCGGACATGAACGTGTTCGCGCCCGATGGGCAGTTCGACCGCATCGTCTCGGTCGAGATGTTCGAGCAGATGATGAACTGGCGCAAGCTGATGACGCGCGTGCGATCCTGGCTCGCGCCTGACGGGCGCTTCTTCATGCACATCGTCACCCATCGTTCCGGCTCTCATCTGTTCGACCGCGCCAATCGCGAGGACTGGATCGCGCAGCATGTCTTCATGGATGGATTGATGCCGAGCCATCACCTCGTCAGGCAATTCGGCGACGTCTTCAGGATCGAGAAGGAATGGTGCTGGAGCGGTACGCACTATCAGCGCACCGCGAACGACTGGCTCGCCAATTTCGATGCGCATCGCGACACGATCGAAGCGTCCCTGCGCAGCGTCCATGGCGAGGAGACCGCCTTGTGGATGCGACGCTGGCGCTGGTTCTTCCTCGCGACATCAGGGCTGTTCGGCTACGCCGATGGCAGCGAATGGGGTGTCAGCCACTACCGGATGAAGGCGGGTTAGGGCGCGCATTCCCGAAAGAACTTGTTAAGCGTCTTTCGTTGCGCAAACGGCACACGCCGCGTGTATCTTCGGAGCAGCACGTTTCGATTGTTGTCTGATCGTTTCTGCTCGCCTAGCGTTGTGGTTGTACTTCGTGGACCACACGACAAGAAAATCCGCATCCTCGAACGGTGTGGACGCAATTGGAATAGTGCATGCGCGAATGCATCGGGGCTGCTGCGACGATCCGACGACAATCAGATGACATGCTTCGCAGGAGTCCGAATCGGACACGGCATTGTTCCCCCGGCACGTCCCGGACGCGAATGCTTCGCTTGCTGCTGGCGAGCCTGTTGGTTGTGGCGCTGTCGGCGCTGTCCACACGATCAGCCTCGGCCCAGGCCAATTGGACCGGCTTGGCCAGCAACGATTGGATGGCCGGCGGCAACTGGACGACCGCGGCCCCTCCCGTCCCAGGTCAAACCGTCAACATCGGTATCCTGGGTGCGCCGCCGCAACGGGAGACGATCCTCGGCGTCGGCGGCCCGTTCAGCGTTTCGGTGGGGACAATGTCCGTTGGCAACAGCGGTGCAACGGCCGGCAATCTGACGATCCAGAACGGCAGCACGCTGACGAGTACCGGCTCATCGCGGCTCGGAATTTCGGCCGGAAGCACCGGAATCGTGACGGTTACCGGAGCAGGGTCGCAATGGAGCATCCCCGCTGGAAGTTTTTTTGTCGGCTTTCTAGGCGCGGGCACGCTCAACATCCAAAACGGCGGACGGGTCGTCACAGGAGCCGGCACGGTCCTGGGTAACGGCGCCTCATCATCCGGCACGCTCAACATCGGTGGCGGCGGCATGCTGGAAACTCAATCCTTGCGGGGCGGAGCCGGCGCGACCCAGGCCAATTTCGACAATGGCAGCCTGCGCGCGACGGCCACCAACGCGTCCTTCATCAACGGATTTTCGGGCACCAAGCTCAACATCCTCGCGGGCGGGCTGACGATCGACACCGGCGTGTTCACGGTCGGCACCGATGCCACCTCCGCCTTCACGGGCGCCGGCGGACTGACCAAGATCGGCAGCGGCACCCTGAACCTCGCCGCCAGCAGCCTCTATGCCGGCCAGACCGTGATCCAGGCCGGCATCCTTGCGCTCACCGGTGCGGGCGCCATCAGCAATTCGAGCCGCGTCGTCACCAACGGGACGTTCGATATTTCCGGCATCACCGCCGGCGGCACCAGCATTCAGAGCCTCGCCGGCAGCGGCGGCGTCAGCCTCGGCGCGAAGAATCTGACGATCACCAACGCGAACGACACGTTCGCCGGCGTGATCGGCGGCACGGGCGGCCTGACAGTGAGCGGCGGTGCGCAGGCGCTGACCGGCGCCAATAGCTACAACGGGGCGACAAACGTGAGCGGCGGTACGCTGCGCGCGGGAGCCGCGAACACGTTCAGCGCAGCGTCGGCCTTCAACGTGGCCGCCGGCGGCACACTCGACCTCGCCGGCTTCAATCAAACGCTCACCTCGCTCGGCAATGCCGGCACAGTGACCCTCGGCGGCGCGCCGGGAACGACGCTGACCGTGGTCGGCAATTACGTGGGCAATGGCGGCACGGTTCAGCTCAACACCCGGCTCGGCGGCGACGGCTCGCCGACCGACCTGTTGCGGGTGCAGGGCAGCACGTCGGGCTCGTCGTCGCTGCGCATCACCAATGTCGGCGGCGCCGGCGCGCAGACCGCCGAAGGCATCAAGGTGATAGACGTGGCCGGTGCGTCCAACGGCAGTTTTTCGCTTCTGGGCAGCTATGTCCTTCACGGCGAGCAGGCGGTGGTCGGCGGCGCCTATGCCTATACGTTGCAGAAGAACGGCATCGCCACTCCCGGCGACGGCGATTGGTATCTGCGCTCGAGCCTGATCAATCCGCCGGTCTCGGTACCTCCCGGTCCGCTCTATCAGCCGGGCGTTCCGCTGTACGAGAACTATGCGCAGGTGCTGCTCGGCATGAACGATCTGCCGACGCTGCAGCAGCGCGTCGGCAACCGCTATTGGGGCGGCAGCGACGCCATGGCGCGCGTCGGAGCCGCGCCGGCGACTGCTGCGGCTTCGCCTGCGCCCACAGCGTTCTGGGGCCGCATCGAAGGTGGCCATTCCGACTTGCAGCCCTCCAACACCACCGGCTCGACCTACAAGGCCGATCATTTCAAAGTGCAGACGGGACTCGATGGCCTCGTGCTGGAGAACGAGCGGGGCCGGCTGATCGTCGGCCTCACCGCGCAATATGGCCTGACGACCGCCAATGTCGCGTCGTTCTTCGGCAATGGCCGTATCCGCGTCGAAGGGTCGGGCGTCGGCAGCACGCTGACCTGGTATAGCGACAACGGCTTCTATGTCGACGGTCAGGCGCAGTCGATGTTCTACCGCAGCGATCTGTCGTCCGTGCTGGCTGATACCCTGACCCACGGCAATGAAGGGTTCGGCTTTGCCTTCAGCGCCGAAACCGGCAAGCGGATCGGCATAGGCAATGGTTGGTCACTGACGCCGCAGGCGCAGCTCTCCTATTCGAAGGTCGCCTTCGACAGCTTTGCCGATCGTTTCGGCGCGCCGGTGGCGTTGCGCGACGGTGACAGCCTGCTCGGCCGCGCCGGCCTTGCCCTCAACCATCAGAGGATTTGGAACGATGCCACGGGCATCGTGCGATCCGATGTCTACGGCATTGCCAATCTGCGTTACGAGTTCCTCAACGGCACCAATGTCGATGTCGCAGGCATCGGTTTTGCCAGTGCGCAGGATCGGCTGTGGGGCAGCATCGGCGGCGGCGGCACCTACAGCTGGGCCAACGGGCGCTACGCCGTCTTCGGCGATGTCTCCTACAATGCGAGCCTCAACAACAGCTCGGACAACCGCAATTACAAGGGCACCGGCGGCTTCCGCCTCACGTGGTGAATCCAGCGCTTTGCACCGGCCCTATGCCGGGCCGAAAGACGGTCGTCTTTCAGGTTCGTAACGTTTCGTTGCGATCTTCTGTCGCAGCTCGCGGTGATGGAACCCGACTCACAATCCGGTGAGTCCCGAAAAGCGCCCTGAACTCAGCATGATAGGTCATGTGGCATTGAGCCGCCCGCGCAATGCGTTGCGTCGCAGCAAGTACGTTCTATTTTGACGTCATCAGCCGCATGGAATCGCCCAGAACGGGTTCGCGCGGAGCGTGATTTCAGTTTCAACAGCATCGGGGCACTTAACTTCATGTCAGGACTTCGCGCGCGATCGGCATGCGTTGCAATCATGCTCGCGGCCTTTACGCCGCTGCTCGCGGGCTGCGACGAATCCGTCTCTGCGGTGTCCGCTGCCCAGCCCGCCGATCCTGACGTCAGCATCGTCATCGTCAAGCCGCAGCCGCGCGCCGTGGTGCGCGAGCTGCCGGGCCGCATCGCGCCGACGCGCGTCTCCGACGTGCGGCCGCGCATCTCCGGCATCGTGGTCGAGCGCCTGTTCCGTCAGGGCAGCGAGGTGAAGGCGGGCGATGCGCTCTATCGCATCGATCCGCGTCCGTTCGAGGTCGAGGTGATGGCCACCGAGGCGGCCGTCGCCAAGGCCGAGGCCGGGTTGATGCAGGCCAGGCAGCAGGCGCACCGCGTCGCCACCCTCACCAAGGATCGCGCTGCCCCGGAAGCCGAGAACGAGAAGGCGATCGCGGCCGAGCGTCAGGCCCATGCCGAGGTCGAAGGCCGCAAGGCCGAACTCGCGCGCGCAAAACTCAATCTCGACTATGCCACCGTGCGCGCGCCGATCGACGGCGTCGTTGGTGCGGCGCTGGTCAGCGAGGGTGCGCTCGCGGTGCAGAACGAGACCAACCTCGCCAGCATCCAGCAGCTCGATCCGATCTATGCCGACTTCACCCAGTCGGTGACCGAGCTCAACCAGCTCCGCCGCGCCTTCGAGAGCGGCGACCTCGAGCGCATCGCCGCCGATGCCGCCAAGGTGCGCCTCGTGCTCGACGACAACACCCTTTATTCGCTCGACGGCAAGCTGCTGTTCTCGGATGCCAAGGTCGATGCCCATACCGGCCAGGTGACCTTGCGCGGCGAGTTCCGCAATCCCAAGCGCGAGCTGCTGCCGGGCATGTATGTCCGCGTCCGCATCGACCAGGGTCTCGACAGCGACGCGATCGCGGTGCCGCAGCAGGCGATCCAGCGCAATGGCGGCGGCGGCAGCGAGGTGTTCGTCGTCAAGGACGACAACCACATCGCCGTGCAGCCGGTGCGCACGGGGTCGGTGCAGGACGGACTCTGGTTCGTGACCGAGGGCCTGAAGGCCGGCGACAAGGTCGTGGTCGAAGGCTTCCAGAAGTTCGCGGCCGGCGACAAGGTGAAGCCGCAATCCTGGTCGGAAGCGGACGCCACCGCGGACAATCGGCACGCCCAGAAGCTGACGCGGTAACGCGCCATGGCGAGTTTCTTCATCGACAGGCCGATCTTCGCCTGGGTGGTCGCGCTGTTCATCTGCTTGATCGGCGCGATCGCGGTCCCGCTGCTGCCGATCGCGCAATATCCGATCATCGCGCCGCCCTCGATCTCGATTTCGACCAGCTATCCCGGCGCCTCGCCCGAAAACCTCTACAACAGCGTCACGCGGCTGATCGAGGAGGAGCTCAACGGCGCCTCCGGCATCCTCAATTTCGAATCGACCAGCGACTCGCTCGGCCAGGTCGAGATCATCGCCAATTTCCAGCCGGGCACCGATACCAGCGCCGCCTCCGTCGAGGTGCAGAACCGCATCAAGCGCGTCGAAGCGCGGCTGCCGCGCGCGGTGATCCAGCAGGGCATCCTGATCGAGGAAGCCTCGAGCGCCGTGCTCCAGATCATCACGCTGAACTCGACCGACGGCAGCCTTGACGAAGTCGGCCTCGGCGACTTCATGATCCGCAACGTGCTCGGCGAGATCCGCCGCATCCCCGGCGTCGGCCGCGCCACGCTCTATTCGACCGAACGCAGCTTGCGCGTCTGGGTCGATCCGGCAAAGCTGGTCGGCTACGGGCTGACCGCCGACGACGTCAACAAGGCGATCGCCGCGCAGAACGCACAGGTCGCTTCGGGCAGCATCGGCGCCGAGCCGTCGACCTCGAGCCAGCGCACCTCCTCGCTGGTGCTGGTCAAGGGCCAGCTCTCGTCGCCGGACGAATTCGGTTCCATCATCCTGCGCGCCAATGCCGACGGTTCGACCGTGCGGTTGCGCGACGTCGCACGCATCGAGGTCGGCGGCCTCAGCTACCAGTTCAACACGCGCCTGAACGGCAAGCCGACCGCGGGCCTCTCCGTGCTGATGTCGCCGACCGGCAACGCCCTGGCGACCGCGAGCGCGGTCGAGGAGAAGATGAAGGAGCTGTCGCGCTTCTTCCCGGCCAACATTTCCTACGAGATCCCCTACAACATCACGCCCGTGGTCGAGGCCTCGATCAAGAAGGTGCTGACCACGCTGGTCGAGGCCGTGGTGCTGGTGTTCGTGGTGATGTTCCTGTTCCTGCAGAACATCCGCTACACCATCATCCCGACCATCGTGGTGCCCGTGGCGCTCTTGGGCGCGTGCACCACGCTGCTGCTCGCCGGCTATTCCATCAACATGCTCTCGATGTTCGGCATGGTGCTCGCGGTCGGCATCCTCGTCGACGACGCCATCGTCGTGGTCGAGAACGTCGAGCGCATCATGTCCGAGGAAGGCCTGCCGCCGAAGGAAGCGACGCGGAAGGCGATGGCGCAGATATCGGGCGCCATCATCGGCATCACGCTGGTGCTGATGGCGGTGTTCGTGCCGATGGCGTTCTTCCCCGGCTCGGTCGGCATCATCTACCGCCAGTTCTCGGTCACCATGGTCGCCGCCATCGGCTTCTCCGCCTTCCTTGCGCTGTCGCTGACGCCGGCGCTGTGCGCGACGATTCTGAAGCCCGTCGCGGCCGGCCACGGCCATGCGAAGCGGGGCGTGTTCGGCTGGTTCAACCGCATGCTCGAAGGCGGCAAGGAGGGCTATTCCCGCACCGTCGGCTTCTCGCTGAAGCGGACCGGCCGCCTGATGCTGGTCTATGTCGCGCTGCTTGTTGGTCTCTCCTGGGCCTTCGTCAGCCTGCCCGGCGGCTTCCTGCCGATCGACGACCAGGGCTTCGTCACCACCGACGTGCAGACGCCGTCGGATTCGTCGTATCCCCGCACCGAGGCCGTCATCGAGAAGGTCGAGAAATATCTCGCCGAGCGGCCGGGTGTGAAGGATGTCACCTTCCTCACCGGCTTCAGCTTCTCCGGCCAGGGCATGAACACCGCGCAGGCCTTCATCACGCTGAAGGACTGGTCGGAGCGCGGGCCGAAGGACTCCGC
Organism: Bradyrhizobium sp. LA2.1; assembly: GCF_040547725.1. Classification (NCBI taxonomy): domain Bacteria; kingdom Pseudomonadati; phylum Pseudomonadota; class Alphaproteobacteria; order Hyphomicrobiales; family Nitrobacteraceae; genus Bradyrhizobium; species Bradyrhizobium sp. LA2.1. The sequence goes on from NZ_JBEPQI010000011.1 coordinate 111,358, forward strand.
CGCCGCGATCGTCAACGACATCAACCGCGATCTGGGGGTGTCGATCCGCGATGCAAAGATTTCTGCGCTCCAGCCGCCGCCGATCGACAATCTCGGCAACTCCTCGGGCTTCTCGTTCCGCCTCCAGGACCGCGGCCAGAAAGGCTATCCGGCATTGATGCGCGCTGCCGACCAGCTGATCGCGGAGGCCAATGCCAGCTCCGTGCTGCAGAAGGTCTATATCGAGGGCCTGCCCGAGGCCGGCGTGGTCAATCTCGTGATCGACCGCGAGAAGGCCGGCGCCTTCGGCGTCACCTTCGAGGACATCAACAACACGATCTCGACCAATCTCGGCTCGAACTACATCAACGACTTCCCGAACCGCGGCCGCATGCAGCGCGTCGTGGTGCAGGCCGATGCGCGCGACCGCATGCGGACCGAGGACATCCTCAACTACAACGTCAAGAACAGCCGTGGCCAGCTTGTGCCGTTCTCCTCTTTCGCCACGGTCGAATGGGCGCGCGGCCCGACGCAGATCGCGGGCTTCAATTATTATCCCGCAGTGCGCATCTCCGGCGAGGCGAAACCCGGCTTCACCTCGGGCGACGCGATCGCCGAGATGGAGCGGCTTGCCGGCAAATTGCCGCGCGGCTTCGGCTATGAATGGACCGGACAGTCGCTCCAGGAAAAACTGTCGGGCTCGCAGGCGCCGTTCCTGCTGGCGCTGTCGGTGTTCGTGGTGTTCCTGTGTCTTGCCGCGCTCTACGAGAGCTGGACCATTCCGCTCGCGGTGCTGCTCACGGTGCCGCTCGGCATCGTCGGCGCCGTGGCCGCGGCGATGCTGCGCGGCCTGCCCAACGACGTCTATTTCACCGTCGGCCTGATCACCATCATCGGGCTTGCCGCAAAGGACGCGATCCTGATCATCGAGTTCGCCAAGGACCTGCGCAAGGAAGGCAAGCCGCTAGTAGAAGCCACCATCGAGGCCTGTCGCCTGCGCTTCCGGCCGATCCTGATGACCGGCCTTGCCTTCATCTGCGGCGTGCTGCCGATGGCGATCGCGCATGGCGCCGGCGGCGCCAGCCAGCAAGCGCTCGGCAGCATCGTGATGGGCGGCATGATCGCGGTGGTGATCCTGGCGCTGCTGATGGTGCCGGTGTTCTTCGTCTCGGTGCAGCGCGTGCTGGCAGGGGACAGGGAGCCAAAGGCGGCGCAGGACGGCGAGACGTATGGGCCGCCCGCGCCGGTCAAGCCATAAGGCGAGCTGTCATGCCCCGCGCAGGCGGGGCATCCAGTACGCCGCGGCCCTTCCGGATCCAACAAACGTCTCTGGAATACTGGATCACCCGCTCCGGTGCGCAAGTGCGCACAAGGCGGGTGATGACGGCGGAGGCGGAGTGTGAAGCGTAGGGTTCGCCCTAAGCCTACTTCCGCAAAATCTTCACCAGCTCCCCGTGCACGAACTCGTTGCCGCACACGACATGCCCGGTGACCAGCGCGTCCCCCGGCGTTGCGATGTCGCTCACCGTGCCGCCTGCCTCGCGCACCATGATCATGCCGGCGGCGATGTCCCAGGATTGCAGGTTGCGCTCCCAGTAGCCGTCGAGGCGGCCGGCGGCGACGAAGGCGAGGTCGAGCGAGGCGGCGCCGAAACGGCGCAGGCCGGCGACGCGGTCCTGGATCGCGGTCATCTCGCGGCGGAATTCCTCGTGGTCGCCGCGGCCGATATGGGGCAGGCCGCAGGCCACCACGCATTCGTTGAGCTGGCGGCGGCCGGCGACGCGCAGGCGCTGGTCGTTGAGGAAGGCGCCCTTGCCGCGCTCGGCGATGTAGAGCTCGTCATTGGCGGGGTTGTAGATCACGCCCGCAATGATCGTGCCCTCGCGCACGAGGCCGATCGAGATCGCGAATTGCGGGATGCCGTGCAGGAAGTTGGTGGTGCCGTCGAGCGGGTCGACGATCCAGGTGTGGCTCTTGTCGCTGCCTTCGCGGGTGCCGCCTTCCTCGCCGATGAAGCCGTAGCCGGGGCGGGCCTTGGCGAGGTCCTGGTAGAGGATCTCCTCGGCGCGCTTGTCGGCGAGCGAGACGAAATTGGCCGGCCCCTTCAGCGAGACCTGGAGATGCTCGATCTCGCCGAGGTCGCGCTTGAGGCTGCGGCCGGCGCGGCGCGCGGCCTTGACCATGACGTTGATAGTGGCGGAATACAGCATGTGCCCTGGTCTTGATCGGGGGAAATGGCGCGAAACCGCGCCTGTTTGAAGGATGGGGTGCCCTGCGAGGGCCTTTGCGTCAAGTCATTTGGTCCCGAGCCATTTTCTGGCGGCGGCCTCGGCCTTGCCCCGGTCCTCGGCCGGCAGGTCGGACAATTGCTTGTCGAGCTCCGGATCGCCCTTGCCGGAGGTTTTCGCCACCAGGTGCCATTTAAAGCCCTCGACCTTGTCCACGGACGTGCCCATGCCGTTGATCAGCACCCAGGCCAGGCGGTTCTGCGCGATCGCGCTGCCCTGGCGGGAGGCCTTGCGGAGCAACGCGACGGCGGCCGGCTGGTTCTTCACCGTGCCGGTGCCGTTGAACATGGCGATGGCATATTCGACCTCGGCATCGACATTGTCCGCCAGTGAAGCCGCCTGGAGCAGCCGCACCGCGCGTTCCGGGTCCTTCGGCACGCCGGTGCCTTCCTTGTAGAAGGTCGCCAGCGCGTATTGCGCCTCTGGCAGGCCGGCATCGGCGGCCTGACGCAGCAGCTCGGCGGACCGCTTGACGTCCTGCGGCAGGGTCTGGCCGTCGAGGTAAAGCAGCGCGAGGTTATAGGCCGCCTTGGGCTCGCCGAGCTTGGCGGCGGACGCCATCAGCTTCACCGCCTCGCTTTTGTCGACCGAGCCGCCGCGGCCGGAAATTCGCAGCATGGCGAGCGCGAACATCGCCTCGCGGTCGCCGGCATCGGAGGCGCGCTTGTACCATTCCAGAGCCTTGGCGTAGTCGCGGCGGATGCCCATGGCGTTGGAATAGAGCTCGCCGAGCATGGTCATCGCCTTGGGATCGCCTGCTTGTGCGCGGGCGGTGGCGAGATCGAACGCCGTCTTGTACTGGCCGCGCTGATAGGCGCCGAACACCAGATCGACATTGGGATTGTCGGTTGCCGGTGCGGGGATCACGGTTGCGGGCAGCGCCGGCTTGGGCGAGGCCGAAGGTTTTGGCGCCGGCGCGGCCTCCTTCTTCTTGGCGGCGGGAGGCGGCTTGGGCTTCTGTTTCTCAGGCACAGCGCTCGGCGTGGCCACCGGCGGCGTGATCTGGAGCTGCGCGGCCGCGGGCGCCGTCAGCAGCAGCGTGGCCAGGATGGTGATGCGCGGGAGCTTCATGTCGGGCGCTAGCCGTGCTCCTGACCCGCAAGCGCAGCCGCATGGGCCTTCTTGATCTCAGCGTCGACCTCGATCAGCGCGGCCTTGGGACCGCGCGGATCGGACCAGACGAAATCGCCGACCAGCACGAAATCGGCGCCGCTGGCGGCGAAGTCGTGCGCCTCTTCGAGCGAGGTGGCAAAGCCGACGCAGGGCGGCTCGAACAGCTCGGCCCACCAGTCCAGCCGCTCGGCGATCGCCTGGGACGACGGGCGTTGGCCCTTTGCATCAGGTTCGCCGAACAGCACGTAGTCCGCGCCTATCTCGCCCGCATCCATGGAATGGTGCCGCGTCGTCAGCCCGCCGACGCCGGCGATGCGATCGGGCCTGAGCGATGGCAGCGCCTCTTTCAGCGCGGCGATGCCGGGGAGGTGCGCGCCGTCGGCACCGCCACGTGCGACCAGTTCGGCATGACCTTCAACGAGCAGCGCGGCGCCCGCCTTCTGGACCGGCGGGGCCAGCGCCTTGATGCGCGTGATCATGGTGCGCTGGTCGGTCTCCTTCAGCCGCAGCAGCACGGCCGCGACGTCGGCGGCAGCGAGCAGGCCCGGCAGCTCGGCGACGAACGCAGCGGGATCATCGATGGCAGGCGTCGCGAGATAGAGACGCGGCGCCGGGCGCGGCGGAGGCGATTTGTTCGACAAGATCTAGGCTGCTTTCTTTTCCAGGCTGCTTTGCCATTCGCCCTTGGACGCCAGACCATTCATCCGGGCGCGATGGCTGAATGCACTTTGGCCGGCTGCGACATTCTCGGCCTTGCCGGACCAGGCCTTCTGCGGCGCGGCCTGCAGCGCGCGGCCGTAGGAGAAGGTCAGGCCCCAGGGCAGCGGCCCGAGCTTGTGCATGGCGTTGAGATGCGCAGTCGCCTCTTCGTCCGACTGGCCGCCGGAGAGGAAGGCGATGCCGGGCACGGCCGCGGGCACGCAGGCCCTCAGCAGCCGAATCGTCTTCTCCGCGACTTCCTCGACGGGAGCCTGCTTCGCGCACTTCTTGCCCGAGATCGCCATGTTCGGCTTCAGCACCATCCCTTCGAGCGCAACGCGCTGCACGCGTAATTCCTGGAAGGTCTTGTTGAGCACGCGGGTCGTCACTTCATAGCAGCGGTCGATGTCGTGATCGCCGTCCATCAGCACCTCCGGCTCGACGATCGGCACGATCTGCGCGGCCTGGCACAGTGCCGCGTAGCGGGCGAGCGCATGGGCGTTGACGCCGATCGCGGTCATCGAGGGAATGCCGCTGCCGATATCGATCACCGCGCGCCATTTGGCGAAGCGCGCCCCGCGCTCGTAATATTTCTTCAGGCGTTCTGCGAGCTTGTCGAGCCCGACGGTGACGAGCTCGCCCGGGCACATCGGCAGGGCTTGCGTGCCCTCGTCGACCTTGATGCCGGGAATGGCGCCGCTCTGCTCGATCAGCTTGACCAGCGGCGTGCCGTCCTTCGCATCCTGCCAGATCGTCTCGTCATAGAGGATCACGCCGGAGATGTACTGGCTCATGGCCTCCCTGGAGCGGAACAGCATCTCGCGATAGTCGCGGCGGTTGCCTTCCGTCGATTCCACCCCGATCGCGTCAAAGCGCTTCTTGATGGTGCCGGAGGATTCGTCGGCGGCAAGGATGCCCTTGCCGGGCGCGACCATGGCGGCCGCGATCCTGTTGAGCTCAGTCAGATTCATCGAGAGGTCCTCCCAAAACGATTCTGCCCTTGCCTGTGAAAATAGACCGTTCTCGGGCAATTGCCGAGTTAACGTTCGTCGCAGGGTAAAGGGGGCCCCTCTGTCATTCCGGGATGCGCCGAAAGGCGCAGGCCCGGAATCCATAACCCCAGGCTGTGGTTATGGATTCTCAGATGCGCAATTGCGCATCATAGCCCACGCTTCGCGTGTCCCGGAATGACGGGAGGATGTGGCTGAAGGCCTTACGCCACCTTCGGATCCAGCTCGCCCTTGGCGTAGCGCTTGGCCATCTCGGCGGGGGTCAGGACCTTCTTGAACTTGGAGGCCTGGCCTGCGGTATTGAACTCCTGGAGCCGCTGCTTGCACAGCTTGGTCATGGCTTCCATCGCCGGCTTCAGGTACTTGCGCGGGTCGAACTCTTCCGGGTGCTCCTTGAACACCTTGCGGATCTGGCCGGTCATGGCCATGCGGTTGTCGGTGTCGATGTTGATCTTGCGCACGCCGTTCTTGATGCCGCGCTGGATCTCGGCCACCGGCACGCCCCAGGTCGGCTTCATCTTGCCGCCGAACTCGTTGATGATGTCCTGGAGGTCCTGCGGCACCGACGAGGAGCCGTGCATCACCAGATGCGTGTTCGGCAGCTTGCGGTGGATCTCCTCGATCACCTTCATGGCGAGGATGTCGCCGTCGGGCTTGCGGGTGAATTTGTAGGCGCCATGCGAGGTGCCCATCGCGATCGCGAGCGCGTCCACCTTGGTCTCCTGGACGAATTTTACGGCCTCGTCCGGATTGGTCAGGAGCTGGTCGTGGCTCAGCTTGCCTTCGGCGCCGTGGCCGTCTTCCTTGTCGCCCATGCCTGTTTCGAGCGAGCCGAGCACGCCGAGCTCACCCTCGACCGAGATGCCGCCGAGATGGGCCATGTCGGTCACGGTCTTGGTGACGCCGACATTGTAGGTCCAGTCGGCCGGGCTCTTGCCGTCGGCCTTGAGCGAGCCGTCCATCATGACGGAGGTGAAGCCGGCCTGGATCGCGGTCATGCAGGTCGCAGCCTCGTTGCCGTGGTCGAGATGCACGCAGACCGGGATGTGTGGATAGATCTCGGTGACCGCGTCCATCATGTGCTTGAGCATGATGTCGTTGGCGTAGGAGCGCGCACCGCGCGAGGCCTGGATGATGACGGGCGCGTCGACCGTGTTGGCCGCGTCCATGATCGCCAGCGCCTGCTCCATGTTGTTGATGTTGAAGGCCGGTACGCCGTAATCGTTCTCCGCTGCATGGTCGAGCAATTGACGTAACGTGATCCGAGCCATCTGTCTTTTTCTCCGGTTTGGGCCTGCAAGGCCGACTTAAAAGGCCGACTGATTACTTGGTGCGCAGAACTTCGACGCCGGGAAGGGGCTTGCCTTCCATCCATTCAAGAAATGCGCCACCGGCGGTCGAGACATAGGTGAATTGCCCGGCCACATGGGCCTGGTTGAGGGCCGCAACGGTGTCGCCGCCGCCCGCGATCGAGATCAGCTTCTTCGCCTTGGTGCGCTCGGCCGCATGCTTGGCGGCGGCCATTGTGCCGCGGTCGAACGGCTGCATCTCGAAGGCGCCGAGCGGTCCGTTCCAGACCAGCGTGGCGGCGTCGTCGATGGCGGCATGGACGCGCGCGATCGACTGCGGGCCGACGTCGAGGATCATGCCGTCGGCCGGGATCGCATCGAGCCCGTAGGCATGCGAGGGCGCGTTCGCCGCGAAATGATAGGCGACGGTGGCGTCGACCGGCAGGATGATCGCGCAATTGGCGGCTTCCGCCTTCTCCATGATGCGGATCGCCGTCGCGGCGAGATCCTTCTCGGCCAGCGACTTGCCGATCCCAACGCCCTGGGCGTGCAGGAAGGTGTTGGCCATGCCGCCGCCGATCACGAGCGCGTCGACCTTGGTCACGAGGTTTTCGAGCAGATCGATCTTGGTCGAGACCTTGGCGCCGCCGATGATCGCGATGACGGGCTTGGTCGGCGAACCCAGCGCCTTCTCCAGCGCGACGAGCTCGGCCTGCATGGTGCGGCCGGCATAGGCCGGCAGCTTGTGGCCGAGGCCTTCGGTCGTGGCATGGGCGCGGTGCGCGGCCGAGAAGGCGTCATTGACCCAGATGTCGCCGAGTTTCGCCAATTCCGCGACGAAGGCGGGATCGTTCTTTTCCTCTTCCTTGTGGAAGCGGGTATTTTCCAGGCACAGGATGTCGCCATCCTTCAACGCCGCTACGGCCGTGGCCGCGGGCTCGCCGACGCAGTCGTCGGCGAAGGCGACGGGCCTGTTCACGACCTTCGACAGCGCTTCGGCAACCGGCTTGAGCGACTCCTTGGGGTCGCGTCCCTTCGGCCGGCCGAAATGCGCGAGCAGGATGACCTTGCCGCCCTTGTCCGAGATTTCGGTGATGGTCGGCGCAACGCGCTCGAGCCGGGTCGCGTCGCTGACGCGCCCGTTGTCCATGGGCACGTTGAGATCGACGCGCAGCAGCACGCGCTTGCCCTTCACATCGACGTCGTCGAGGGTGCGGAATTTGTTGGTCATCGGACACTCTCTCGTCCCGGGCGCATAGCGGCGCGGAGTGCCGCCGTGCAGAACCGGGACCTACGCTGGAGGGACATGGGTCCCGGATCTGCGACGCAGCGTTTCACGCTGCATCGCGTCCGGGACACGAGAGCGGAGTTAGATCACCTTCGCGAACGCGACGGCGGTGTCCGCCATGCGGTTCGAGAAGCCCCACTCGTTGTCGTACCAGGACATCACACGCACCAGCGTGCCGTTCTGCACCTTGGTCTGGTCCTCGTGGAAGGTCGAGGAGTGCGGATCGTGGTTGAAGTCGATCGAGACGTTCGGCTGATTGGTATAGCCGAGAATGCCCTTGAGCTGCTGCTCGGAGGCACGCTTCATCGCCGCGTTGATTTCCCTGGCGTCGGTGGCGCGCTTGGCGACGATCTTGAGGTCGATGACCGAGACGTTCGGGGACGGCACGCGGATCGAGACGCCGTCGAGCTTGCCCTTGAGTTCCGGGAGCACGAGGCCGATTGCCTTCGCCGCGCCGGTCGAGGTCGGGATCATCGACATCGCCGCCGCACGGCCGCGGTAGAGATCCTTGTGTAGCGTGTCCAGCGTCGGCTGGTCGCCGGTGTAGGCGTGGATCGTGGTCATGAAGCCGGTCTCGATGCCGACCAGGTCGTTCAGCACCTTGGCGACCGGCGCGAGGCAGTTCGTCGTGCAGGAGCCGTTGGAGACGACCAGGTGATCCTTGGTCAGCGTGTCGTGGTTGACGCCGTAGACGATGGTGGCGTCGGCGCCGTCGGCGGGCGCGGAGACCAGCACGCGCTTGGCGCCGGCGGTGAGATGCGCGGACGCCTTGTCCTTCGCGGTGAAGATGCCGGTGCATTCCATCGCGATGTCGATGCCGAGATCCTTCCAGGGCAGTTTCGAGGGATCGCGCTCGGCGGTCACCTTGATCTTGCCGCCGCCGAGGTTGATGGAGTCGCCATCGACGGTCACGGTGCCGGGGAAGCGGCCATGGACGCTGTCGAAGCGAAGGAGATGCGCGTTGGTCTCGACCGGGCCGAGGTCGTTGATGCCGACGACCTCGATGTCCTTGCGGCCGGACTCGGCAATAGCCCGCAGGATGTTGCGGCCGATGCGGCCAAAACCGTTAATTCCGACGCGGACTGCCATGTTTCATCTCCTTATGACCGTTCAATGACGTGTTCGATAACCCCAATCATCCCGCACAACGCGCTTAGCGCGCCTGCGAGGGTTTTTTAGGGCGGACGCCCGGTTCGGCCGGGCGATGCTTGATCATATGAGAGACTACGTAGTCCTTTTTTTTGGCAAGCTCAACTCTCAGCTAACGCGCTTCAGCACAGCGTTAACCGCAGCCTCGGCGGTAATGCCGAAATGCTTGTAAAGATCCTTCGCCGGCGCGCTCGCGCCGAACGAATGCATGCCGATAAAATCGCCATCCTGGCCGATCACCGCATCCCAGCCCCAGCGCACTGCGGCCTCGATCGCGACCTTCACCGGCGCGTTGCCGATGATCTCGGCACGCTTGGCTTCTGGTTGCGCTAACAAAAGCTCGAGCGAGGGCACCGAGACCACCCGTGACGCGATGCCGCGCTCGGCGAGCTGCTTCTGGGCGGCGACCGCGATCTCGACCTCTGAGCCGGAAGCGAACAGCGTTGCCTTGGCTTCGCCCTGGGCGGCGACCAGCTCGTAGGCGCCGGCCGCGCAGGGAATGTCGTTCGGCGCATTGGTGCGGAGCTGCGGCAGGTTCTGCCGCGTCAGCGCCAGCACGGTCGGGCCGTCGATACGATTGAGCGCAAGCTCCCAGCACTCGGCGACCTCGATGGAGTCGGCGGGGCGGAACACACGCATGTTCGGAATGGCGCGAAGTGCGGCGAGATGCTCGACCGGCTGGTGGGTCGGGCCGTCTTCGCCAAGGCCGATGGAGTCGTGCGTCATCACGTAGACGACGCCGGCGCCCATCAACGCGGCAAGGCGCATCGCGGGACGCGCATAGTCGGTGAACACCAGGAAGGTCGCGCCGTTCGGCGCGAAGCCGCCATGCAGGAAGATGCCGTTCATTGCAGCCGCCATGCCGTGCTCGCGGATGCCGTAATGGATGAAGCGGCCTTTTGGCGTCTTGGCCGAGAAAGCTGTGGCCGACTTCGCCTTGTTGTTGTTGGAGCCGGTGAGGTCGGCCGAGCCGGCGAGGAATTCCATCGGCATCGCGCCGGCGATGACTTCGATCACCGCTTCCGAGGATTTGCGGGTCGCCGCAGTCATCGGCTTTTCCAGCAGCTCCTTCTTGTACGCGCGCACGGCCTTCGCGAGCGAGGCCGGACGCTCGTGGCGCAGACGGCGCTCGAACTCCGCGCGCTTGCGGCTGCCGAGCTCGCCGAGCCGTCCTTCCCAGTCCTGTCGTGCCGCCGCGCCGCGGCTGCCGGCTGCGCGCCAGGCCTTCAGCACGTCATCCGGCACCGAGAACGGCTCGAGCGAGATGCCGAGATTTTCCTTGGCGGCCTTGAGCTCGTCGGCGCCGAGCGCCTCGCCATGCGCCTTCGCGGTGCCGGCCTTGTGCGGCGCGCCGAAGCCGATGGTGGTGCGGCAGGCGATCAGCGTCGGCTTGTTGGATTTTTGCGCGCGGGTGATCGCTGCGGCGATAGCGGCCTGGTCATGGCCGTCGATCTTTTCGGCGGCCCAGCCCGCGGACTTGAAGCGCTTCACCTGGTCGACGGAATCGGAGATCGAGGTCGGCCCGTCGATCGAGATGCCGTTGTCGTCGTAGAGCACGATCAGCTTGCCGAGCTTCCAGTGCCCGGCCATCGCGATCGCTTCCTGCGACACGCCTTCCATCAGGTCGCCGTCGGAGGCGAGCACGTAGGTGTGGTGGTCGACGATCTTCTTGCCGAACTCGGCGGCGAGCATCTTCTCGGCGAGCGCCATGCCGACCGCGGTCGAGATGCCCTGGCCGAGCGGACCAGTGGTGGTCTCGATGCCCTTGGTGTGGAAGTTCTCGGGATGGCCCGGGGTCAAGCCGCCGAGCTGGCGGAACTGCTTGAGCTGATCCAGCGTCATGTCGGCATTGCCGGTCAGATACAGCAGCGAATAGAGCAGCATCGAACCGTGGCCGGCCGAGAGCACGAAGCGGTCGCGGTCGGGCCAGTCGGTGACTGCGGCGTCGAATTTCAGGAATTGCGTGAACAGCACCGTGGCGACGTCGGCGGCGCCCATCGGCAAGCCGGGATGGCCCGATTTCGCCTTCTCGACAGCGTCCATCGAGAGGCCACGGATCGCGTTGGCCATGCGGTTGTGGTCGACTTGCGTCATGTCTGAAATCCGTCTGAAATGAGGCGCTTGGCAGTGGTGCGGGCCGCGTGGGGGGAGCCTGGCGGCCACGGAAGGTTGGGCTGGGATAGCACCTCGGTTCCGGGAGTCCAAGGCAATCAAACGTCGGTTTGGCCGTAAAAGTTGCTTAGCAGTGCATAGTTTCGCGGCGACGTTGCGCTCCGCTAGCTTGCCACGTAAATTTCTGCTTCTAACCGTTTGCCGAACCGAGTCTTTTGCCGGACGGCAAGCCCCACGGGCAAGGCCACAGGTTCCGCCGCTGACTGCATGAACGATCGCGTTTCCAACAGCTCTGCCATGACGGAGTCCTCGGCCGTCGAGATCGAGATCGCGACCCGCAGACTCATGGCGGCGCTCGACGCGCTCGAAAGCGCGGTGGAGCGGCGGCGCGATGCCGATCGCGACGAGAACGAGCTCGCGGCGCGAATCCAGGCACTGGGCGCGGATCGCTCGCGGCTTGCCGATGAGCTCGACGGCGCGCTGGTGAAGGCGCGCAAGCTCGAGCGCACCAATCGCGAAATCTCCGATCGGCTGGATTCCGCAATCGTCACGATACGCTCGGTGCTCGATACCGGAGAGGACGGATGAGCCACATCAACGTCACCATCAACGGCCGGCAATACCGCATGGCCTGCGAGGAGGGCCAGGAGGTGCGGCTGCTCAAGCTCGCCGAAAGCCTGGAGACGCGAATTCAGTCGCTGCGCGGAAAATTCGGCGAGATCGGTGATGCCAGGCTCACCGTGATGGCGGCGCTGACCGTCTGCGACGAGCTGGTCGACGTCGGCAACCGCGTCCGCACCATGGAGCAGGAGCTGACTGAGCTCAGGGATTTCCGCAATGCCGCCGTCGAGCGCGCCCGGATGACCCAGACCGCCGCGGTGAATGCACTCAACGCCGCCGCCGAGCGCATCGAGAAGTCGACCCAGGTCCTGAACCGGACGGTGGGCAACGGGATCGCGATCGGCTGATTTTGGGCGGACCGCCCGTTGGGCTGGCGGTTCGTCAGTATCGTTGTTACATTGCGCGGGCGAGGCTGCGACGTGCGTCAGGAGCCATATATCCCCGGGGCCTTATCGATCCTTTAGGGAACTGTCCCTGGCCGGGCCCGTGGGCTCGGACATATGGTGCCCACCTACTTTCGTAGGGAACTCCGGGATCGAGTGCTTCAACGGCGTTCGCGGCTTCGCACTTTTTTGCTTGGTTTGTGCTTGTCGAAACGACTGCGGCCAGCTCGGTAGATGTCATGCTCCGGTTTGCCCGGCGCATTCAGTACGCCGCGGCCTTTGTGTGAATCACCACCGCCTCTGGAATACTGGATCACCCGCCCCAGTGCGCAAGGGCGCACAAGGTGGGTGATGACGTGGGGGACCAAAGCGCATGTCCAATTCGAAAGCCGAACTCCGTGCCAAAGCCCTCGCGGCGCGCGATGCGCTGAGCGAGAAGAAGCGCATCGCCGCCGCCGCAAAGCTCGCCAAGCGCGGGCTGCCGTTCCCGCTCCTGCCCGGCAGCATCGTCTCCGGCTATTCCCCGATCCGCAGCGAGATCGATCCGCTGCCGCTGATGAAGGCGCTCGCCGAGGCGGGCGCAAAGCTCGCGCTGCCCTGCGTCACCGCCCGCGGCCAGTCGCTGATCTTCCGCATCTTCCATCCGAATGACCGCCTGATGCTTGGCCCGCTCGGCATTCCCGAGCCGTCGCCAGCTGCGGCCGAAGTCATCCCCGACATCATGCTGACGCCGCTCGCGGCCTTCGACCGTCTCGGCCATCGCATCGGCTATGGCGCGGGGCACTACGACCACACCTTCGCGCATCTGCGCAAGACCAAGCAGATCGTCGGCATCGGGCTTGCTTTTGCTGCCCAGGAGATCAAGGCGGTTCCGGCACTATCGCACGACGTCGCGCTGGATTATGTGCTAACGGAATCGGACGTGTTCGATTTCCGGAGTTCTGAAGTTGCGCATTCTCTTCGTGGGTGATGTCGTCGGCCGTAGCGGCCGCAACGCCATCGCCGAATATCTGCCCGGCATGGTCAAGGACTGGTCGCTCGATTTCGTCGTCGTCAACGGCGAGAATTCCGCCGGTGGCTTCGGCATCACGGAAGCGATCTATCAGGAGTTTCTCGATGCCGGGGCCGACGCGGTGACGCTCGGCAATCACTCCTGGGACCAGCGTGAAGCCCTGGTGTTCATCGAGCGCGCCGAACGCCTGGTGCGGCCGACGAACTACCCGCGCGGCACGCCCGGCCGCGGCGCCGCGCTGGTGGAGACCAAGAACGGCAAGCATGCGCTCGTCGTCAACGCGCTCGGCCGGGTCTTCATGACCCCGTTCGACGATCCCTTTGCCGCGCTCGAGCGTGAGCTTGGTGCCTGTCCGCTCGGCGTTGCCGCCGACGCCATCGTCGTCGACTTCCATTGCGAGGCGACCAGCGAGAAGCAGGGCATCGGCTTCTTCTGCGACGGCCGCGCCAGCCTCGTCGTCGGCACCCACACCCATGTGCCGACCGCCGACCACCAGATCCTGTCGGGCGGCACCGCCTACATGACCGACGCCGGCATGACCGGCGATTACGATTCCATCATCGGCATGCAGAAGGAAGAACCGCTGCGGCGCTTCACGTCGGGGATTCCCTCCGGCCGGTTCGAGCCGGCGGCTGGCGTCGCGACGCTGAGCGGCGTTGCGGTCGAGACGGATGACGCGACCGGCCTCGCGCTAAAGATTGCGCCGGTGCGCGTCGGCGGCCGGCTGGAGCCGGCGACGCCGAAATTCTGGTTGAGCTGAAGTCTCGCGGTATTGGCCACCCTCCCCTGGAGGGGGAGGGTGGCTACGCATGAAGCGAAGCGGAATGCGTAGCGGGGTGGGGTGACGGTCCCTCCGCGACGAACAGTGCCCGCGTGGAGAGATCACCCCACCCCGCTCGCGCTTCGCGCGATCGACCCTCCCCCTCCAGGGGAGGGTAAGAGCAGCGTCGCTCATTTCGACGCGCCTCACGCCGCCGCGCGAACGGCCTGCCAGAGCTCAAGCACGTCCGCACGCGCGATGCCGCGTGTGATGAACACGATGCGCGAGCGGCGATCGCTGTCGGGCCAGCCACTAAGCGCGACCGGCGGATGGAAGACGTGATGCACGCCATGGATCACGATCGGCGCCGGTTCGTCACGGAGATTGAGAATCCCCTTCACCCGCAGCAGATCCTGACCGCGCGCGTTGCGTAAATGCGCAAGCCAGTGCGTCACGGCCATCCAGTCGAGCGGCTCGTCGAACGCCAGCATGAAGCTCGCGATCGACGCATCGTGATCATGATGGCCATGATCATGGTGCGCGTGATGATCGTGATGCGCATGGCCGGCGTGCGCATGTGGTTCCGCGAAGGCCCGCTCGTTGAGCCAGCGGTCAACGTCTATCCTTTTCAGCTCGGGATCGATCAGGCCGGCGCCGAATAGCTGCGCGGGATCGATCTCGCCGTGACTGACGCTTTCGATTCTGGCGCCGGGATTGAGCCGCCGCAGACGCAGCTCAAGCGCCGCGATGTCCTCGACCAGGTCGCTCTTGGTGATCAACAGCCGGTCGGCCAACGCGACCTGTTTCACCGCCTCATACTGCCGGTCTAGCTGATGCGGCGCGTTGACCGCATCGACCGTGGTCACGACCGTGTCGAGCCGCAGGAAGTGCGAGACGAGCGGATTGTTGAGCAGGAGCTGCACGATCGGCGCGGGGTCGGCGAGCCCGGTGGTCTCGACCAGGATACGGCGGAACGGCGGAATCTCGCCGCGGTCCCGCTTCACCAGAAGGTCTCGCAGCGTCTGCTCCAGGTCGCTGCGGATGGTGCAGCAGATGCATCCGCTCGCAAGCACGGCGACTTCGCCGTCGACGCGTTCGACCAGGAGATGGTCGAGGCTGACTTCGCCGTACTCGTTGATGATGACGGCGCTGTCTTTCATGCCGTCGTGGCGCAGCAAGCGATTGAGCAGCGTGGTCTTGCCGCTGCCGAGAAAGCCGGTGATCAGCGAGACCGGAAGTCGCTGCGCGGATTTATCGCTTTCGAACAGGCCCATGGGAAGCTCTCGCGTCGGCCGTCTTATTTTTGTCGCTGGACAACAGCGTAGCGGAGGAGGAGGCTAGCGGAAACAATTTTAGAGTCAGACATTGTTCTGACCACAACCTGGGAGGGTGGAATGTCTAACGAGATCAATAACGTAGATCAAGACGGCGGCGGCTCCACGACGGATCGCCGGACCCTGCTCCGCACCGCGGGCATCGCCGGCGTTGCTGGAGCCGCGCTCGCCGGCTCGATGCATGGCAAGTTCGCGCTTGCACCGATCAGTGAGGCCCAGGCGCAGACTGCAACCTCCATGCCCAAGGGCACCGACAAGCCCTGGTGGCCATCGAAATGGGGTAAGGATGACGAGTCCGGCGCATCCAACCACATCACCCCGGCGAAGGTCCTCGACGCGGCGAAATGGATCAAGGACGGCAAGATCTACAAGATCGGCCGCGTCTACGAAGCCGCCATGCCGCTGTTTGGTGCGCGTATATTCGCACTGCGCATTCCCGGCAGCCCGACCGGCGGCCCGTTCGGTGACAATAAGATGGTCTATCACGACGAATTCCTGGCCACCGAGATCGGCCAGACCGGTACGCAGTTCGACGGCCTCGGCCATATTGGAGTCCAGCTCGGCAAGGACGGCGACAAGAGCGAGATGCGATTCTACAATGGCTTCACAGCTGCAGAAATTAGCGACGCATACGGGCTCAAGAAGCTTGGCATCGAGAAGCTTAAGCCGATCTTCACCCGCGCGCATCTGCTCGACATGGTCGCGCTCAAGGGCGGCATGATGGATGCGGGGCAGGAGATCACCTCGGCTGACATCAAGGCGGCGCTGGCGAAGCAGAACATCCCCGAGAGCGACATCAAGCCTGGCGACGCGATCATGTTCCACACCGGCTGGGGCTCGCTGTGGATGAAGAACAATGATCGCTTCAACAGCGGCGAGCCGGGCATCGGCCTCGATGCTGCGAAGTGGGTGGTCGAAAAGGATCTTGCGCTGACCGGCGCCGACACCTGGGCGGTCGAGGTGGTACCCAATCCCGACAAGTCGCTCGCTTTCGTGGTCCACGCCGAGCTGCAGACCAAGCACGGCATCCACAACCACGAGAATCTGATCTTCGACGATCTGATCGCCGAGAAGAAGTATCAGTTCGTCTATTCCTTCACCCCGGCGCCCATCAAGGGCGCGACGGGAAGCAACGGATGTCCGATCGCGATTACGTGAGGGGGAAGATCGGCGCGGGCGGGTGAAGCGTCCGCGCCGATGTTATGGTTGAGCTGAAAGCGGCGCCACATCCTCGGTGTCGTCCCCGCCTAGTGCGCAATTGCGCACGGGGGCGGGGACCCATAACCCCAGGGAGTAGTGTGGGGCACAGCTCCCACACAGAATCTTCGCCAAATCCCGCCCTGTGGGTATGGGTCCCGGATCTGCGCTTCGCTTGTCCGGGACGACGGCGGAGATTGGCGCGCGATCACGCGTCAATCTCGTCGTACACTACTCCGCCGTCTGCTCCCGCAGCTCCGCAACATCCTTTGCCGTCAGCTTCGAGCCCTTGGTGCCGAACCGTGCCGTGACGTAGTTCGCCACCGCCGCGATCTCGTCGTCGCTATACGCATCGCCGAATGCCGGCATCGAGAGAGCGCCATCCGGCGTATGCCGCTTGGTGCCTGACAGCACGATCTGCGCGACGTTGGTGGCGGCGGGGTCGTTGACGGCCCAGGTGCCGATCAGCGTCGCCATCGGCGAGACCGGGCTTTCGCCGCTCCAGCCGTGGCAGCTGGCGCAGGCGCTGGCGAACACCATCTTGCCGCGTGCGTCGGCCGTGACGCCGTCCTTGTGCGAGGCGGGCGCGGCCGGCGCCGTGGTGGCAGGCAGGTCGGGCGAGGCCACCGGCGGCACGCTGCGCAGATAGGCGACGACCGCGCGGATGTCTTCGGGAGCGAACTGGCTGAAGCTGCGATCGACCGCTTCGCCCATCGGACCCGAGGCCGAGCCGTGGCCCGGCGCGTGGCCGAGCGAGAGATACGAGATCAGATCCTCGTCGCGCCAATTGCCGAGGCCGGTGGCCTTGTCGGAGGAGATGTTGAAAGCGCGCCAGCCGGCCGTGATCGCGCCGCCGAACTTCTTGCGGTTGTCGAGCGCAAATCCGAGATTGCGTGGCGTGTGGCACTCGCCGCAATGCGCCAGCGCTTCGGCGAGATACGCACCTCTGTTCCACTCCGGGCTCTTCGAGGTATCCGGCGTAAAGCGCGTATCCGGATTGAACACGGCCGACCAGAAGATCATCGCCCAGCGCTGGTTGAACGGGAACGACAGCGTGTTGTCGGGCGCTTTCGCGCGCACCGCCGGCAGGCTGAACAGATACGCCTTCACCGCCAGCACGTCCTCGTCCGTCATGTAGGTGTAGGACGTGTAGGGCATGGCCGGATAGAGCCGCGCGCCGTCATGACGCGTGCCGCGCTGGACCGCGTTGAGGAAATCCTGGTCGCTGTAATTGCCGATGCCGGTGTCCTTGTCCGGCGTGATGTTGGTCGAATAGAGCGTGCCGAACGGCAGCTTGAAGCCGAGCCCACCGGAATATTCCTTCTCGCCGGGCTTGGTGTGGCAGACCATGCAGTCGGCGGCCTTCGCGAGATACTCGCCGCGCTCGACCAGGCTTGCCTTCTCCAGCTTTGCCGGCACGCCGGTCGGCTTGCCTGCGCGATAATCCGCCAGCGCCACTTTGGTGCCGCCGGCGAAGTCGAGCGGACCGGGCCCACGGATGATCCAGACGCCGAGCGCCGCCACGACGATGGCGATCACGACCAGGCTTGTGAGGATACGCATCTTGCCGCTCATGCCTTCTTCCCCGCAGCCAGAAGTTTCCGGTCGATCGGCAGGCGCCGCAGCGCCACGCCGGTTGCGGCGTAAATCGCGTTGCGCAGGGCCGGTGGTCCGGCATTGACGCCGGCTTCGCCGATGCCGCCGGGCGCTTCGCCGCTCTTGACGACGATGACCTCGATCTTCGGCGTCTCGTTGATGCGCATCATGCGGTAGTCGTGGAAGTTCGACTGCTGTACGCGGCCCTTGTCGATGGTGATCTCGCCATAGAGCGCGGCGGTGAGGCCGAAGATCAGCCCGCCCTCGATTTGCGCCTTGATCGTATCGGGGTTGACCGCAATGCCGGTGTCGACCACCGAGGTGATGCGGCGCAGTGTGATCTCGCCGATGTCGTCGATCTCGGCTTCCACAACAGTTGCGAGGAAGCTCGCAAACGATGGCTGCAGGCAGACGCCACGGCCAACGCGGGCCGGCAGCGGTTGGCCCCAGCCGGATTTCTCCGCGGCAAGGTTGAGCACCGCGAGCGCACGCGGAGTGTTGGTCAGCATCGACCTTCGGAATTCGACCGGATCCTTGCCGGCCTTGCGCGCAAGCTCGTCCAGCGCGCATTCGAACGCGAACACATTGTTGTTCGGGCCGACTCCGCGCCAGAAGCCGGTCGGCACAGCCGGTGGCTCGGCACGGACATATTCGACGTGGAAGTTGGGAAAGTCGTAGGGCGTCTCCACGGCGGCGTCGACCGCGTCGATATCGACGCCCTTCTGGAACGCTGGCGGCAGCCAGCGGGCAATCACCGCAGAACCCGCGATCTTGTACTTCCAGGCCGCCACCTTGCCGTCGACCAGGGTCGCATTGACCTGGTCGCGATAGACCGGGCGATAGACGTCGTGCTGGATGTCCTCCTCGCGGGTCCATATCACCTTGACGGGATAGTCGACCTGCTTGGCGATCTTGACCGCCGCAACCACCATATCGGGTTCGAGCTTGCGGCCGAAACCGCCGCCGAGCAGGTGCTGGTTGACGATCACCTTCTCGACGGGAAGGCCGGCGGCCTTCGCCGCCTCCGACTGCACGCGCGTCATGATTTGTGTGCCGGTCCAGATCTCGCAGGCATCCGGCCTGACGTGAACGGTGGCGTTGATCGGCTCCATCGAGGCATGCGCGAGGAACGGCAGTTCGAAGCTCGCCTCGAACTTGTCTCCGCTGGCAAGCCCCTTGGCGATGTCGCCGACGGATTTCGCGATCGCGCCATCCTTCTCGCTGGCCTTGCGTAAATCGTCCCAGATGTCCTTGGTGGAGATCTTGGCGTTCGGTCCTTCGTTCCACTCGATCTTGAGCGCTTCGAGACCCTTCTTGGCCGCCCACATGTGATCGCCGATCACGGCGACGGCGTCGTCGAGCACGACGACCTTGCGCACGCCGGCGACTTTCATCGCTGCGCTGTCATCGACCTTGCCGACCTTGCCGCCGAACACCGGGCAATTGGCGATCGCGGCAATCTTCATGTTGGGCAGGATCGCGTCGATGCCGTAGACGACTTTGCCGTTGACCTTGTCCGGTGTATCCAGCCGCTTCAGCGGTTGGCCTATGAGGACGAAGTCCTTGGGGTCCTTGACCGGGACATCCTTCGGCGGTGTCTGGCTCTGTGCCGCCAGCGCGAGCTCACCATAGCCGAGCTTGCGGCCGCTTGCCGCATGGATGACTTCGCCCTTGGACGTCGTGCAACTCGCGGGCTCGACCTGCCATTGCGCGGCGGCGGCCTGCACCAGCATCGCGCGCGCGCTGGCACCCGCTTCGCGTAGCGGCTTCCACCAGGCGCGGATCGACGTCGAACCACCCGTCGCCTGCAGTCCGAAGGCGGGATTGGCGTAGAACTTGTCGTTTGGCGGCGCGTGCAACGCCCCGACCTTTGCCCAATCGGCGTCGAGCTCTTCGGCCAGAACCATCGAGATCGAGGTGTAGATGCCCTGACCCATCTCCACCTGCGGCATGATCAGCGTGGTCTGGCCGGTCTCGTCGATACGGATGAAGGCGTTGGGCGCGAACTTGCCGTCGGTCGTATCCCTCGGCTGCTCCGGCTCGTTGACGGCGGCCCGTAGGGGCAGGTGAAAGGCGAGCAGGAAACCGGTCGCGAGACCGCTGGTCAGAAGCGTGCGGCGGGAGAGGCTGTTGTGTGCATTCATGGCGGACCTCACGACTGACGGCCGTTGGCGGCCTGCTTGATGGCCTCGCGGATGCGGACATAGGTGCCGCAGCGGCAGATGTTGCCAGCCATCGCGGCGTCGATGTCGGAATCATCCGGATGAGAGGTGGTTGCCAGTAGAGCGGCGGCCGCCATGATCTGGCCGGATTGGCAATAGCCGCACTGGACCACCTCGAGATCGAGCCAGGCTTTCTGCACCTTCGCGCCTGCGGGCGTATTGCCGACATGTTCGATGGTGGTGATGGCGCGGTTCGCAACCGCGCTGACCGGCAGGACGCAGGAGCGCACGGCCTTGCCGTCCACATGCACCGTGCAGGCACCGCATTGCGCGATGCCGCAGCCAAATTTCGTGCCCGTCATTCCGAGGATGTCGCGCAGCACCCACAGCAGCGGCATTTCCGGCGGCGCGTCGAACGATTTGGTTTCGCCGTTGATGGTGAGAGTTGTTGCCATAAGCATCCCCTTGCTCGCTTGATCGCTTGCGGCGATCTAGTCGGCGAATTCGTGCGCGACAATAATCATACTGATGCGAAACGATGAAGCGCCAGAATTTCCGGCGATGCATATTTGCGCTGCCGACGCGTCAGGCCATGACGTTCACGAATTTGTGCGGCGATCGCTGCAGCGGAATTGGGCTAATTGATATGATAATCGTCATGTTGTGACGCATTTTCGTCGCAGCACCGTTGAGCGCCGCAGATGATCGTGCGAATGCGGAAATTCATGCGATGACGAAATTCGTGCGATTGGGAAAGTCGGGCCGTGGCACGTCCTTGCTCGCGGCCATCCTTCGAGACGCCTGCCTGCGGCGGGCCCTCAGGATGAGGACCGAGTGTGCAGCCGTCGTTTTGACGAGCACCGATGCCGCTTAGCCTCATCCTGAGGAGACCGCGAAGCGGTCGTCTCGAAGGACGAGGCGCGCGCTCAGGTCGTGCAAAATGCCATACGCGATAGCTCCACTTTGCGGGAGTGGGCTGCTGCGCTGGCAGATGCAGACTGACCCGGGTGAGGGGTTTGTCTGCACGTATGGGTGATTTCGGAATAGTAGTATTATGCGCCTGTTTTGCCCGACGCGTCAAACTGCGTCCTGGCCTGCCGGCGTAAGTCCTTGATTCCCCTGGCCCCCGCTACTGTGCATGGGGTTGTTTTTCAGGTTTTTGATTCAGGGGGCCGCCGGAGCGACCCTCAGCTCTGCCGAAAACCCATCCGGAAGGCGCCCCAGTGCTTGCCGCGGATCACGATCGGCGAGGACAGGTCCTTCATCAGCACGAACTGTCCGCCGCCCATGTCGCGGCGATAGGTCTGGAGCAGGAACGGTTTTGTGTTGGCCGCGACCTTCTTCACCGCGCGGTCGCTGAACAGGCGGCGGTTGCGGCAATTGGCGTTGTTCCAGACGGGATCCTTGCCCTGCGGCAGGCGGTAGTTCGGGTTGTGGGTCGGCAGATAGCCGCCCTTGGCCCAGGCGACGCAGAACACGATGCGGGAATGGGACTTCTGGATCGGGTCCTGGATGGCGGGCAGCACGCGGTCGGTGAAGTCGACGTAGTTGGTCTTGTATTGCTTGGGATCGGTGCCGGGGATTTCCCGGTAGTTCTCGTCCATGAGCTGGTCGAGCGTGATCTCGCCGCGGTCGATTGCGGCCTCGAACTCGTCCGAGATCCGCTTTGCGGTCTCGACGACGACTCGGATCAGCGGCGCATCCGATGTCTCCACGCCGCTGTCGGCGATCATCGCGATCAGCGCTTCGGACGTGTCGAGCAGTTTTGTCACGCGCTGATCGGCGTTCTTGAGATCGCGCGAGGACAGGTCGACGCCCTTGGCGAGCTCGTTGAGCTCGCTGATGACCGTGTCGCAATGGCCGAGATTGGAGGTCGCGGCGCGCGTGACGCTGTCGATCTCCGCTTCCACCGAGGCAAAACCCTGCTGGACCCGCGAGATGATGCCGGAGATCTGCTGGGCGCCTTCGCCGGCAGTCTTGGCGCGTTGCGAAGCGTCGCTGCTCTCGCCGATCAGGCCTTCGATCTGGCCGTCGAGATCGCGCACGGTGTCGGAGATCTGATGCGTGGCCGCACGGGTAGCCTCCGCGAGATTCTTGACCTCGCTTGCCACCACCGCAAACCCGCGGCCGGCATTACCGGCGCGGGCCGCTTCGATGGTGGCATTGAGCGCGAGCAAGTTGGTCTGCTTGGCGATCGCCTCGATCGAGCCGGACACTTTTGCCACCTGCGCTAGCGCCGAGCCGACCGCGCTCAGGCGCGCCTCGATCCGCTCCACGGCTGCGACGAGCTCGGAGATGTGGCTGACCGCGGTGTCGACCGCGCCGCGCGACTGCGCGATCTCGCCGACCGCTGCCGATGCGGTCGATTGCACCGCTTGTGACGCATTGGCGATATCGTGATTGGCCGAGACCATCGTCTCGGCCGTCTCCTGGAGGTGATGGAACCGTTCGGACTGGTTCGCGACGCGGTTTGCGACTTCCTGGACGTTGCCGGCGATGTCGGCGAGCTCCACGCCGAGACCGCCGATGCGGTCGGCGAGCTGGTCGATCAGACGTTCGGCAAGTGTCCGGTTGGAGCCGGTGTCCAGGACTGCCAGTTGTGCGACGGACATGTTTTGAGAGTCCTCCAGTCAGAGCCGTTCGGCGGCTCTCCGCGGCATTCCCATTCCAATTCCAGCCTTAAAGGATGATTCGCGGCCGGCGTCTTGCCTGAGCGTGCACTACAGCTTGTAAGCCGTGCGGAATCCGCCCCAGTGCCGGCCCTGGACGCGGATCGGGACGTCGATCTCGCGCATCATCACGGTGTTGCCGTTGCCCATGTCGCGGGCATAGCTCTGGACCAGGTACGAGCGCAGGTTGCGTGCGGCCGCCAACCCTGCCGGGTCGTTGAAGATCCGCCGATTGCGGCTGTTGGCGGTGTTCCAGGCGGTGTCGCCCGGCCGCTGCGGATGCGAATAGATCTTGTTGTGCACCGGCAGGAAGCCGTTGCGGTCGACCATGGCGCAGAACGCCATGCGCGGTTCCTTGGCGAGAAAGGCTTCCTGGAACGGCGGCAGCGCGCGGTCGGCCCAGTCCAGATATCTGGTGCGGTATTGCTGCGGATTGGTGCCGGCGATTTCCGCATAATCGGTGTCGAAGAGGTCGTCGATCTTGACCTCGCCGCGTGCAACCGCCTGCTCGAAAATCCGGGTCAGCGCCGTGCCGGCCTCCATGGCGCGGGTGACGAACTCGGTGTTCTCCTCGTGGATCGACCAGAGCCTGTCTTCGATCTTCTCGCTGAGATCGGCGTTGGGGCTGACGAATTGCGCGCGGGCGCCGGCCTTGGACTGCTCGATCACGCGCAGGCGGCAGGCGCCGACGTCTTCGAGCGTGCCGTCGACGACGGCCTGCGTGGCAAGCTTCGCCGCCTCCGGGCCGCCGATCAGCACGCCGTCCATCGCGATCTCGTAGACCTGCAACACGCCGCGTGCGGTTTCGAACTTGAGATGGCAGGGCAGCCGCTCGGTCTTGCGACGGTCGTCGTGCTCGCTCTGGCGCAGCAGCACCGCACAGCGCGATTTCAGCTTGCGCGCGAAGGTGGTGACGGCCTTGCCGGCGCTGGCGACGTTCTCGCCGTGGGTCTCGGCGGCCTTGGTTGCGGCGTCGATCTCGGCCGCGCTCTCGCCGACCGAGATGATGAACTGCGACGCGCTTGCCGCGTTGCCGGAGACCTCGCTGGTGGTGGCATTCTGCTCGGCGACCGCGCCGTTGACGGTGTCGAACACCGGGCGGATCGCCTCGATCGCCTGCGCGATGCGATGCACGGCGTCGGCCGAGCCGGCGGCGTCGCGCTGGAGCGCGTCGATCTTCCTGGTGATCTCCTCCGTCGCGCCCTGGGTCTGCACCGCGAGCGCCTTCACTTCGGTGGCGACGACCGCAAAGCCCTTGCCCGCCGCACCCGCGCGCGCGGCCTCAATGGTCGAGTTGAGCGCGAGCAGCGTCGTCTGCCGCGCGATCTGCGCAATCAGATTGACGACATTGCCGATGGCAGCGGAGGATTCGCGCAGGCGGTCGACATTGGCGCGGGCTTCCTGCGCCGCGGCGCTGGCCTCGTCGGCGAGCTTGCCGGCCGCGCGCACCTGCGCGCCGATGCCTTGCGCGGACTGGGTGAACTTGTCGGCGGCATGGGCAAAGGTTGAGGCGGTCGATTGCGCTGCATTGGTGCGGCCGGTGAGGGCGTCGGTGCGCTCGCGAATATCCGCGAGCGTTGCCGCGGTCGCCTCCGCGCCGCCGGCGACCGAATTGGCGGCCCGCTCGAGCTGGCGGATCACGGCGCCGAGCTCGAGTTCCAGCAGTTCCAGGATTTCCCTGGCGGAATCGGCCTCGGCCGAGGGGGCGGGCGCCGGATCGACCGGCGACGGCGCGGCCTGTGGGGGTGCCACGGGCGCGGACAAGTCGGGCAGACGCTTCCGAAACAATGCGAACGCCATCAGGTCACTCTTGCCGGGGAACGGGCGGTTGCTATTTTCGCAAGCCGGAATGAAATCAGGGTTAACGGTGCCTGACTCCTAGGCACGGGGCACTACGGTATTACCTTAAAGTCGTAGAGCCTCTTTCATTCCGGTGGGTTGGCGGCCTATAAGGCCGCGCTTCCCACGCTCACCTTTGGCGCACGATTCCTGACGAGACACGCATGGCCGGACATTCCCAATTCAAGAACATCATGCACCGCAAGGGGCGGCAGGATGCCCAGAAGTCGAAGCTGTTCGGCAAGCTGGCGCGGGAAATCACCGTCGCGGCCAAGCTGGGCACGCCCGATCCCAACATGAACCCGCGCCTGCGTGCGGCCATCATCGCGGCGCGCCAGGAGAACATGCCGAAGGACAATATCGAGCGCGCCGTCAAGAAGGCGCTCGGCAATGAGGGCGAGAACTATGACGAGATCCGCTACGAGGGTTACGGCCCCGGCGGCGTCGCCGTCATCGTCGAGGCGCTGACCGACAACCGCAACCGCGCCGCCTCCGACATCCGCTCCTTCTTCACCAAATCGGGCGGCAATCTCGGCGAAACCGGCTCGGTCTCCTTCATGTTCGACCGCACCGGCATCATCGAATACGACCGCAGCGTCGCCTCCGACGACGCGGTGCTGGATGCCGCGATCGAGGCCGGCGCCGACGACGTCGTCTCAGGCGAAGGCGGACACGAGATCTACGCCTCGACCGAAGGCTATCGCGACGTCGCCAAGGCGCTGGAAGCCAAGTTCGGCGAGCCGCGCAAGGCCGCGCTGATCTGGAAGCCGCAGAATACGGTCGCGGTCGACGACGAGACCGGCGAGAAGCTCTTGAAGCTAATGGACCTGCTCAACGAGCACGACGACGTCCAGCACGTCTACGCCAATTTCGAGGTGTCGGACGCGCTGATGGCGAAGATTGGCGGTTGAGGTCGCCACCAGCCCCAGATTCCGCTGTCGTCGCCCGGCTTGACCGGGCGACCCAGTATTCCAGAGACGTCTGAGGGAAGCGGAGAAGCCGCGGCGTACTGGATACCCCGCTTTCGCGGGGTATGACCGCGTGCCTTGTGGTCGTCATCGCGGGCACCCAATCGCGACACCCCACTTCCCCTGTTACTTCCCGTTCTGTTTCTGTTTCCCCCACCGCAGCCAGCCGCTATCACTGGCCCATGACTGCGCTCCCGATTCGTGGCCCCGTTCGCATCATCGGCATCGACCCCGGCCTGCGCCGCACCGGCTGGGGCGTGATCGAGGCCGAGGGCAATCGCCTGATCTACGTCGCCTGCGGCTCGGTGGAACCGCCGGACGATTTGCCGCTGGCGAGCCGGCTGCTCGCGATCCATGAGGGGCTTGCCGCCGTCCTGTCCGGTCACAAGCCGATGGAAGCCGCGGTCGAGCAGACCTTTGTGAACAAGGACGGCGTCGCGACGCTGAAGCTCGGCCAGGCCCGCGGCGTCGCCATGCTGGCGCCCGCGATGTTCGGCATTACTGTCGCCGAATACGCGCCGAACCAAGTCAAGAAGACGGTGGTCGGTGCCGGCCACGCCGACAAGCACCAGATCGCGATGATGCTGAAGATTTTGCTGCCGAAAGCCGAGCCGCCGTCCGCCGACGCTGCCGACGCACTCGCCATCGCCATCACCCACGCCCATCATCGCCAAAGCACGGCGCTCAGGCTGAAGGTGGCGGGCTTATGATCGGCAAGCTCAAGGGCCTGATCGATTCCTACGGCGAGGATTATGTGCTCCTCGACGTCGGCGGGGTCGGCTATCAGGTGCATTGCTCGGCGCGCACGCTGCAGCATCTGCCCTCGCCCGGCGAGGCCGCGGTGCTGTCGATCGAGACTTATGTCCGCGAGGATCAAATAAAGCTGTTCGGTTTCCGCACCGATCAGGAGCGCGAATGGTTTCGCCTGCTCCAGACCGTGCAGGGCGTCGGTGCAAAAGTCGCGCTCGCCGTGCTCGGCACGCTGGCGCCTTCCGATCTCGCCAACGCCATCGCGCTGCGCGACAAGGCCGCGGTGGCACGCACGCCGGGCGTCGGCCCCAAGGTTGCCGAGCGCATCGTTACCGAGCTGAAGGACAAGGCGCCGGCCTTCGCCAATGTCGATCCCGCCGTCGTGCATCTCGCCGGCGCCGTCGACGACCAGCGCGCGCCGCGCCCGGTGGCAGATGCGATCTCGGCGCTGGTCAATCTCGGTTACGGCCAGCCGCAGGCGGCTGCGGCCATCGCATCGGCATCGCGCAGCGCGGGCGAGAGCGCCGAGACCGCGCAACTCATCCGGCTAGGCCTGAAGGAGCTGTCGAAGTGAGCGCGGCCCACTCCAATCCCGTCGCCGCCCTGTTTCGTCGCCTTTCGCGCGTGGCCGGTATCGTCGTGATTTTCTCCATTGTCGGGCCGCTGACGACCGCCGCGTTGGTTGCTGTGACGGTAACGGCGCTCGGCGCCGCGGTGCTGCAGATGTTTCTCGTGTTCCTCGAACTGGAAGCACTGCGTGCCCTGGTTTCGATCGCGGTCGTGCTGTTGGCCATCGTCACGATTCTCGCCTCGTTCCTTCCTGCAGTCGTCGCCGGCCTGATATTTGCGTTGGCGGCGGTCTACGCCGATCTCAACATGATCTGGATGGCGTGGCTCGCCGCGGCCGTGGGCGCGGCCGGCTTCGTCATGGTTGGCATGTTCGTCGTGCCCTCCGAAACCTCGGCGGTGATCGTGCCGAGTGTCCGTTCCGCGCCCGAGGCGCTGAAGCTTTCGGCGATGCTCGCCGTCGTCGCCGTCATTCCGGCCAGCCTGTGCTGGTGGCTCGCGAAACCGCTGCATCGTGTTATCCTGCCCGCATGACCACTCCCCCACGCATCGTCACGCCCGAGCGCCGCTCCGATGACGTCGGCGACACCGCGCTACGTCCGCAATCGCTGTCCGACTTCGTCGGCCAGCAGCAGGCGCGCAAGAACCTCTCGATCTTCATCGAGGCGGCGCGCAAGCGCGGCGAGGCGCTGGATCACGTGCTGTTCGTAGGCCCCCCCGGCCTCGGCAAGACCACGCTGGCGCAGATCGTCGCCAAGGAGCTCGGCGTCGGCTTTCGCGCCACCTCGGGTCCGGTGATCGCCAAGGCCGGCGATCTCGCCGCACTCCTCACCAACCTCGAAGAGCGCGACGTGCTCTTCATCGACGAGATCCATCGGCTCAGCCCAGCGGTGGAAGAGGTGCTCTATCCCGCGATGGAAGACTTTCAGCTCGACCTGATCATCGGCGAGGGCCCGGCGGCACGCTCGGTGAAGATCGAGCTGTCGAAATTCACGCTCGTCGGCGCCACCACGCGCGCCGGCCTCCTCACCAATCCCTTGCGCGATCGCTTCGGCATTCCGGTTCGCCTCAACTTCTATACGATCGAGGAGCTGGAAAGCATCGTCACCCGCGGCGCGCGCGTGCTCAATGTCGGCATGAGTGCCGACGGTGCCAACGAGATCGCGCGCCGTGCCCGCGGCACGCCGCGCATCGCCGGCCGCCTGCTGCGGCGCGTGCGCGATTTCGCCTCCGCCGCCGATGCCGCCTCGATCGACCGCAAGATCGCCGATCATGCGCTGAGCGCGCTCGAGGTCGACGCCGCCGGCCTCGACGCCATGGACCGCCGCTACCTCACGACCATCGCGCAGAACTATGGCGGCGGCCCGGTCGGCGTCGAGACGATGGCCGCCGCCTTGTCCGAGCCGCGCGATGCGATCGAGGACATCATCGAGCCTTATCTCATTCAGTGCGGCTATCTCCAGCGCACCCCGCGCGGCCGCCTGCTCACCTCGCACGCCTTCCGCCATCTCGGCATCGCCGAGCCCTCGCGCGATGCCGCGGCACAGTTCGGGCTGTTCGGCACGGATGAGAGCGACGACTGATCTCGCGCAAATGGCGGGTGCAGCTACCGTCATGAACTTCCGGTAATCTTTGTGCAAACGGTCTGCACGCGAATGCAGGCCGTCTGCACGAGCGGACCCCAATTCCGCTCCAATCGGACCGCATCACAAAGCTGCATCACCATCGGGCTTCCATGATCACGCGTCGTCATCTCATCCGTTCCATCGGCGGCCTGTCCGCGCTCGGCGTCTCGACCGCGGCCTATGGCGTCGGCATCGAGCCGCTGCGGCTCCGCGTCACCCGTTATCACCCGACCCCGCGGCAATGGCCGGCGGATTTTCCGCTCAAGATCGCCATCGTCACCGACATTCATGCCTGCGATCCCTGGATGTCGCTGGAGCGGATCGAGGGCATCGTCGATCGCACCAATGCGCTCAACGCCGATGTCATCGTGTTGCTCGGCGACTATGTCACGGGTGTTCACCAGGTCACGCGCATCATTCCGTCGAGCGAATGGGCCAAGGTGCTCGCGGGCCTCAAGGCACCGCTCGGCGTCCATGCCGTCATGGGCAATCACGACTATTGGGTGGACAGGGCCGTGCAGCAGGCCGGGCACGGGCCGACAGCCGCCCATCGCGCGCTGGAGGCGGCCGGTATTCCCGTCTACGAGAACGACGTCGTGCGTCTCACCAAGGACGGACGCTCCTTCTGGCTCGCGGGCCTCGGCGATCAGCTCGCCTACTATCCCGCGAAGCGCTATGGCCGCG
This sequence comes from Bradyrhizobium sp. LA2.1, assembly GCF_040547725.1. NCBI lineage: Bacteria > Pseudomonadati > Pseudomonadota > Alphaproteobacteria > Hyphomicrobiales > Nitrobacteraceae > Bradyrhizobium > Bradyrhizobium sp. LA2.1. The sequence continues at coordinate 140,452 of NZ_JBEPQI010000011.1, forward strand.
TGCACCGGCTTGGCGCCGACGATCTTGCGGGTACGCTGGCGAAGGTCACCGACGATGCGCCGGTCATCTTGCTCGCGCACGAGCCCAATATCGCGCCGCTCGTACCCGCGCGCGTCGCGCTGCAACTGTCCGGCCATACCCATGGCGGCCAGGTCCGCCTGTTCGGCTGGTCGCCGGCTGTTTCGCCTCAGCACGGCGTGCGGCTCGCCTATGGTCACTTCCGGCTGAAATGCGACGTCATCGTCTCCGGCGGCCTCGGTTGCAGCATCATGCCGGTCCGCGTCGGCGTGCCGCCGGAAATCGTCGAGGTGACGCTGGGAAGGACGCCGGCCGTGGCATAACCTGCGCTTGCGCGGTCGGCTGTTTTTGCGCAAAACGGGTCGGTTGCAAAAAGCGAAGAGGCTCGCGACGTGACAGCCCATCTCGACGGCGAGATCCGCGACGGCCGCCATCACATGCAGGTCCGCGTCTACTACGAGGACACGGATTTTTCCGGCATCGTCTATCACGCCAATTATCTCCGCTACATGGAGCGCGGGCGCACCAATCATCTGCGGCTGATGGGCGCCGAGCAGCAGGCGCTGTTCGACCAGGTCGAAACGGAGGGCGCGGGCTTTGCCTTCGTGGTGCGCTCGATGCATCTGGACTTTCTGAAGCCCGCGCGGATGGACGACGTGCTCGACGTCGTGACGTGGCCGGTTGCGGTGAAGGGCGCCTCCATCATGCTGGCGCAGGAGGTGCGGCGGGCTGAGGACGTGCTGGTGGAAGCCGAGGTGCGCGTCGCCTTCATCAGCGGCGGCCGCGCCCAGCCGATCCCGAAATCGATCCGTACGCTGATGAAGGCCGATCTGATTTCCTGATCGCCCGATAAGTGATCGGCCGATAAGTGATGGCCTATCGACTCCGCCAATTGCGGCGATAGATTGCGGCCCGGACCAACCGATGAGGCCACCATGTCGCGCCCGCCACTTCCACCCTTCACCCGTGAGACCGCCGCGCAAAAGGCGCGCATGGCCGAGGACGCGTGGAATTCGCGCGATCCGGTGAAAGTCTCGCTCGCCTATACCGAGGACAGCCGCTGGCGCAATCGCTCGGAGGTGTTCCAGGGCCGGGAGGCCATCGTCGCGTTCCTCACCCGCAAATGGGAGAAGGAGCGGGAGTATCGCCTGATCAAGGACCTCTGGGCCTTCGACGGCAATCACATCGCGGTGCGCTTCCAGTACGAATGGCACGATGCGGGCGGCCAGTGGTATCGCTCCTACGGCAACGAGCAGTGGGAGTTCGACGAGCACGGGCTGATGCGGCGCCGCGAGGCGTCGATCAACGATATCGCGATTGCCGAGAAGGACCGCCGGTTTCACTGGCCGGCGCCGGGACCGCGGCCGGCGGATGTGCCGGGATTGGGGACGGATCCGTTCTGAGACGCGTAAACAACTCTCGCCCCTCATGGTGAGGAGCCGCGAAGCGGCGTCTCGAACCATGCAGGCCCCGCCGTTGCAGCATCCGGGCCTCTATCCTTCGAGACGCGCGCGAGAGCGTGCTCCTCAGGATGAGGGGATGGATCTGCGCACCAAAAACCGCGTGATTGCCCCACCCAACTTCGCGTTGTCCATCGGCTCCGCCAGCGACTCCCTCGCGGTCGCAACGACATCCTCCGGCGCCTTGCCGTCGCGGAGCTCGCAGCACACTTGCGCAAACTCCACGTCGAATTCCGGATGCGGCTGCACGGTCAGCGTGGTGCCGTTGGCGTAGAGCAGGCCCGCATGCGGGGTGAATTCGGACGAGAGGATCGTCAGCGCATCGATGGGAGGCTCGACCACCTGGTCCTGATGCGAGGCGGCGATCGCAACCGCTTTGCCGTCGACGACGCCGTTCTCCGGCAGCACCTGATAGACGTGGCGGCCGATGCCCCAGCCCTTCTCCGACTTCTGCACGGTGCCGCCGAGCGCCTGCGCGATCAGCTGATGGCCGAAGCAGACACCGACCATCGGCGTCTTGTTGGCGTAAGCCGTGCGCACGAAATCTTCCAGCGGCGCGATCCAGTCGAGCCCGTCATAGACACCGGCGGCAGCACCGGTGATCAGCACGGCTTCGAGCTTGCTCGGGTCGGGCAGCGCATCGCCATTGGGAATGCTGACGACGTCCACCGTGGCGATCGGGTCCTCGGCGCGGACCATGCGCTCGAACATGTCGGGAAACGAGCCGTGCTGCTCGCGGTACTTTTGCGGGACCTGTCCGGTCTCGATGATGGTGATGCGTGCCATGTGCCCCCCGGGTCAAAAGGTTGCGAAGCTCAGTCGCTTTCTGCCCCATGTTGCTGGTGTGGCGCTGTGCGTGCCAGCTGTGCGCTCTCTTTCCGGACCTCGTTGAGAAACGCCTTGGCCAGGCGCGACAGCGGCTCGGCTTCCGACCATAGCATATAAGCGACGGCGTGCGTCGTGGGCGTGAACGGCCGCACCACGAGGCCGCTGCCGCCGTTCTGTCGCGGCGAGAACGGATCGACCACGGCGGCGCCGACGCCGGCGGCGGCGAGCACGCAGGCCGTGTTGCAGTAGCGCACCTCGACGGTCGGCTGGAACGGCGCGCCGGTGCGGGCAAAGCTGTCGCGCACGGCCTCGCCGAGGCGCGTGCCGCGCTCGAGCCCGATGAAGGGCATGCCGGAGAGATCGGCGGCCGAGATCACCGGCTTGTCGGCGAGAGGATGCTGCGGCGGCAGGACGCAGACCATCTCGCCGGTATGCACCACCTCATGCGCGATGCCGGGATGATGCGTCAGCCCCAGCGCGAAGCCGAGCTCGGCGACGCGGCTGAGCACCCCCTCGATGATGCCCTCATAGCGCCGCACGTCGAAGAACACGCGCGTCTCCGGGCGGCGGCGAAGGAAGCTTGAGAGCGCCGACGGGATGATGCTGTAGGCCAGCGGCGGCGTCGCGACGAGCGCCAGATGGCCGGAGCGGTTCTCGCGCAGATCGCGGACGCGGTTCTCGAGCTTGGCGTGCAGCGCGAAGATGGCTTCGCTCTCCTTGTAGAGCGCCATCGCCTCCGCGGTCGGAAACAGCCGGTTGTTGACGCGCTCGAACAGCGCAAAGCCCGCCTGCGCCTCCATCGTCTTCAGCGCGTTGCTGACCGCGGGCTGCGACAGCGCCAGTTCGTCCGCCGCCGCCACCGTGGTGCGATGGCGGATGACGGCACGCAGGATCTCGAGCTGACGCAGGTTCATATCACTGCCGATTATACTCTGGGCCAAAACATCATAGCAGAACGAATTGATTTTGCAGCCCCGCTTCCGCGTAATGGTCGCGGATTTGCACGTTGCATCAAAGGGTTCATTCGCCCATTGAGGCAGCACTGCGCACATATTGGAGGCAATCTTGGTTCGTGTCCTTCGCGCCGCCGCCGCACAGATGGGGCCGACGCAAAAAGCCGATACGCGCGAGCAGACGCTGGCGCGAATGCTCGATATGCTGGAGGAGGCCGCCGGCCGCGGCGCCAGCCTCGTGGTGTTTCCCGAGCTTGCCTTCACCACCTTCTTCCCGCGCTGGCTGCTCGAAGGCGCCGCGCTCGACCACTATTTCGAGCGCGGCATGCCGAACCCGGGGGTGGCAAAGCTGTTCGACCGTGCGCGCGCGCTGCGCGTCGGCTTCTATGTCGGCTATGCCGAGCTGACGCCGGACGGCCGCCGCTACAATTGCGCGATCCTGGTCGATCGCGACGGCGAGATCCTCGGCCGCTATCGCAAGGTGCATCTGCCGGGCTCGGTGGAGCCGCGCGAAGGCGCGCGCTACCAGCAGCTCGAGAAGCGCTATTTCGAATATGGCGATCTCGGTTTTCCCGCTTTCCGCGCCGGCTCGGCCTGGGCCCATGCGATCATGGGCATGATGATCTGCAACGATCGCCGGTGGCCGGAATCCTGGCGCGTGCTCGGCCTGCAAGGCGTCGAGCTGGTCTGCATCGGTTACAATTCGGCGGCCTATGACCCCAATGGCGGCGTCACTGAAGACGCGTCCTTGCGCACCTTCCACTCGACGCTGGTGACGCAGGCCAACGCCTACATGAACGCGACCTGGGCGATCTCGGTGGCGAAGGCGGGTGAGGAGGACGGCTCTGGGCTGATCGGCGGCTCCTGCATCGTCGATCCCAATGGTCGCATCGTTGCGCAAGCCCAGACTTTGGCCGACGAGGTGATCGTCGCCGACATCGATCTCGATCTCTGCCGCCAGGGCAAGGACAAGATGTTCAATTTCGCCGCCCACCGGCGGCCCGAGCAATACAGGGTGATCACCGAACGCGCCGGCGTCATCGAGCCGGCCGTTCTCGACGCGGACTGACTGGCACGGCGCTGGCAAAGGACTCAAAGCAAAACGTTGGCAAAGGAGCTGACATGATACGCCTCTCGCTCTCTCTCGGCCTCGCAGTACTGGCTACCGTAACGTCGGCGCAAGCGGCGGAGCTTCCCGCGGAGATCAAGCAGGCGGGCGCGTTGAAGCTCACGGTCAACTCCACCTACGCGCCGATGGAGTACCGCGATCCCGCCACCAACGAGCTCGTCGGGCTCGACGTCGATCTGGCCAACGAACTTGCGAAGCGGCTTGGCGTAAAAATCGTCTGGAGCGAGACGCCGTTCGCTGAGTTGATCCCGTCGCTCCAGACCAGGCGCGCGGACTTCATCATCTCCGGCATCTCCGACCGCGCCTCACGGCGCGAGACCGCCGATTTCGTCGACTACCTCGCGACCGGCCCGCAGTTCTTCGTGATGGCGGACAATGCGGCCAAGGACGCGACCGATCTCTGCGGCAAGAAGGTCGGCACCACCCGCAGCACCAGCTTCCCGGTCGAGATCGAGAAGTGGAGCAAGCAGAACTGCGAGCCGGCCGGCAAGCCGGCCATTCAGTACGTCCCCGGCGAGAACTCGATCGACGTCCGCAACCAGCTCAAGCAGGGCCGCATCGACGCCGCAGTGCAGGGCAGCGAGACGCTGCCTTACGCGCAGACGCAGGAGCCCGGCAAATATCGCGTCGTCGGCGAGCCCTTCGCCAAAGGCTACCAGGGCATCATGTTCCGCAAGGACGATGCGGCTTTGCGCGAGGTGGTGACGGAGAAGCTCACGGCGATGATCGCCGACGGCACCTACAAGGCCGTTCTCGACAAATGGGGCCTGGGGGCCAACGCGGTGGCCCAGCCCATGCTGAATGCGGCGCCGCAATGAAGCCGGTGCCGGCACTCGCGGAGGGTTTCCCTGATCTGTCGGGGATGCGGATCGCGCGCGAGCCGCACTGGTTTCGCTGGTTCAGCGCGGCCCTGATCGTGCTGGTGCTGGCGGCGATTGTGCGCGCGTTTGCGAACGGTCAGATCGAATGGTCCTATGTCAGCCGCTTCCTGACCGCAAAAGTCATTCTCGAAGGCATCGTCAACACGATGGTGATGGCGGTGCTGGCGATGGCGCTCGGCATTGTCCTCGGCGTCGTCGTCGCGGTCATGCGGCTGTCGCCCAATCCGGTGCTGAAGACGGTTGCGGCCGGCTACACCTGGCTGTTCCGTGGCACGCCGCTGATCCTGCAGCTGCTGTTGTGGTTCAACCTCGCGCTGGTGTTTCCGACCATCGGCATTCCCGGCCTGTGGTCTGCGCGCGCGGTCGACGTCATGACGCCGTTCCTCGCCGCGCTGCTCGGGCTCGGCATCAACCAGGGCGCCTATACGTCCGAGGTGATGCGCGCCGGCATGCTGTCGGTCGACATCGGGCAATACGAGGCGGCGCAGGCGATCGGCATGGGACGGTTGCGCGCGCTGCGCCGGATCATCCTGCCGCAGGCGATGCGGGTGGTGATCCCGCCGCTCGGCAACGAGTTCATCGGCATGGTGAAGGCGACCTCGCTCGCGAGCGTCATCCAGTATCCGGAACTGCTGCACAACGCCGAGAACATCTACTACGCCAATTCGCGCGTGATCGAGCTCCTGATCGTCGCCGGGCTCTGGTACCTGCTCGTGGTCTCGATCCTGACGCCGCTCCAGATGCTGCTCGAACGCCGTTTTGCCCGCGGCACATTGCGGCTGGCGCGATGACAAAACCCCTCGTCGCGATTCGCTCCGTCAGCAAGAGCTTTGGCGAGTTCCAGGCTCTCAGAAGCGTCTCGCTCGACGTCTGGCCCGGCGAGGTGATGTGTTTGATCGGCGCCTCCGGCTCCGGCAAGACCACGCTGCTCCGCTGCATCAATCAGCTTGCCGCGATCGATGCCGGCGGCATCTGGCTCGACGGCGAGCTGCTTGGCGTGCGCGAGCAAAGCGGGCGGCTCTATCGCCTCAGCGAGCGGGAGATCGGGCGGCAGCGGCTGAAGACCGGCATGGTGTTCCAGCGCTTCAACCTGTTTCCGCACAAGACCGCGCTGGAGAATATCACCGAAGGTCCACTTCAAGTGCAGGGGCGCAAATCCGACGAGGTGCGCGCGGAGGCGCTCGAACTGCTCCGGCGCGTCGGATTGTCCGCCAAGGCGGACTGGTATCCCGCGCAGCTCTCCGGCGGCCAGCAGCAGCGCGTGGCGATTGCGCGTGCGCTCGCCATGAAGCCGATGCTGATGCTGTTCGACGAGCCGACCAGCGCGCTCGATCCGGAACTCGTCGGCGAGGTTCTCGCGGTCATGAAGGAGCTGGCGAAGAGCGGCATGACCATGATGGTGGTGACGCACGAGCTCGGCTTCGCGCGCGAGGTCGCCGACCGCGTTGTCTACATGGACCAGGGTGCGATCGTCGAGCAGGGGCGCGCCTCGGACGTATTGGGTGCGCCGCGCGAGGAGCGCACCAAGGCATTTCTTTCGGCAGTGATCTGAAATGGGGGCGTGTTGATGAAGAGACTTTGGGTTGCGGCGGCGCTGTTTGGCGCCATGACCGTTTCGGCCTTGTCCATCGAGCTGCCGGCGGACATCGCCAAGCGCGGCAGCCTCAAGGTGGCGCTGGTGCCGAACTATCCGCCGATGGAATTCCGCGATCCCGCCACCAACGCGCTGTCCGGCTTCGACATCGATCTCGGCGAAGCCATCGGCCGCAAGCTTGGCGTCAAGATCGAATGGCAGGAGACGAGCTTTGCCGAGTTCATGCCGTCGATCTCGACCGGGCGGGTGGACGCGATCCTGTCCGGCTTCACGGACTACGCGAGCCGTCACGACATCGCGTCCTTCGTCGATTATCTCAGGAGCGGCCCGCAGTTCTTCGTGCAGCAGTCGCGCAAGGCGGAGTTCAAGGACGCGGCATCGCTCTGCGGCAAGAAGGTCGGCGCCAGCCGCCGGACCATGTTCCCGGCGCAGATCGCGGCGTGGAGCGAGAAGAATTGCGGCAGCAATCCGATCCAGTTCATCGGCACCGACGGCTCGGCCGACGCGCGGACCCAGCTCAGGCAGGGCCGCATCGATGCCGCCGCCCAGGGCAACGAGACGCTGCCCTACATCATGGACCTCGAGCCCGGCGCCTATGCGTCCGTGGGCGAGCCCATCGCGCAGCAATTCACCGGCATTGCCCTGCCGGTCAAGGAAAAGGCACTTCAGCAGGCCATTCTCGAAGCGGTCGATGCGGTGATCGCCGACGGCACCTACAAGACCCTGCTTGCCAAGTGGAAACTGAACGACAACGGATTAGAGAAGGCGACCATCAATGCTGGACAGTAAGGCACTCAAGAGCATCCCGCTCGTTCCGGCCAACACCGCCGATCCCGCGCCGGAATATCCCTGGCCGAAGCCGTACACTTCGGCGATGTTCCTCTCCTTCGACGTCGACGCGGAGAGTGCGTGGACCAGCAAGGACGCGGTCCACGCGCAGCGGCTCATCACCATGAGCTATGGCGGCTATGAGGCGCGCGTCGGCACGCCGAAGCTGTTGGAGCTGCTCGACCAGCTCGATCTCAAGGCGACCTTCTTCGTCACGGGATGGTCGGTCGACGCGCATCCGGCGATGGCCGAGTCGATCCTCAAGGCCGGCCACGAGATCGGCCATCACGGCTATCACCATCTGCTGCCCGATCCCGGCGATCCCTGGATCGAGGAGGAGCTGGAGCGCGGTTTCGAGGCGCTGAAGCGCCGGCTCGGCGTCAGGCCCACCGGCTATCGCGCGCCCTATGGCGAGTTCACCGAGGAGCTGCGCGCAGCACTGGTGCGGCACGGCATCGTCTACACGTCCTCGTTCCGCGACGACGTGCGGCCTTATCGCCATCGTCTGGCCGATGGCAAGCCCGGCACGATCGAGCTGCCGGTCACTGCGAGCTATGACGACTGGATGCACGGCCTCTCTGCCCGCTTCAGCCCGCGCTCGATCTTCCCCAAGGAGCATGTGCTCTCGATCTGGAAGGACGAGCTCGACGAAACCAGGGACTGGGGCGCCATGGTGACGACCGTGCTGCATCCCCAGTGCAGCGGCCGTCCGATGCGGCTGCGCCTGCTGCGCGAGTTCCTGACCTACGCAAAGTCGTGCCCTGATGTCTGGATCACGACCGGCGAGAAGATCGCGGAAAACTTCCTGCGCCACGAAGCCGGTAGCCGCTGAGCAGTCCCATGACCCGTCGTCGCATCCTCGTCATCAACCCCAACTCCTCGGCGTCGGTGACGGCGGCGATCGACGACGCGGTCGCGCCGCTGCGCATTGCCGGCGGGCCTGACATCGAGGTGGTCGGCCTTGCCGAGGGACCGCCCGGCATCAGCTCGCAGCGCGATGCCGACAGCGTGGTCATGCCGCTGGTCAATCGCGTCACGCGCGATGATGCCGATGCCTTCGTGCTCGCCTGCTTCAGTGATCCAGGCCTGCATGCGGTGCGCGAGGCGGCAGGCCGCCGTCCGGTGCTGGGCATCGCCGAATGCGGCATCTTTCGCGCGCTGATGCTGGGCGAACGCTTTGGCATCATCGCGCTGTCGCCGTCGAGCATCCGCCGCCAGCAACGCATGGCGCGGGTAATGGGCGTCGATGGCCGTTACGCCGGAAGCTGGTCGGTCGGTGCGAGTGCGGCGGAAACGGCAGGCGCCGATATCCGCGGCCGCTTGGTCGATGCCGGCCGCGCGCTGGTCACCCAATGCCGCGCCGATGTCGTGGTGATGGGCTGCGCCGGCATGGCCTCGCACCGCGCGGCGATCGCGGATGCGATCGGTGTGCCCGTGATCGAGCCGGCGCAGCAGGCGGTAGCCGCTGCAATCGGCGCGGTCTTGTTGAACACGTAAGATCCTTCAGGAGCCTTTTGTCATGCCGATCTCCCGCCGCTCGCTCCTCAAGGCCGCTGCAACAGTGCCGGCGCTTTCGCTGCCGGGCATCGTCCGCGCCGAATCCCAGAGCACCTTGCGCTTCATTCCCGTCATCGACCTCGCCTTCGTCGACCCCATCTATTCGACCGCGCAGGTGTCGCGAAACCACGGCTTCATGGTCTACGACACGCTCTATGGCATGAGCTCCTCGCTGCAGGTCTCGCCGCAGATGCTGTCGGGCCACGCCATCTCCGCTGACTTGCTGCAATGGGACCTCGGCTTGCGCGACGGCCTGTTCTGGCACGATGGCGAACGTGTGCTGGCGCGCGACTGCGTCGCCAGCATCCGCCGCTGGGCGGCGCGCGACGGCTTTGGCGGCGAGCTGCTGGAGGCGACCGCCGAGCTCTCGGCTGCCGACGACCGCACCATCCGCTTCCGCCTCAAGCGCCCGTTCCCACTGCTGCCGCAGGCGCTCGGCAAGGCCGCGATCAATCCCTGCTTCATGATGCCGGAGCGGCTGGCGAGCCAGGACCCGTTCAAGCCGCTGACCGAAGTCATCGGCAGCGGCCCGTTCCGCTATCTCGCCGACGAGCGCGTGCAGGGCGCCCGCAACGCCTATGCGAAATTCGAGCGCTACCAGCCGCGCACTGATGGCAAGCCGGATTGGACCGCGGGGCCGAAGATCGTGCATTACGACCGCGTGGTCTGGACCACCACGCCCGATGCCGGCACCGGCGTCGCCGCGCTTCAGACCGGCGAGCAGGACTGGCAGGAGACCACGCCGCACGATCTGCTGCCGATCATAAAGGCCGCCGGCGACATCGAGACGCGCATCCTTGACCCCAGAGGCTACGCCTGCATGCTGCGCCTTAATCATCTGCAGCCGCCGTTCGACAATCCCGCCGTTCGTCGTGCGCTGCTGGGTGCGATCGACCAATCCGCGTTCATGACGGCAGTGGCCGGCACCGATCCGGCGTTCCAGGTGTCGCCGATCGGCTATTTCGCGCCTGATACCCCGATGGCGAGCGACGTCGGCCTCGACGTGTTCCGTGGGCAGCGCGACTACGCCAAGGTCAAGGCCGAGCTGAAGGCCGCGGGCTACAATGGCGAGAAGATCGTGGTGCTGGTCCCCACCAACTCGCTGGCGCAGAAGCCACTCGGCGAGATCGCGGTCGACAGCTTGCGCAAGGCCGGCATGAACGTCGAATATGCCGGGCTCGATTTCGCCGTCGTCCTGCAGCGCCAGCTCAAGAAGGACCCGATCGGGCAGGGCGGCTGGAGCGCCGCGGTCGGCAATTGGCAGGGCATTGACTGGCTCAATCCGGCCGGCAACACCAACATCCGCGGCGAGGGCAAGGTCGCCGGCTGGTATGCGAGCGAGAAGATGGGGCCGTTGCGCAGCCAGTGGCTGGCGGCCTCCGAGCTTGCCGAGCAGCAGCGCATCTGCCGCGAAATCCAGGCGGTCGCATTCGAGGAAATCCCCTATATTCCGATCGGCCTGTACAAGCAGCCGACCGCCTATCGCAAAGCCATCACCGGCATTCTCGACGGCACCGCCGTCTTCTGGAACGTACGCCCCGCATGAGCACCACAGCAATTTTCGGCAGCTATGTGCTGTCACGCAAGGACGGCGCGCAGGACGTGCTGCGCGACCATTGGGTTCTGGTCGAAGGCAAGAAGATCGCGGTAATCACCCGCGACAAGCCAAGCGCGGATCAGGTCTACGACCGGCCCGGCCGCTTTGTCTTGCCGGGCCTGCTCAATTTGCACAATCACTGCTTCTCCGAAGCGGTGGCGCGCAGCCATACCGAGGACGGCAACGGCCGCAAGAACAACCAGAGCATCGTCTATACGGTGCTCTTGCCGCTGACCAAGCGCGGCGCCGATATCCTGTCGGCGGAAGAGCGCCTTGCCGTCGCGCGGCTCGGCATCCTCCAGCTCCTCAAGGGCGGTGCCACCACCGTGATGGAGCCGTTCCGCAATTCAATTCCGGAGATGTTCGATGCCGCCGAGGAGATGGGCATTCGCTTCTACGGCGCGCCCTATCTGTTCTCGACGTCAGATGCCAAGGCGGGCCCTGACGGCGTGGTGCATTATTCCGGCGACGACGGCACCGCCGACATGGCAACGTGGGACGCGCTCTATCAGCGCTGGAACAATCGCGGCGACGGCCGCATCAGTCTTGCGATGAGCCCGCACGCGACCGACACCTGTGGCCCCGATCTGCTGAAAGCCTGCGCCGCGCGGGCGCGCGAGCTTGGCGTGCCCATCACGACGCACATGGCGCAGAGCCGCGCCGAGGTCGAGACCATCGGCAAGCGCTATGGCGGCCGCACGCCGGCGCAATATCTGGACTGGCTCGGCCTGCTGGCGCCCGACCTGATGGCCGCGCATTGCATGTTCAGTACCGACGACGATCTCAGGCTGATGGCCGCGCGCGGCACGACCGTGCTGAATTGCCCGCGCGTATTCGCGCGCGCCGGCGTCACTGCAGCGTTCAGCCGTTTTGCCGAGCACGGCGTGCGCACCGTGGTCGGTACCGACGGCTACAACATGGATCTGCTCGGCGAGCTCAACGCGGCCTCGCTGATCTCCAAGGTCACGTCGCAGCGCGCCGATGTCGCCAATTCGCCGGAACTGATCGAGGCCAACACGGCAGTCGCCGCCGACGTCATCAAACGGCCTGATCTCGGCCGGATTGAGCCCGGCGCGACGGCCGATCTCACCGTCGTCGATCTCACCCATCCGTATCTTCAACCGCTGTTCGATCCGCGCCGCGCGCTGATCGCGCTCGCCAACCGCGCCAACATCGATCAGGTCATGGTCGACGGCCGCATGCTGGTCGATGAGGGTTGCTATCTCGGCGCGGACGAAGCGGCGATCACGACGGCGGGCAGTGCGGCGATCGGCAAGATCTGGGACCTGCCGGAAGCGCAGGCCGCGTTCAACGGCTGAGTGTTGCGTCGTCCTCGAATTCAACCAGCGCCTTGCGCATTGTCTCGACCAGATCAAGCGCCACCGGCGAGGGGCTGCGCTGCGCCGGAAAGACCGCGGAGAATTCGAAATCGATGCGCGGCAGGAAGCGGCGAACGACGACGCCGCGGGTGGAAAATTCCTGCGCCGTGAAGGGATCGCAGATTGCGACGCCAAGCCCCGACGACACCATGCCGCACATGATCTCCGACAGCGTGGTCTCGACCCTGAGCACGCGGCGGACGTCGTGGCGATGGAAGACCTGGTCGACGAGGTGACGGCTCGACGACCCCGCCGACAGCGAGATGAACGTCTCGCCCTCGAAATCGCGCGGCTCCAGAACTTGCTTCTCCGCGAGGCGATGACCGGTCGGCAGCACCGCGACGCGCGCCAACGCGGGCAGCCGCTGGCTCGGCAGGCCGGAATGGGCGATCGGCACCTCGGCAAAGCCGATGTCGCATTGATTGTTGAGCACCCAATCGACCACGATCGGCGAGATCACGCCGAAGAAGGCGAGGTTGAGGTTGGGCCGTTCTTTCAGGAAATGTCCGGCGAGCCGCGGCAGATAGCCGTTCGACAGCGCCGGCAGCGCGGCGATGCGCAGCGAGCCGGTGCGGCGGCCACGGATTTCCTCGGCGGCCGCCGTGATGCGCTCGAGCCCGACGAAGGAGCGCTCCACTTCGGTATAGAGCGCCATCGCCGCGGCGGTCGGCACCAGCCCGGTACCGCGCCGTTCGAACAGCTCCATCTTGAGGAGCGCCTGGAGGTCGCGCAGCAGCCGGCTCACGGCCGGCTGCGTCACGGTCATCAGCGCTGCGGCCTCAGTCACGCTGCCGGTCAGCATCGTCGCGCGGAAGGCCTCCACCTGCCGCGAATTGATCCGCGCCATCCCAATTTCCATCCATAACATTTAGGCATGCAGAGGGTGCCATTATTCATTGGACGATGGAAGCCAGGGTTTGCGATCTTTTTCATCAGGACTGGAGACAGCCCGCTTTTTCGGCAGATTGGAGGGGTTCAAACCTCCGAATCGCGCCAAAACCTGGCGAACAGGGGCCGGAGCCCTGTCCGGAGAGGGTTGGCGCGGAAGGAAATGCGGAAGGCGCCTCAGTCAGAGATTTTTCGGCACGTCACCTCATCCCGGTATTGGAGATCGGTCCATATGAAGACTCTCAGCCTTCTGACCGCGGTCAGCATCGCAGCGCTCATCGCCGTCCCGTCGGCCGCCTCGGCCCAGCAGAAAACGCTCTACGTCGCCGGTTACGGCGGCTCGTTCGAGAAGACCATCCGCGATGAGGTGATCCCGGCCTTCGAGAAGGAGAACGGCGTCAAGGTCGAGTACGTCGCCGGCAACTCCACCGACACGCTGGCCAAGCTCCAGGCGCAGAAGGGCAACCAGCAGATCGACGTCGCCATCGTCGACGACGGCCCGATGTACCAGGCGATCCAGCTCGGCTTCTGCGGCAAGCTCGAAGGCTTGCCGGCCGCCGATCTCTATGACACCGCCCGCTTCAAGGACGATCGCGCTGTTGCGATCGGCATCGTCGCGACCGGCCTGATGTACAACACCAAGGTGTTCGCCGAGAAAGGCTGGGCGCCGCCGACCTCCTGGAACGATCTCAAGGACACGAAATACGCCAAACAGCTCGTGATCCCGCCGATCAACAACACCTACGGCCTCGAAGCGCTGGTGATGCTGTCGAAGATGAACGGCGGCGGCGAGACCAATGTCGATTCCGGCTTCAAGATCTTCAAGGAGCAGATCAATCCGAACGTGCTCGCCTATGAGCCGTCGCCAGGCAAGATGACCGAGCTGTTCCAGTCCGGCCAGGCCGTGATCGCGGTGTGGGGCACGGGCCGCGTGCAGAGCTTCGCCAACACCGGCTTCCCCGTGGACTTCGTCTATCCGAAGGAAGGCGCGGCGACGCTGCTGACGACGGCGTGTCCGATCACCAAGCCGAATGCCTCGCCGCTCGCCTCCAACTTCGTCAAGATGCTGCTCGACCCAAAAATCCAGCTCGTGATGCTGAAGGACTACGGCTACGGCCCGGTGCTGAAATCACTGGTGGTACCGCCGGAGCTCGGCAAGATGGCGCCGATCGGCGAGCGCGCGGCAAAGCTCTATAATCCGGACTGGACTGTGATCAACGAGAAGCGCGAGGAGTGGACCAAGCGCTGGAATCGCGAGGTCGAGCGTTGATCTGATCGTTGCGGAGACAGCGCATGGCCTATCTCGAGCTCGATCGGGTCGCAAAACAGTTCGGCGCGCAGACTGTGGTCGATGACTTCAGTCTGTCGGTTGGGAAGGGGGAGTTCATCTCCTTCCTCGGCCCGTCCGGCTGCGGCAAAACCACGACCCTGCAGATGATCGCGGGCTTCCTCGATCCCACACGCGGCGCGATCCGCCTGGAGGGCAAGGACCTGACCGCGATCCATCCCGCGAAGCGCGGGCTCGGCATCGTGTTCCAGAGCTACGCGCTGTTTCCGCACATGACGGCGGCGGAGAACGTCGCGTTCGGCCTCGAGATGCGCAACGTGCCGCGCGCCGAAAGAGCCGAGCGCGTCCGCGCCGCGCTCGCGATGGTCGGGCTTGCCGGCTACGAGGACCGCCATCCGCGCCGTATGTCCGGCGGTCAGCAGCAGCGCGTGGCGCTGGCGCGCGCGCTGGTGATCAAGCCGAGCGTGCTGCTGCTCGACGAGCCGCTATCCAATCTCGACGCCAAACTGCGCGAGGAGATGCAGATCGAGCTGCGCCAGATCCAGCGCACCATCGGCACCACGACGATCCTGGTCACCCACGACCAGAACGAGGCGATGTCGCTGTCCGACCGCATCGTGGTGATGAGCCAGGGCCGCATCGAGCAGATCGGCTCGCCGCAGGAGACCTATGAGAAGCCGGCTTCGGCCTTCGTCTCGCAGTTCCTCGGCAAGACCAACGATTTTGCGGCGACGATTGATCGGACCGCGACGCCGGTACGGCTGGTGGCTGGCTCCTGGAACGCGCCGGCGCCGGTTGGGCTCAGCGGCCCTGTCACTGTCAGCATTCGCCCTGAACGGATCGGATTTGGCGATACGGGGCTCGGCGCAAAGATCGTCACGCGCATCTTCCAGGGTAATCACTGGCTGTTCCAGTGCGACAGCGAATGCGGCCCGGCGATCGTGATCCGCCAGAATGACGGGACGGCGCCGCCGGCCGAGGGCGAGGCCGTTCACCTCGCCTGGCGTCCCGAAGACATGAGCGTGCGCGGCGGAGCCTCCTCATGAGCGCGGCCGCCGAAGAGCGCAACGCGCGTGCGCCTTGGGCGCTGACCGCGCCCGCCTTGATGCTGTTCGTCGGCGTGCTGCTGATTCCGCTGGCGATGACGGTGATGCTGTCGTTCCACGACTGGGGCCAGTACAGGGGCATCGAGCCGGTCTTCATCCTGAAGAACTGGCACGAGATCGCGACCGATCCCTACTACGCAGAAATGTTCTGGCGGACGTTTCGCATCGCGATCCTGACAACGCTGCTCACCGCTTTGCTCGGCGCACCCGAAGCCTACATCCTCAACCGCATGAGCGGCCGCTGGAAGAGCTTTTTCCTGCTGATCATCCTCGGGCCGCTCTTGATCTCTGTGGTGGCGCGGACGCTTGGCTGGGCGCTGCTGTTCGGCGGCAACAACGGCCTCGTCAACAAGCTCCTGATGTCGCTCGGAGTGATCCGCTCGCCCATTCCCTTCATGTTCACCGAGACAGGGATGGTGGTTGCGCTCGCCCATGTGATGATGCCGTTCATGGTGCTGTCGGTGTGGGCCGCGCTCCAGCGGCTCAACCCGCAGATCGAGAACGCCGCGATGTCGCTCGGCGCGGGGCCCGTGACCATCATCCGCCGCATCATCATGCCGCAGATCATGCCGGGCGTGCTGTCGGGCGCGATCATCGTGTTTTCGCTCTCCGCCAGTGCCTTCGCGACGCCCGCGATCATCGGCGGCCGTCGGCTCAAGGTCGCGGCGACGCTGGCCTACGACGAATTCCTCAACACGCTGAACTGGCCGCTCGGTGCAGCGGTCGCAACGCTGCTGCTGGTCGCGCTGGTGCTGATCGTCGTCGGCAGCAACGCGCTGATCGAGCGCCGCTACGCGGAGGTGTTCCGATGAGCCGGAACGGCCCGCTCGCGCTGATCTTCCACACCATCTTCGTCATCGTCATGGTCGCGCCGATCCTGGTGGTATGCCTCGTTGCTTTCACGCCCGAAGGCTTCCTGTCGCTGCCGACCAACGGCTTTTCGCTGCGCTGGTTCAGGGCGATCGCCAACTATCCCGAGTTCATCCATGCCTTCTGGGTCAGCCTGGGGCTCGGTGCGCTCTCATCCTTCGTGGCGCTGCTGTTCGCGGTGCCGGCAGCGCTGGCGATCGCGCGTTATCGCTTCCGCGGCCGCGATGCGCTCGCGGCGCTGTTCCTGTCGCCGCTGATGATCCCGCATGTCGTGCTCGGCATCGCCTTCCTGCGCTTCTTCACCTCGGCCGGCCTCGGCGGCAGCTTTGCCGCGCTGATCATCGCGCATGTCATCATCGTGTTTCCGTTCGCGCTGCGGCTGACGCTGGCGGCGGCGACCGGCATGGACCTCTCGGTCGAGATGGCGGCAGTCTCGCTCGGCGCCAACGGCTGGACGCTGTTTCGCCGCGTGACGCTGCCGCTGATCCTGCCCGGCGTCATCAGCGGTTGGGCGCTCGCCTTCATCCAGTCCTTCGACGATCTCACCATGACCGTCTTCCTCGCGGCGCCCGGCACCGAGACGTTGCCGGTGCGCATGTTCCTTTATATCCAGGACAACATCGATCCGCTGGTGACGTCGGTCTCGGCCTGCGTGATCGCTGTTACCATGACCGCCCTCATTCTGCTCGACCGCTTCTACGGGCTCGACCGCGTGCTCGCCGGCAAGGGCGATACGGGACGATAGGAGAAATTTATGTCAGGAGACTACGACGTCGCTGTGGTCGGCGGCGGACTGCTCGGCTCCGCCATTGCCTGGGGCCTCGGCCGGCTCGGCAAGAGCGTGGCCGTGCTCGATGAAGGCGACATCACCAAGCGCGCCTCGCGCGCTAACTTTGCGCTGGTCTGGGTTCAGAGCAAGGGGCTCGGTATGCCCGCCTATACGGTCTGGACCGTGCAGGCGTCGCAAGCGTGGGGCCGGCTCGCCTCCGAGCTGAAGCAGCAGACAGGCCTCGATGTCTCACTCCAGCAGAATGGCGGCTTTCATCTGACGCTCGGCGAGGATGAATTTGGCCAGCGTACCGAACTCGTCAAGCGCATGCACAACCAGACTGGCGCGGCCGACTACAAGATGGAGATGCTCACCCCGTCCGAGGTGAAGAAGTCGCTGCCGCTGATCGGGCCGGAAGTGTCCGGCGGCAGCTATTGTCCGCTCGACGGCCACGTCAATTCGCTGCGGACCTTCCGCGCCTTCCACACCGGCTTCAAGGCATTCGGCATCGACTATTTTCCGGAGCGCCCGGTCTCGGCGATCGGCAAGAGCGGTGGCGAATTCCGCCTGACCACGCCGAAGGGCGAACTGCGCGCCGCCAAGATCGTGCTCGCGGCCGGCAATGCCAACCAGACGCTTGCGCCGATGGTCGGCCTCTACGCGCCGATGGGCCCGACCCGCGGCCAGATCGTGGTGACCGAGCGCACCATGCCGTTCCTGCCGCATCCGCTGACCACGATCCGCCAGACCGACGAGGGCACGGTGATGATCGGCGACAGCAAGGAGGACGAGCTCGACGATCGCGCGCTGAAGCATTCCGTCAGCGCTGTGATGGCCGATCGCGCGCAAAGGATGTTTCCGCATCTGTCGCGGCTCAACGTGGTCAGGAGCTGGGCCGGCATCCGCGTCATGCCGCAGGACGGCTTTCCGATCTACGACCAGTCGGAGACGCATCCCGGCGCCTTTGTCGCCTGCTGCCATTCCGGCGTGACGCTCGCCTCCAACCACGCTTTCGAGATCGCGCGCATGGTCGCAGCTGGCGCGCTCGAGCCGGAGCTGGTCGGCGCGTTCTCGGCCAGCCGTTTCGGCGCCGCCGGTGCTGCGAACAACAGCGGCTATTAGAGATATCTCAAGGAGCCAAGAGGCATCCCATGTTTAGACGATCCGAACAGGACAAGCGACCGCAGGTCCAGATCTTCGTGGATGGCACGGCCATCGCGGCGCGTCAGGGGGACACCGTCTCCGCCGCACTGCTGGCCTCCGGCTGTGATGCGCGCCGTTCGACCGCAGTGAGCGGCGCGCCGCGTCTGCCCTATTGCATGATGGGGGTGTGCTTCGACTGCCTCGTCACCATCGACGGCGTCGGTAACCGCCAGGGCTGCCTGGTGCCCGTCGCCGAGGGCATGCAGATCGAGATTCAGAAGGGCAAGCGGGAGATCGGAAAATGACTGTGGCTCCCAAGCGCGAAGCCTATGATGTCGTGGTGATCGGCGCCGGGCCCGCCGGCCTCGCGGCCGCTGCGACGTCCGCCGAAGCCGGCCTGTCGACGCTGCTGCTCGACGAGAACATCGGCCCCGGCGGCCAGGTGTTTCGCGCCATCTCGTCCACGCCCGTGACCGACCGCGACCAGCTCGGCGCCGACTATTGGGTCGGTGCCGATCTCGTTCAGTCGCTCCGCGCGAGCCGCGCCGAGATTATCCATCGCGCCACCGTCTGGAGCCTCGACCGCAATCTCGAGATCGCCGTATCGATCGGCGGTGCATCCGCTTTCCTCAAGGCGCAGCGGGTGATCCTTGCGACCGGCGCGCTGGAGCGGCCGTTCCCGATTCCCGGCTGGACCTTGCCGGGCGTGATGACCGCGGGCGCGGCGCAGACGATGTTGAAATCATCGGCCCTGGTGCCTGACGGACGCACGGTGATCGCGGGGCAGGGGCCTCTGCTCTGGCTGCTCGCCGCGCAGATCCTTCGGCTGGGCGGCCGCATCGACCGCATCCTCGACACCACCGAGCGCGGCAACTACTTCGCGGCGCTGCCGCATGCCTTCGCCTTCCTGACCTCGCCCTATTTCACCAAGGGCCTGTCGATGATGCGCGAAGTGAAGGCCAAGGTGCAGGTCGTCTCCGGCGTCACCGAGCTCTCAGCATCCGGTGATGGCCAGCTCGCGAATGTGAGTTATGTCGCCGGCGGCAAGCGCGAGACCATCCCCGCGGATCTGTTGCTGCTGCATCAGGGCGTCGTGCCCAATGTCAATCTGGCGATGGCCGCCGGTATCGAGCATCGCTGGGATGATCTGCAATTGTGCTGGTCGCCAGTGTTAGACGCGAGCGGCAATTCATCGGTCGCTGGCATCGCGATCGCTGGTGACGGCGCCGGTATCGGTGGTGCCAATGCGGCTGTGGTCCGTGGCCGCATCGCGGCGCGCGCGGCAGTGGAGGCATTGGCGCCTGCGGTTGCGACAAAGCTTGCGCCGATGGCAACGCTCCGCGCCGATCTCGCCAAGGCCGAGCGCGGCCGCGTCTTCCTCGACACGCTGTTCCGCCCCGCGCCGCAGTTCCGCATTCCCTCGGGCGACACCATCGTGTGCCGCTGCGAGGAGGTCACCGCGAAGGACGTTCTCGATGCCGTCGCTATCGGCGCGACCGGCCCGAACCAGCTCAAGGCCTATCGCCGCACCGGCATGGGGCCGTGCCAGGGCCGGCTCTGCGGCCTCACCGTGACCGAGCTGATGGCGCAGGCGCGGGGCAAGACGGCACAGGAGATCGGCTATTACCGGCTGCGTGCACCGGTCAAGCCGATCACGCTCGCCGAGCTCGCCGCCGTCCCGAAGAGCGAGGCCGACGTCAAGGCGGTGGTGCGCGGATGACCCAAAACGTGGATGCGATCGTCGTCGGCGGCGGCATCCACGGATGCTCGACCGCGCTGCATCTGTGTCTCGCCGGCATGAAGCCGGTGCTGATCGAGAAAGACTACGCCGGCCGCCATGCATCGGGCGTCAATGCTGGCGGCGTCCGCCAGCTCGCGCGGCACGTGCCCGAAATCCCGCTCTCGATCCGCTCGATGGGGATCTGGGAGAAGATCACCGATCTCCTCGACGACGATTGCAGCTTTGAGAGTTACGGTCAGGTTCTCGTCGCGGAGAACGAGGAGGAACTCGCGGTCTGCCGCGCGCGCGTCGCTGAGCTGAACGCGCTCGGCTTCACCCATGAAGAGCTGATCGACGCGACTGAATTGCGGCGGCTGGTGCCGGCCGTGGCTGAGACATGTCCGGGCGGCGTGGTGTCGCGCCGCGATGGCGCCGCCAATCCGGCGCAGACGACGACGGCGTTCCGGCGCAAGGCGGAGCAGCTCGGCGCGACCGTGCGCGAGGGTGTGGCGGCCAGCAACATCCGTCAGAGCGGCGGCCTCTGGCACGTCGATGTCGGCACTGAAACCTTTGCCGCGCCGGTGCTCGTCAATGCCGCCGGCGCCTGGGCCGGAAACATCGCCGCCGCGCTCGGCGAGCCCGTTCCGGTCGAGACCGTGGCGCCGATGCTGATGATCACCTCGCGCGTGCCGCACTTCATCGACCCCGTGGTGATCCTGCGCGGGCGCAAACTGTCCTTCAAGCAATTCTCCAACGGCACCGTGCTGATCGGCGGCGGCCATCTGGCGACGCCCTATCAGGATCGCAACGAGACCGTGCTGGACTGGAAGAGCCTCGCGATCAGCGCGCGCACCGTGTTCGAGCTGTTCCCGGTGATGCGCAGCGCGACGATCGTCCGCGCCTGGGCCGGCATCGAGGCGAAGATGAAGGACGACATCCCCGTGTTCGGACCGAGCAGTCGCCACAAGGGCCTCTATCACCAGTTCGGCTTCTCGCTGCACGGCTTCCAGCTCGGCCCCGGCGCCGGAGCCGTGATGGCCGAGCTGATCGTCAATGGCGGCACCCAGACCCGAATCGGCGATCTCGGCATCGACCGTTTCCATCCTTCCACGCTCTAAGAAGAGGACATCATGAGCATCACCCGCAGCATCCGCACGCCCATCATGCACCGCGCCGTCGAGGCCAACGGCTTCGTCTTCATCGGCGGTACCATCGCCGACGACACCTCGGTCTCGATGGGCGATCAGACCCGCAACATCCTCGGCAAGATCGCCGGCTATCTAAAGGAAGCCGGCACCGACAAGTCGCGCGTCGTCAGCACCTCGATCTTCGTCACGGATCTTTCCAAGAAGAAGGAGATGGACGCGGTCTGGACCGAATTCTTCGGTGACAACCTACCGACGCGCGCCACGGTCGGCGTTGCCGATCTCGGCGGCGGTGCATTGATCGAGGTGGTGGTCACTGCGCTCAAGGGCTGATTGCGCTCTTCTCACGGGCCCGTGAAGAGAGCCGTCAATCCGAACATGACGAAGATGTAATGGTCTGGATTAGCTGCGGCGCTTTGACGCGCCGCAGTTTCCGTTTATCAGTAGGGGACTCGGCTGGAATGCCCAATGTCCTCGCAGAATAATAACAACAAGCTCGCGATCAAATTTCGCTGCCCCGGAGAACTCGAAGGCCTGCTGCCGCAGCCGGTGCCGGCGAATCTCGGCGTTCCCGACTGGCTCAAGGCGATGCCGACCACGGCCTTCAGTGCCCTCAATCAGCAGGATGACGAGACGGTCAAGCGCTGCCCGCCGTTCATCGACGCGATGACATGCGGTTTCCTGATCCCGCTAATCTGCGATATCAGGGTCGAGGATGGCGAGATCAGCTGGGACAACGACATCCCGCCCGGCGGTGAGATCGATTTTCCGCGCTCGCCGATCAGCTTTCACGATCAGGGCCAGCTCACCGGCTCGCCGCTGTTCGAGGCCGATCGCTTCGTCATCAAGTTTCACAATCTCTGGACCATCGAGGCGCCGGAAGGCTATTCGCTGTTCTTCACCCATCCGGTCAATCGCTTCGACCTGCCGTTCATCACGCTGAGCGGCCTCGTCGATTGCGATCGCTATCGCGACAGCTGGATCCACTTTCCGGCGCATTGGCACAATACGGGCTTTCGCGGCGTGCTGCCCAAGGGCACACCGATCGCGCAATGCATTCCGGTCAAGCGTGAGGATTGGACGCGGCAGACCTCGGCCTTCACCGAGGATGAAGCGCAGAAGGTCCACGCCCTGCGCGCCGCGCTGAAGCGCGAGCCGGGTCTGTACCGGCGGAAATTCAGGGCGTAGCCCGCTCGGGCCTGGCTCCCAGGAATTTCGCTGCGGCGCTCGGGCGGAAAAAGAAGCGGCCGTGCGACGAGGCGGCGAGTGTGAGGGCGGCGCGGCTGAGCATCTGCGGCCGTCCGCCATACACGGACCGCAGCGCCGCCTCGCCGCCATCGCGTTCGCCCATCTCCATCAGGCAGATCGCGAGATTGGCGCGGGAGAGAGCGTCGTCCGGGCGAAGCCCGAGCGCGTGACGGTAGGTGTCGGCGGCCTCCGCATAGGCGCCGTCGAGAAGCTCGGCCCAGGCAAGTTCGGTCAGGATATCGGTGCGTCCCGGCCCGATCGCGCGCGCCGCGGTCAGCACGGTACGCGCTTTGGCGCGATTGTTATTCCGGACGTGCATGCGGCCAAGGTCGAGTTGCAGATCGACGCTGGCCGGGGCGAGCGCGAGGGCTTGCTCGATCATCCCGACCGCCTCGCCAACCTCGCCGGCGTTCGCAAGCTGGCCCGCCAGCTCCTGGAACGCGGGCAGATAGGGCGGACGGCGCGCTGTGGTTCGCCGCAGTTGCGCCAGTCCATCGCTTCTGCGCCGCGCGGCACACAGCACATGGCCGAGCAGCGTCTCGATTTCGGGATCGCTATTGCGCTTCGCGGCTTTCTCCAGCGGCGCAATCGCCTCCTCCGCACGCTCCTGGCCGAGCACGGCATGGGCGAGGATCAGCACGGCATTCCGGTCGGTGCGATTTGATTTCAGGGCTTCGGTCGCAAGCTGCCTTGCAATGTCGAACTGCTTTGCACGTAGCGCCAGAAAGGCTTGCTGAAGCAGTTGGGCGAGGGGGCTATTCGGCTTGCCGCTCAAGAGATGGCCTCTTGGTTGAGACACGTTGTTTTTTGCCCCTTACCGCATGCCCCATGCAGCGTCCATCAACAGCTTCGTGATGCTTTGCTGATTGGCCCGGACGCGTCGCGCGGAATGCGCCTTGATCTCGGCGCCCGGCGGGATTATTAGCGAGGCATCAATCAGGAGTTTCGCATCCATGGATTTCACCCCGACCGCAACGCCCATCCGCCTTGCTCACGGGGAATTCCATGCCTGCATCGATCATTCTGTCGAACCTCTCGCTGTCCACGCCTGACGGCCGTCCTCTCCTTTCCGACCTCAACCTGACATTTGGTGCCGAACGGGCTGGTCTCGTCGGCCGCAACGGCGTCGGCAAGACAACGCTGCTTGCTGCGATCACCGGAGAGCACATTCCCCAAGCGGGACGCGTTCTCGTGAGCGGAACCGTGGGAATGCTCCGCCAGGACGTCCAGCTTCCTGCGGGCGCCGCGGTGATCGATCTGTTCGGCGCGCGCGCAGCGCTGGAGCTGCTTCGCCGTGCCGAGCGGGGCGATGCATTCGCCGACGAAGTCACCGACGTCGACTGGACGCTTGAAGCGCGGCTTGCGTCCGCGCTCGCGCGTGTCGGGTTCGATCCTGATACCGACACGGAGCTGGATCGTTTGTCGGGCGGGCAGATCACGCGGATCCGTCTGGCCGCGCTGGTCTTCGCCGAGCCGGACTTCCTGCTGCTCGATGAGCCCACCAACAATCTCGATCGGGATGGACGTAAGTCAGTGGTCGACCTGCTCGCAGGCTGGCGGGGCGGGGCGATCGTCGTCAGTCACGACCGCGACCTGCTCGAGACCATGGATGCCATCGTCGAGATGACATCGCTCGGGGCAAGACGGTACGGCGGCAATTGGAGCAGTTACCGCGAGCAGAAGGCCGTTGAGCTCGCTGCCATCAGGCACGACCTCGCGCATGCCGAAAGGCGCCTCTCCGAGATTGACGGCAAGGCGCAAGAAGCAGCCGAGCGGAAGGCGCGCAAGGACAGCGGTGGGAAAAAGAAACGCGCCAAGGGCGACATGCCGCGCATCCTGGCCGGCGCGCGCAAGGATCGCAGCGAGGACAGCGGCGGAAAGACCGTGCAGATCGCCGAGCGGCGGCGCGCGGAGGCGATCGAGGCTGTCGACACGGCTCGCCGCCGCGTCGAGATTCGCCAGCCGCTGTCGGTCAAGCTGCCCCCGACCGGCCTGCCGGCGGGCAGGGAGGTGGTATGGCTCGATCGCGTCAACGCCGGCTATCAGCCGGAGCAGCCGGTCCTGCGCGATCTCTCACTCACGCTCGTCGGCCCGGAGCGCGTCGGGGTCGTCGGGCCGAATGGTTCCGGCAAGACAACGTTGCTCAAGCTCGTCACAGGCGAGTTGCGCCCGTTCGCGGGCACCGTGCGGGTCAGGCCGGACTTCGCGCTGTTCGACCAGAAGGTCAGCCTGCTCGATCCCGCGATCTCCATCCTGGACAATTTCGGGCGTCTCAATCCGAAAGCGAGCGCGAACGAGTGCCATGCTGCCCTGGCCCGGTTCGCGTTTCGCGCCGATGCCGCCGCGCAGATCGTGGGGAGCCTGAGTGGCGGACAGCTGTTTCGTGCGGGCCTCGCCTGCGTTCTAGGCGGGGCGGCGCCGCCGTCCCTGCTCATCCTGGACGAGCCGACCAATCATCTCGACATCGAGTCCATCGAAGCCATCGAGGCAGGCTTGAGGGCCTATGACGGCGCGCTGCTCGTGGTCAGTCACGACGAGGCGTTCCTGCAGGCGATCGAGATCACGCGCAGGGTCGAGCTGGTCGCCAGCTCGGCCTTCTAAGGCTCATTGGTCGACAACAAATACCCGACGCCCTGCCCCCAGCGCGTCGGGTGGAAAGATCGACTATCAATCGGTGAACCCAACGTCATAGTTGTGACGCGTGCCTTGCCAATTCTCCAGTCCGGGAGACTACCGGCTGCGTGGCGCGGCCTACGAGGCCGCGCTGCCGCCCGGTTCCAGCGCCTCGCCCATCTCCAGCGGATGAGCCATGGTCTCGTGCAGAGCCTCGCGATCGAGCTCGCCTTCGGAGATGCTGATGACAACGCAGGCGATACCGTTGCCGATCAGGTTGGTCAGCGCGCGGCACTCGCTCATGAACTTGTCGATCCCGACCAGGATCGCGATCGACTGGATCGGGATGTCGGGAACGATCGAGAGCGTCGCGGCAAGCGTGATGAACCCGGCGCCGGTCACGCCCGAGGCGCCCTTCGAGGTGATCATGGCGATGCCGAGAATGCCGAGCTCCTGCCAGATCGTCAGATGGGTGTTGGTCGCCTGCGCCAGGAACAGCGTCGCCAGCGTCATGTAGATGTTGGTGCCGTCGAGGTTGAAGCTGTAGCCGGTCGGAATGACGAGGCCGACCACCGAGCGCGAGGCGCCGAGATGCTCCATCTTCTGGATCATCTGCGGCAGCACCGTTTCCGACGAGGAGGTGCCGAGCACGATCAAGAGTTCGTCCTTGATGTAGGCGATGAAGCGCAGGATCGAGAAGCCGGACAGCCGCGCGATCGAGCCCAGCACGATCAACACGAACAGGATGCTGGTGAGATAGAACGTGCCGATCAGGGCGGCGAGGTTGAGCAGCGAGCCGAGGCCGTAGGCGCCGACGGTGAAGGCCATCGCGCCGAACGCGCCGATCGGCGCCACGCGCACGATGATGCGGATGATGCCGAAGAACATTTTCGCGGCCTTGTCGATCGCCTCCGCGATCGGCTCGCCGGCCTTGCCGAGGAAGGCGATGGCGAAGCCTGACAGGATCGAGATCAGCAGCACCTGAAGCAGGTCGCCGCGCGCGATCGCGCCCACATAGCTGTCGGGAATGATCGCCATCAGATGGGCGACGATGCCTTCCTCCTTGGCCTTGGTGACGTAGGTCGCGACCGACTTCGGATCGATCGTGGCGGGATCGATGTTGAAGCCGTGCCCGGGCTGGAGAATCTCGCCGACCAGCAGGCCGATGGCGAGCGCGACGGTCGAGACCGTCTCGAAATAGATCAGCGACTTCAGCCCGACCCGGCCGACGCGCTTGAGGTCGCCCATCGAGGAAATGCCGTGCACCACGGTGCAGAAGATCACCGGCGCGATCATCATCTTGATCAGCGCGATGAAGCCGTCGCCGAGCGGCTTCAGCTCCTTGCCGAGATCAGGATAGAAATAGCCGATGAGCACCCCGAGTGCGATCGCGATCAGGACCTGGATGTAGAGGATCTTGTACCAGGGTTGATGCCGGCGATGGACGGCTGGCTGGATCGCGACTTGTGTCATAGTGTGTGCCCCGGAACGCATTGATTTTTGATTCTGCAAGATCTGGATTTTACAAGCTTTGAATCTTGCATGACTCGCATCATGTGATGGTCGCCGCAGAAGCGACAATCACATTTTTGTCGGATCGCACGAAGATCGGTCGCTGCACCGCAACGGGGGGAATATGACAACCACGATGGGCTCGGACGAGCAGCCGCAGAGCTATTTTCCGCGCTGGAAATTCAAGGTCTCGGGCGTGATCATGCCGGAGGAACGGCTGTCATGGGGGCAGACCGTCGTCTCCGGTCTCCAGCATTGCGTCGCGATGTCGGGCTCGACGATCATCGCGCCGTTGCTGATGGGGTTCGATCCCAATGTTGCGGTCCTGTTCTCCGGCATCGGCACGCTGATCTTCTTCGTCATCGTCGCCGGGCGCGTGCCGAGCTATCTCGGCTCGAGCTTCGCGTTCATCGCCGTCGTCATCGCCGCCACCGGCTATGCCGGGCAGGGGCCGAATCCAAATCTCTCCGTCGCGCTCGGCGGCATCGTTGGCGCCGGCGTGCTCTACGGCGTGATCGCGCTGATCGTGATGTGGTCCGGCGTTGGCTGGGTCGAGCGCCTGATGCCGCCGGCCGTCACCGGGGCCGTGGTCGCCGCGATCGGCCTCAATCTCGCGCCCGTGGCGGTCAAGGCGGTGAGCGTCAACGCGTTCGACACCTGGATCGGGCTCGCGACGGTTCTGATCATCGGCGTGGTGGCCGTTGCCGCTCCAGGCCTGTGGCGCCGCCTGCCGATCATCCTCGGTGCGATCGGCGGATATCTCCTGTACCTGCTGTTCGCGAACGGCCTCGGCTTCGGCAAGCCGATCGACTTCGCGCAGCTCGCGGCCGCGCCGTGGTTGGGCATGCCAAGCTTTACCACGCCGACCTTCCAGGCCGATGCAATCTTTCTGATCGCGCCGGTTGCGGTCATCCTCGTCGCCGAGAACCTCGGTCACATCAAGGCCGTCGGCGCGATGACGGGCCGGAGCCTCGATGGCTATCTCGGCCGCGCCCTGTTCGCCGACAGCCTCGCGACCATCGTGGCGGCCTGCGGCGGCGGCACC
Source organism: Bradyrhizobium sp. LA2.1 (assembly GCF_040547725.1). Lineage (NCBI taxonomy): Bacteria > Pseudomonadati > Pseudomonadota > Alphaproteobacteria > Hyphomicrobiales > Nitrobacteraceae > Bradyrhizobium > Bradyrhizobium sp. LA2.1. Next base: position 168,023 of record NZ_JBEPQI010000011.1, read on the forward strand.
GGCGTCACCACCTATGCCGAGAACATCGGCGTCATGGCGGCGACGAAGGTCTATTCGACACTGTTGTTTGCATTCGCGGCCACGGTCTCGATCCTGCTCGGCTTCTCGCCGAAGTTCGGCGCACTGATCCTGTCGATTCCCGGCCCCGTCATCGGCGGCCTCTCGATCGTGCTGTTCGGATTGATCGCCGCGATGGCCGGACGGATCTGGGTCGAGAACAAGGTGGATTTCGCCAATCCTGCGAACCTGATCACCGTCGCCGTGGCGCTGACCGCGGGCGCCGGCGACCTCACGTTCAAATTCGGCGCGTTTACGATCGGCGGGATCGGCACGGCGACCTTCGGCGCCATCATTCTCTACCAGATCCTGACCTCGCCGCTCGCGCGCCGCGCCGGGTGAATCCCTGCGATGCGCAAGCGGGATGGAACAAAACGCCGGTTCCGTCCATGATGAAGCATCCCCGGAGAAAGCTCATGCCGCAGACCGATCGCTCGACCCCGTTTTCCTCCCGCCTCGTCGGCCAATACGCGCTGGTGACCGGTGCCTCGCAAGGCATCGGCCGCGCCATCGCCATTCGGCTCGCGCAGGAGGGCGCGACCGTCGCCATCAACTATGTCGATCACCCCGAGAGGGCCGAGGAGACGCTCGCGCTCGCAAGGACAGGATCGGCTGACCGCGGCCACGGCAAGCTCGATCATGTCGTCGTCAGGGCCGATGTCAGCAATGAGCAGGAGGTCGCCGCGATGTTCGAGACAGTGCTTTCGCGCTGGAAGCGGCTCGACTGCCTCGTCAACAATGCCGGCTTCCAGCGGGAGTCGCCGAGCGAGGAGCTCGACATCGACACCTACCGCCGCATCATCGACGTCAATCTCAACGGCGCCGTGCTCTGCGCGCAGAAGGCGCTCGCGCACTTCGTCGCGCGCGGCGGAGGCGGCAGCATTATCAATTGCTCCAGCGTCCACCAGATCATTCCGAAGCCCGGCTATCTCGCTTACTCGATCAGCAAGGGCGGCATCGCCAATCTGACACGCACGCTGGCGCTGGAATTCGCCGGCCGCGGCATTCGCGTCAATGCGGTCGGCCCCGGTGCGATCGACACGCCGATCAACGCGGCCTGGACGGGTGATCCCGCCAAGCGCGGCGTCGTCACCAGCCACATTCCGCTGGGACGGGTCGGCACCCCGGAAGAGATCGCCGCCGTGTTCGCCTTCCTCGCCTCGGATGACGCCAGTTACATTACGGGCCAGACCATTTACGCCTGCGGAGGCCTGACGCTGTTCCCCGAGTTTCGCGAGAACTGGGCGAGCTAGAAACGTGGATTCACGACCGAAACCACGAACTCATCATCCCATGCCGAACGCTTCAAAAATCTGCTGCGAGCAGGTCGTAGGAGCCCCGGCTGCCGCGGACATACTTCCTGGCCGCAGCCGCACATATCAAGTCGCGGTTGGAATCGAACGCGATCAGAAATCCCGATTCGCTGGAACGGGTGCCCGGTTGAATCCGCTTCAATGCGTCTTCGTCGATGAAGAACGAGGCCTCGATGGCGCTGTCGTGTCCCCAGAACCGCACGGCATGCCGCGTCCGATCATACGAGCGGCTGTGATTTGGAAAGTCGATCATGGTTCAGGCCGATCAGGTTGCAGGTGCCGCGCGCCGGCCTTTTCGCCGTTTGAGTCGGAGCTCGCCGGGTGGCCGACGCTCGACCCGCGTACGTCAGGAACACGGACGTTCCGTCCAGACGAAGACGCGCCGGTTGCGCCTCTCTCAAATGAAGATTTGGCAACAGGGCAGCAATCCGATTCAATGCCGATCGCGACAAATAGTTTCTTGATAAGCCTCGCTATTCGGCGAAGGGATCACTACATACAGTTTATCACCGCGCGCCCCTCGGCTGTCATCGGTGACTGAGAGCATTGCGCTCCCGCCAGAACCAACAGGCGGTCAGTATGTCGGATTCCCCTAGATTCAGCCTTCGCGAGTGGCTCGTACCTCCGGTCTTGCTACCGGTTTTCTTCGTGGTGTTGATCGCCGCAGCGATGCTCATACAATGGTAGCCGGTCTTGGCGTGCCTTCGCCATCGGCTCAAGCAAGCAGCTCGTCAGAATCGATCCCGGCCTCTTTGGCTTGCGAGTTGAGCGCCAGGGCGATCAACGCCCTCGACCTTGCCCGCAAGATGCCGTCGGGAGACAAGCGCACGGTGGCAATGCGCCGGGCAGCGATTCTCGGAAATGCCGCTGAAATCCTCACGTATTTCTCGGCGGCGAAGGATCGCTGTTGAAGGAGCCCGCATGTTTAAATTTCTGCAGTATCGTGCAAAAGCGGCCGCGTATGGCGAACTGGCGAGGAATTCGCCCGGCAAAGCCGATACGCGCAAATTCGAACAACTGCAGGATAGCCACACATCGCGCGCGGACAACGAGCAGATGCTCGCGGACCAATACGTGGATGCAGTCAATGCCGGGGGGACGGAGCGACTGCGCGGCGCAGCCCTCGCGGCGGAGGAAGAGCGCGTTTTGCGCTGTCTCGGTGCGGCCGTCATCATGCAATGGAATTCATTGCCGACGACGCTCCAGCGGGAGATCTTCGATACCGCCGGATCGGTTGGGACATTGCTGGATACGGCGGCGCTCCGTGGGCAGATTGCCCGGTTTCTTCACAAGCATAGGCACGACGCCGATCCCGCCAAGATCTGACATGTTCAGGGGCTGAGCGAGAGGCGCGGTTCGCGAAGCATATGGACGCAAACAACAGGAGGATCCAGATGGCACTGACAAAATTCCGTATCGATGAACAGCCGCATGCCATGGACGGTCTGCGGCTTCTTGCCCAGGAAGGCACGAGAGAAGTCGAGGCGTTCGTCAGTCGCAAGGTGATGGACGTTTGGGCCGAATCGATCGAGCACAGTGGCGGACGTCAGAGTTTGTTCCGGAAGCAATACAGCGCGCTTGGGAAACGGAACTTTGCCGCGCTTGAGCGCATCGTGAGCGCCAAATACCAGCGGGGCACCGCGTTCAACCGTCAGCATCCGTTTGTCGAGGTGTTGTTCTCGGACATCGCGGAAAGCGGGGAGACCTTGAATCTCAGCGAACTGGTGCGCGAGCCGTTGCCGCCGGCATTTCACCGGCGCGCCTGATCCGATTGGAACGCCGCCCGGTAGCGGTCACTGGTTTGCCAATGTGCCCCGTCATGAAGATGGGAGGCGTGGAGGCTCTGGCCGACCTGCTCGGGCTGACGCAGGCCAAAAACTGATCGCCGGCTTCGAGCTGCTGGCGCGGGAGTGATCTGGCAAAACGACACGGCGTGAACTACATCTGCGCCATGGCAAACCCTCCACAGGCAAACCGTTCGCTCGAAGATTTCGTCGGCCGGCACGAACGTTTGTTCGTGCTGACCGGCGCTGGCTGCAGCACCAATTCGGGCATTCCCGATTATCGCGACAGCCACGGCAATTGGAAGCGGACCCAGCCGGTCAATTTCCAGGCCTTCATGTCGGAAGAGCCTACGCGCCAGCGCTATTGGGCGCGCAGCCTGATCGGCTGGCGGCGGTTCGGCCAGGCGAGGCCGAACGATGCGCATCATGCGCTGGCCCGGCTCGAGGCGAGCGGGCGCTGCGAGATGCTGCTGACCCAGAACGTCGACCGGCTGCATCAGTCGGCCGGCCACCGGCAGGTGATCGATTTGCATGGCCGGCTCGATCTGGTCCGCTGCATGGGCTGCGGGGCGAAGACCCCGCGCAACGAATTCCAGGACAGGCTCGGCCGTGCCAATGCGGAATGGCTGACGCTCGACGCCGCCGATGCGCCTGATGGTGACGCCGATCTCGAGCATGCGGATTTTTCCTCGTTCAAGGTGCCCGCCTGCGAAGCCTGCGGCGGCATCCTCAAGCCCGACGTCGTGTTCTTCGGCGAGAACGTTCCGCGCGATGTGGTCGCCACCGCGCAGGATCATCTGGCGCAGGCCGACGCCATGCTGATCGTCGGCTCCTCGCTGATGGTCTATTCCGGATTCCGCTTCGTGCAGTCTGCCGCGAACCGGCAGATCCCGATCGCCGCGGTCAATCTCGGACGCACCCGCGCCGACGATCTCCTCACGCTCAAGGTCGAGGAGCGCTGCGAGGCGGCGCTTGCATTCCTGCTCTGAGCGCGTGGGCCGCACCCTTCTACCGCATAGGTGCCACGCAAAACGGCTCGGACGCTTCACCCCGGGCGTTGTCGCTGGTATGAAAATTGCTGCGGTTTTCGCGCAGTTTGTCGATCAGCATGGAGAATTTCGGAATGCTTGAGGGAGCCGAGGTGCGGCTTGCCGTTGATATCGGTGGCACGTTCACCGACATCGTGCTGGACGTGGGGCAGGATCGCAAGACGCGCAAGGTGCTGACGACGCCGCAGCGGCCCGAGCAGGCGGTGCTGGATGGCATGCGTCTCATCCTCACTGACGCGCGCGCGCATATGAGCGACATCGACGTCTTCATTCATGGCACGACGCTCGCGACCAATGCGATCATCGAGCGCCGCGGCGCCAAGACCGCGCTGATTGCGACCGACGGCTTTCGCGATGTGCTCGATATCGGCACCGAGAGCCGCTATGACCAGTACGATCTCAGCATCGACAAGCCGAGGCCGCTGGCGCCGCGGTCTCTCCGCTTCACCGTGCCGGAGCGGATCGACGCGCACGGCGCCGTTCGCCTCCCGCTGGACGAAGCGGCGGTCCGCGCACTCGCGCCAAAATTGCGCGCGCTGAACGTCGAGAGCGTCGCAATCGCCTTCCTGCACTCCTACGCCAATCCCGAGCACGAGCGCCGCGCGGCCGCGATCCTCAGTGAGGAGATGCCCGGCATCTCCGTGACCGTGTCCTCTGCGGTGTGTCCGGAAATCCGCGAATATGAGCGCACCTCCACCGCGGTCGCCAACGCCTATGTGCAACCGCTGATCGACGGCTATCTCGCCCGCATGGCGGATGCCTTGCAGGTCGAGCAGTTCCGCGGCGCGATCTATCTCGTCACCTCCGGCGGCGGCGTCACCTCGATCGAGACGGCGCGGCGCTTTCCGGTGCGCCTCGTCGAATCCGGTCCCGCCGGCGGCGCGATCTTCGCGGCGCAGATCGCAGCGCGGCTCGGCGAGAGCAAGGTGCTGTCCTTCGACATGGGCGGCACGACCGCAAAAATCTGCCTGATCGAAAAATACCAGCCCGAGACCTCGCGCGTGTTCGAGGTCGATCGCGCGGCGCGCTTCCTGAAGGGCTCCGGCCTGCCGGTGCGCATCCCCGTGATCGAGATGGTGGAGATCGGCGCCGGCGGCGGCTCGATCGCGCATGTCGATGCGATGAAGCGTGTCACTGTCGGCCCTGAGAGCGCCTCGTCGGAGCCGGGACCTGCCTGCTACGGCCGCGGCGGCCAGCGTCCGGCCGTGACGGATGCGGACGTTGCGCTCGGTATGATCGATCCTGATGCCTTTGCGGGTGGCACGATCAAGCTCAGCCCGGAGCTTTCGAAGGCGGCGCTGTTGCGCGCCGTCGGTGAGCCGCTGGGCCTGTCGGCGGAAACCGCGGCCTATGCCGTGCACGAGGTCGTCTGCGAGAACATGGCGAGCGCGGCGCGCGTGCATGCGGTCGAGCGCGGCGAGATTGTCGGCCAGCACACGCTGATCGCCTTCGGTGGCGCTGCGCCGCTGCATGCGGCGCGTGTCGCCGAGAAAATCGGTGTCTCGCGGGTCATCGTGCCCTCGAATGCCGGCGTCGGCTCGGCCGTCGGCTTCCTGGCTGCTCCCATTGCCTATGAGCTGGTGCGCAGCCGCCATGTCCGCCTCGATGATTTCGACACGGAGGGGGTCTCTGAGCTGCTCCAGGAGATGGTGACCGAGGCGCGCGCGCTGGTGGAGCCGGGCGCGGCCGGTGCGCCGGTGCGCGAACGCCGTGCAGCCTTCATGCGCTATGTCGGCCAGGGCCATGAGATCTCGGTCGAGCTGCCGAACCGGCGGCTGACATCGGCCGATCTCGCCGGGCTACGCCAGAAGTTCGAGGCCGACTATTCGGCGATGTTCGAGCGGCCGATCCCGGGCGCCGCGATCGAGGTTCTGAGCTGGTCGGTGCTCGCGACCACCGATGCGCACAATCCTTCCGTCGTCGCTTCCGTTGCGCGCAAGCCCGCCGGCAAGGCCTCGGGCAGTCGCAAATTCTTCGACGGACGCGCGGGGGAAGTGATCGAGATCCCGCTCTATCGCCGCGAGGACATGGCACCGGGCGCGACCATTGCGGGTCCCGCCGTGATCGCCGAGGACGAGACGTCCACTTTCGTCTCCAACAGTTTTGACGCCCATATCGACGGTGCCGGCAGCATCGTCATGGAACGAAAGGCGGCCTGATCATGAGCAAGGCAAATGGCGCGAGCCTGATCGACCTTCAGATCATGTGGCACCGGCTGATCGCCGTGGTCGAGGAGCAGGCGCAGGTGCTGCTCCGCACCGCCTTCAGCCCGATCGTGCGCGAATGCGGCGACCTCTCCGCCGGCGTGTTCGACCTCAGGGGACGGATGCTGGCGCAGGCGGTGACCGGCACGCCCGGTCACGTCAACTCGATGGCGGAATCGGTCAAGCACTTCATCGCGCATTTCCCGATCGAGACGATGAAGGAATGCGACGCCTACATCACCAACGATCCCTGGATGGGCACCGGCCATCTCAACGACTTCGTCGTCACCACGCCCTGCTTCAAGGACGGCAAGCCGGTCGCGCTGTTCTCCTGCACCAGCCATCTCATGGACATCGGTGGCATCGGGTTCGGTCCTGACGCCACCGACGTGTTCATGGAAGGGCTCTACATCCCCATGCTCAAGCTGATCGACCAGGGCGTCGTCAATGAGACGCTGATGGCGATGATCCGCACCAACACGCGGCTGCCGATCGACACCGAGGGCGACACCTATTCCCTGGCCGGCTGCAACGACGTCGGCTGCGAACGCCTGGTCGAGATGATGACCGAGTTCGAGATCGACACGCTCGACGAGCTCGGCGACTACATCTGCGATCGCTCGCGTGAGGCCGTGCTGGCCGAGATCGCAAAGCTGCCGAAGGGAAGCTGGCACAACACCATGGTCGTCGATGGCTATGATGCGCCGGTGACGCTCGCCGCGACGCTGACGATCTCGGATGAGGGCATCCACGTCGATTTCGACGGCACCTCGGCTGCTTCGAAATTCGGCATCAACGTGCCCTTGTCCTACACCACGGCCTACACCGTGTTCGGTCTCGGCTGCGTCGTCGCCTCGCAGATTCCGAACAACGCCGGCTCGCTCTCGCCGCTGACGGTGTCGGCTCCCCCTGGCGCGATCCTGAACGCACCGAAGCCCGCGCCCGTGGCGTCGCGTCACATCGTCGGACAGATGCTGCCGGACGTGGTGTTCGGCTGCCTGCGCCAGATCATTCCCGAGCGCGTACCCGCGGAAGGCACCTCGTGCCTGTGGAATCTCAACGTCCGCGGACAGACCCGTTCAGGTGCCGGCGGCAATTACGGGTTCTCGATGGCGGTGACTTCGAACGGCGGTACCGGCGCGCGCTTTGCGAAGGACGGGCTGTCGGCCACCGCCTATCCCAGCGGCGTGCGCGGCACGCCGGTCGAGATCGCTGAGACGCAAACGCCGCTGATCTTCTGGCGCAAGGAGCTTCGCCCGGATTCCGGCGGCGCCGGGCGCACCCGCGGCGGTCTCGGCCAGATCATCGAGGTCGGCAGCGGCATCGATGCGCCCTTCGACATCCTCGCTGCATTCGATCGCATCGATCATCCGCCGCGCGGCCGCGACGGCGGTCGGAACGGTGAGGCCGGCTATGTCGGCCTGAAGTCTGGACAGAAGATGCGCGGCAAGGGTTTTCAGACCGTACCGCCGGATGACCGGCTGGTGGTGATGACGCCGGGCGGTGCCGGCATCGGCGCGCCCACCGAACGCGAGCGCACGGCGGTCAACGACGACATCGAGAGCGGCCTGGTGTCTGCCGACAATGCGGCCGCCCTGTACGGATACGCGCGGAGATAGCGCCACCGCATCGACTGCGGCCGTTTATTGGCCGCAGTCGTTCGGCGCCGGCTTCCCGGCAAAGCGGTCGGTCATCCAGTTCACAGCGGCCATCGTGCTCGCCTGTGCGGCGCGGCCGTGTCCGATGTTGGGAAGGGTGACCATTTTCACGGGGCTGCCCGCCTTGCACAGCCGGCTCATATAGGCGCGCGTCACCGCGGGCCGGATGATCTGGTCGACAGTCCCTTGAGCGAGGAACACTGGCATGCCGGCGGCCAACGTGCCGGCGCTGTTCTTCTCCAGCAGCGAGCGCCAGGGCTCGCGCTTGGTCGGATCCGGCACGGTCAGAAAATATTTCTGGAGCGGCCGCTCGGTCCGCTGCCGGATGAAGATATCGAAGGGACCTTCGATGCATTCGCGCGCCAGTCGGTCGATCACCGGAAGTGCGCGCGGATCGACGACACCGTCGAGCGCGGCGTCGTAGACGCGATGCCATGACCACAGCGTCATCGCTGTGATGTTCTTGCCGCCGACTGAGTTGATGTCGTCGCTCATCAGCGTGGCGAGATCCGTCGCGGGCGCCGCAGCGGCAACGCCGAGCAGATGGAGATCGGGCGCATAGGTCGGCGCCAGCTGCCCGGCGAACAGCACAGCCTGTCCGCCCTGCGAGTGTCCCCACAAGGTAAAATCCTTAGTCCCGCCGGCGCCCGGCAGATCGCGCGCGACGCGCACGATGTCGAGCACGGCGCGGCCCTCGCTCTCGCCGACGAGATAAGGATGCGGACCCGGCGTGCCGAGCCCGGGATAGTCGGTCGCCGCGACGATGTAGCCACGCGCCACCATCGAGCGCAGTCCCTGGATCTGCTGGAACAGGAAGATCGCGAGCGACGGCGCGCAGCGCGGCACAATGCCTGACGTTGGATGCGCCCAGGCGACGATCGGGCGGCCGCCGGGTGGCGGCGGTCCTTGCGGCACGATGACGACGCCCGAGACGAGAATGGGCTCGCCCTTCAATCCGGTTGAGCGATAGAGCCCGCGAAAGGCCGATGCGCCGAGCGGCGCGCCATCCATCCGCTCTTGCCGCACCAGACTGCCAGGCGGTCCGTCCGCAAGCGATGCCGGTGCGTCGTAAAATGCCGATTGCGCGTGGGCAGTCACGATGCCGGCGGCGAACATGACGAGTGCGGCCATCAGAGCGCGGGCGGCGACAAGCATTTGCGATCCGCTCCAGCGCACGATCACATCCCGTACAGGATTTTCAGCTCACCGCTCGCGCGCAGCGCGAGTGTGATCCCGTCGGCAAGCAGCAAGGCCTTGTCGAACTGCACCGAGGAGAGCTTGCCTTCCATACGGAAGCCGTCCTTGAGCGGACGCGTCAGCCGCTGGTTCGCCGCCATCAGCAGGTTCTGGTAGGAGACGCCATAGTCAATGTTCACGGCCTGCTTCAATTGCGCGACGATCGACTGCAAGCCGGGGTTTGCCTCTCCGTCCTGCGCGGCGAGATCGAGATCGGCAAGCGCGACGCTCTTGCTGGTATCGTCCACCTTCAGTGCGCCGGAGAGATAGCTCCATTGGCCTGCATTGGGGTCGCTGTCCGACGTCTTCGCAAGACGCAGGCCGATCACAAGCTTGCCCGCCGACGGATAGACCTGAACCTCGCGCAACGCGCTGTCTTGCGCCGGCAGCGCGGCGATCGCCTGGCTGATCTTGTCCTTGATCGCGTCATAGCCGAGCCGAACCGGAAGGATGACGTCGAACGTGCCCGGTGCGGCTACGTCGGTGCCTAGCGCCGGCAGCGGAGTCGGCACGACGCTCGCTCCCTGCTGTCCGATTGACGTCACTGCAGTGCCGGAGAGTTCGAGCGAGCCCGACAGAACCTTGTCGTTGGCGCGGACGCCGGCGAAGGCTGCGCTCTGCGGCGTTACTTGCAGCCAGACCGGCGGCTCGTCGGCGAGCTTCATCGGTTCGAACGCATGCGTCCAGGCAGCGGCCGCCTTGTCGCGCAGATTGAGTTTCCTTGCCGCGGCCAGCGCACGTGATCGCACGCGCGCGAGCTGCGTACGGATGCGCGGCTCGACGTAGGGCGCAAGATCGACCTCGCGGCCGAGCACATGCAAATAAGGTGCTTCGCTCCAGTGGAAGGAGTCGCTGAAATTCAGGTCGAGCGACCAGTCCTTGCGCAGCGCGGGCCGTGCCTCGGCCTCGATCCTCGCGCGCGCTTCGGTCTGGCCGCGGATGCGCGCGGTGAAGCGGTTGGCGCCCTGGCCTTCGGCCGCGCCGTAGATCGAGACTGCACCATAGACGTGGTCGCCGCGGCCGGAGAGCGAGACGCCGCTGGTGCGATTGACGAAGCCAAACACGTCGCAATTGGCGTTGACACGGAACATCAGTACGCGGCGGTGCACGCAGTTGACGCGCTCGTCGATGGTGGCAAGCCGCTTGGGGATATCCTGCTCGATGGCCTTGGCGAGCGCCGGCAGACCGAACTCGATGGTTGCGGACACCCGCGAGGTCGTGGCGAGCGGCGCCGGCGGATCGGGAGCGAGCGGCGGCTTGTCGGCGGCGTGCGCGGCTTGCGCGAGTGCGGTGAGGGCGAGCGCAACAAGCCCGGCACGTTTCGTCGAACGAACAATTCGCAAGGAAACGGGCATTCTTCTTATTCCAGCTTGGCCCTGCTTCGCGCCCAGGCCGCCGGCCGCGGGGCCATTCGGTCTTCAGAGCAAAATCGCGGAAGGAGAGGGCGGTCAGTGGATCAATTATTGCTTGTATTCAATGGTCGCGTATCGCGGCACTTGTATGGCGCGGCGTCGCGCTTTGAGCAAGGCTTTGTATATCGCTCCGTTATGATGGCCGTTCTTGAATTGCTCAAAAGAGATTGACGCCGCCCCCGTCCAAATGATCACGCGATGAAGCTTCTCCGTGGGCGCTGCGATTTTTGAGTCCGAGATCTGTGGCCAAGACGAAATGGTCAGCGCAGCTGACGTTTCAAATTCGTGCTGCGCGTTAAATTCGCGCCGCTCGCGCATTCCATCTTTGCGCCCTCCCTCATCCGGCGTACTCTGTGAGAGCGAGCAGGAGTGCAACAGCAACCAGTCCAGGAAACGTAGCTCCTTTTGGCGATGTCCGCCGAGGGAGATCGCGAGCTGTTGGCAGCTCATATGCGATGGAGAAGAACCGACACTTAGCGAGCTGCAAACATCCCTCGCAGCGTCTGCGAGACGCGAGTTCAACAAAACACAAAAGCGGGAGGAACGGATGAAGAAGCGTTGGTGTAATTCTGGTCTACCTCTTGTTGTCGGCGCGACACTTGCGGCGTCGGCGGCGTTGGCCCAATCCGTGGATACTGCCCGGATCGAGAACGCCGGTCAGAACGATTGGCTCACCTATCATGGTTCATACAAATCCCATCACTACAGCCCGCTCGCGCAGATCAATGCGAGCAACATCGGCAATCTGGGCGTAGCCTGGACGCACATTCCCGGACGATCGACGCGCGGCCTGCAGTCAATGCCGCTCGTGGCCGACGGCGTGCTCTATTATTCGGGTTCGTACAGCCGGGTCTTTGCGCTGAACGGCGCGACCGGCGAGGTCATCTGGTCGTTCTTTCCGGAACTCGATGAGGCGCTCATCAGCCGACAGACCCACTCGCCCTACAACCGCGGTGTAGCCCTTGGTGAAGGCAAGGTCTTCGTCGGTACGATGGATGGTCGTCTGTTCGGGCTCGATGCGAAGTCGGGAAAGGTTCTCTGGGAAACCAGGCTGATCGACTCGCAGAAGCTCACGGTCGGCTTCACTGGCGCGCCGCTTTACGCGAAGGGAAGCGTCATCATCGGCTCGCAGGGGGGTGAATGGCCGGGCCGTGGCCCGATCTTCGCTGTCGATGCCACCACCGGCAAGAAAAAGTGGGAGTTTCTGACGGTCGCGGGCACCGACGAGGCCATGAAGACCTGGGGCAACGATTCCTGGCGCACGGGCGGTGGCGGCGGCTGGATGCCGGGCACCTACGACTCCGAGACCAACTCCGTCCTGTGGGGCACCGCGAACCCGGCGCCGCTCTACGATTGGTCGGGCGCTGATTACAAGACGCAAGGTGCGCGTCCCGGCGACAATCTCTATACGAGTTCGGTCATCGCTCTCGATATCGATACCGGAAAGCTGAAATCCTACCATCAGGAACTGCCTCACGACGCCTGGGACTTCGACAGCGCCGTCGGCGAGTTCGTGATGCTTGAGCGCGATGGCCAGAAATACGTGGTTCATCCGAACAAGGGCGGCTTCGTCTTCGTCTACGACCGTAATCTTGGCGTGAAGAACGTCTGGCGGCTGGTTGAGAACATCAACTTCGTCAAGGATATCGATCCCAAGACGGGCGCGCTGATCGGCCGTCGCGATTTCCCTGTCGGGAAAGTCACTGAAGTACCGCTGTGTCCCTTCATTGGCGGCGGCATCAGCTGGAATGCCGGCTCGTACAACCCGAAGACCGGTCTTTATTACAAGATCGGCCAGGAATGGTGCATGACGCTGGATATTCAGAAGACGACGCCGGTCACCGCGCCCCAGGTCCAGCTCAACATCGGCGCCGACTTCAAGATGGTGCCGCCTCCGAGCGGCGAGATCTACGGACATCTCGACGCGCGCGACCCGATAACGGGCGCGAAAAAATGGGAGGTTCGCTTTCCCGAGCCGCCGCTTGGGAGCGTTTTGTCGACCGGGGGTAATCTTGTGTTCGTACCCGACTCCCGTGGCATCCTTCACGCCTACGATGCCGAAACCGGGGCCGAGTTGTGGAAGCACAACAACGGCACCGGCCACCAGGGCGGTATCGTCAGCTACTCCGTCGGCGGCAAGCAATATATCGCCGTGGCGGCCGGCTTCGGCGGCATGCTGGCGGACGAATATGCGCCAAACTTCGGCGGCGTCTACAAGAGCATGCCGCGTGACGACGGCGCCCTCGTCGTCTTCAGCTTGAAATAGTCTGTCTCAAACGATCTGCCGAGGAGCGGGTGCAAACCCGCTCCTCGGTCGATTGCAGCGGCCGGGCGTGATTCAGGAATGGAGCGGACGTGTTGAAACTGCATTTGAAGTCGCTTCCGGCGGTGCTGGGCGCTTCGTTGCTGTGCGTTGTGGTGGCTCGAGCTCAATCTGCCACGCCGGCGCCGGACAACGGGTCGTTGGACGTCGAGCAGTTGTTCGCGGGGACCTGCGGCTTTTGCCACTCCGACGGCGGCCGGGCTGCTGGCAGGGGACCGCAACTGATGAATTCGCAACGAGACGACGAATTTCTGCACAACCGTATCAAGATCGGCAAGCAAGGTGCGATGCCGGCATTCGGCGAGAGCTTCAGTGACGCGCAGATCGACCAGATCGTCAAATATATCCGCGCCTTGAAGCCGCGCGAGGGCTGACCCGCCGGGACCTGATCCATCCAGATGAGACGCGGCATGAAGGCAATTGTCCTGATTATCGTCGGTGCCGCCATCGGGCTGTCCGGACCGGCGCAGGCGCGAACCCTGGAGGCGATCCGCGCGAGTGGCGCGCTCGGACTCTGCGCGCATCCCAACTCGCTTCCTTTTGCGCGCAAGGGCGGCGATCCATCCGGCTTTCAGGTCGAGTTGGGACAGGTGCTGGCACGCGAGCTCGGTGTCTCGCTACGGCTCGACTGGATCATCACGCAGTACCAAATGCGCAGCGCCAATTGTGACATTCTTCTGGATGTCATCGCCGATCGCGAAGCGCAAGGCGAGACCCGCTTGAGGATCTCGAAACCGTACTATCGCACGGGCGTCGCGCTCGCGGTGCCGTCATCCAGCGCGCTCACATCGTTCAAGAGCCTCGGCGAGCATACCAAGGTGGGGGTGCAGGTCGGCTCTGTCGCCGCCATGATCATCGGTCAGCGGCACGTGCCCATATCGATCTTCGGCTTCGAGACCGACAGCCTCGACGCCGTATCAAACAAGGAGATCGATGCGGCTGCGGTCACGCCCACCGCGGCGGGCTACTTCAATCTGACGCATCCTGACAAGGCACTCCGGATCCTGGATCGCGACGAGGGCGTGGCCGATCTCAACTGGAATGTCGCCGTCGGCATGATACGCCCGGACGATGCGTTGCGCGAGGCGATCGACGGAGCGCTGGAACGGCTGCGCAACGACGGCACGGTCGATCGGATCTACGGTCGCTATGGGATCGTGCTGCAAGCGCCGAGGTAGCTGAATTGCCGAACGAACGACGCCGTCCCGGTTTGGCCAGGACGACGTCGTTATGAATATCTCGCTTTGGCCCTAGGCCGCCGCCTTCTTCCGCGCCTGCTCGGCCTTGTACAGCTCGAACTCTTCGGCGATCGCCTTCGCGACCGACGGCCGCTGACGCAGGCGGTCGTGATACGCCTTCACGTTCGGCCATTTGGCGAGCTCGATCGGCGGGGTCGCCATGGTCCAGTTGATGACCGTGACGAGATAGGCATCCGCCACGCTGAAATGGTCGAGCAGGAAGTCGCGCCCCTTCAGGTAGTTGTCGAGATAGTCGAGCCGCGACAGGTTTTTCTCCAGCGCATAGGCCTTGGTTTCCTGCGGCGCCTTGCGGTCAAGCAGGGGGATGAAGAGGCCCTTGTGCAACTCGGTGCCGATGAAGCAGAGCCATTGATGCAGCCGGGTGCGATCGATGCCCTGGGCCGCACCGAGGCCGGATTGCGGGAACCGATCCGCGACATATTGCAGGATCGCGGCGTTCTCGGTCAGCACCACGCCCTCGTCGGTGCGCAGCGTCGGCACGAGGCCGATCGGATTGACAGTGCGGAAGTCGGTGCCGTCGTTCAGCACTTTCTTGGTCGGCGGATCGACTTCGAGATAATTCGCTTCGGCGCCGGCTTCATACAGCGCGACGCGGGTCGCCATCGAACAGGCGAGCGGCGAGAAATAAAGATCCATCTTGGGCCTCCTTGGGCAATTCCTCTTTGGGTGTCGCTCAACCTGGCCAGATTGATTTTTGTACCATCTTGTATAATATCGCAGCGGTCAAGGATTAATTTGCGAAATGGTACAAAAATCGAAGCCGCCAGCTGCTGCCAATGAGCCGAAGCGGCGTGGCCGTCCGCGCGCCTACGAGCCCGACGTCGCGCTCGGCAAGGCACTCGACCTGTTCCGCCGGCAGGGCTTTGCCGCGACGTCGCTGGACGATCTCAGCGAAGCGACCGGCATGAACCGGCCGAGCCTCTACGGCGCCTTCGGCGACAAGCGCGAGCTCTACATCAAGAGCTACCAGCGCTACCGCGAGGACGCGCGCGCCTCGATGGTCGAGATCTTTCGCCAGGAGATGCCGGTGCGCCAGCGGCTCGAGCGCATCTTCGCCTCCGCGCTGAACATCTATCTCTCCGGCGAGACCGGTCCGCGCGGCTGCTTCACGGTGGTGACCGCGGCGTCCGAAGCCGTCGGCGATCCCGAGATCCGTGCCATGGTGCTGGATGGACTGACCGAACTCGACAAGGCCTTTGCCAGTTGCTTCCGCCGCGCCAAGGAGAAGGGCGAGCTGCCCGCGAGCGCCGACCCGGCCGTGCTGGCGCAGCTCGCCTCCGCAACCGTGCATTCGATCGCCATCCGCTCCCGCGCGCGTGTCCCGCGCAAGGAGTTGGAAGCGATCGTGAAAGGCGCGATCGATGTGATGGTGGGGGCCAAAAGTTAGGCCGTCGTCCCGGGGCGCGCGTAGCGCGAGCCCGGGACCCATAGCCACAGAGAGAAGTTTGGCGAAGACTGGTCGTTCGGTACTGCGACCATCCGCAACGATAAATCACGCGGTATGGGTCCCCGCGTACGCAGCGAGGGTGGGGCGCGTGCGTGCCTCTCTCAGCCAGCCGAAGCGTCTAATATCCCCGTGCCCGGTCCACCACGTTCTCCAGCGCACCGCCGGCCTCGAACTTTGCGATTTGCTCGGCGACATAGGCCGAGATTGCATCGGCGTCGGTGTCGGCCGCGTTGTGCGGGGTCAGCAGCACCTTGGGGTGGGTCCAGAACCGGCTGTCGGCAGGCTGCGGCTCCTGCACGAAAACGTCGAGCGAGGCCGCGCCAAGCGTGCCGTCGTCGAGGCAGGCCAGGATATCGGCTTCGTTCTGCAAGCCGCCGCGACCCGCATTGATCAGAACGGGCGCGCCGAGCGGGCTGTTGCGGTTGAGCTTGGTGAAGACGTCGCGGTTGAGGATGCCGTGCGTATCAGGCGTCAGCGGCAACAGGCAGACCAGGATGTCGGTCTTGCGCAGGAATGCGTCGATCTGCGCGGCGCCGTGGAAGCATTCGACGCCCTCGATCGTGCGCGGGCTGCGGCTCCAGCCGGCAACGCGGAAACCGAGCCGGCGCAGCACGTCGGCGGCATCCGCCCCCAGCGTGCCAAGCCCCATCACGCTGACGGTGACGGCGCTCGCCGGCCACTGATATTGCGGCTCCCAGCGTTTTGCGCGCTGCGAGTCCCGCAAGTACAGCTCCTGGCGGTGGTGCATCAGCACGTGCAGCACGACATACTCGGTCATGCGATTGGTGAGATCAGGCACGGCGACGCGCACCAGCGGCACGTCGGGCAGGCTCTTGTCGGCCATCAGCGCGTCGACGCCGGCGCCCAGATTGAAGATCGCACGCAGATTGGGGAAAGAGCCGAGATCGCCCGGCACCGGCTTCCACACCGCGGCATAGTGCACCTCGGCCGGATTGAGATCGGAATCCGGCAGCAGCACCACGCGGCGGCCGCCGCAGACCGCGTCGAACCGGGCCTTCCAGCGCTCCGGCAGCCAGTTCTGCTGCGTGCTGTTGATCAGGACGGCCAGTGTGCCCATGCTCATTCGAAGTGCCTCGTCGGTTCCGTTTTGAAAACCCTCCTTGGCACGATCCGACGGATTTTTCTCGCAAATTTTTTCCGCAGCCCTGTCGGGGCGGGGCATATTGGATCGTCTTAAAAACAAGCGTTCAGGAAGGTGCTGCCCATGCTTTATGCGATCCTCTGCTATCACGACGAGGACTTCGTCGGCTCCTGGAGCAAGGACCAGGACGAGGCCGTGATGAAGAAGCTCGCCGTGGTGCAGGACAAGCTCACACAGCAGGGCCGGCTCGGTCCGGTGGCGCGGCTGTTGCCGACCACGGCGGCGGCGACGCTGCGCAAGGAAGACCCGCCGCTGGTGCTCGACGGCCCCTATGCGGAGACCAAGGAGCAATTGCTCGGCTTCTACATCGTGGATTGCAAGAATCTCGACGAAGCCCTCGACGTCGCGCGCGAGCTCGGTGCGGCCAATCCCGGCGGCGCCTATGAGGTGCGCCCCGTCGGCGTATTCCGGCCCGGAGGAATTTCGACGTGAGCGAGGCCGACACCGCCTGGATCGAGACCGCGCTGACGTCGGCGCGACCCCAGGCGGTCGGCGCGCTGCTGCGCTATTTCCGCGATCTCGATACCGCCGAAGAGGCCTTCCAGAACGCCTGCCTGCGCGCGCTCAAGACCTGGCCGCAGAACGGGCCGCCGCGCGATCCCGCGGCCTGGCTGATCATGGTCGGCCGCAACGTCGCCATCGACGAGGTCCGCCGCGCCCGCAAGCAGCAGCCGCTGCCCGAGGACGACCAGGCCATCTCCGATCTCGACGACGCCGAGGGCGCGCTCGCCGAGCGGCTCGACGGCTCGCACTACCGCGACGACATCCTGCGGCTGATGTTCATCTGCTGCCATCCGCAGCTGCCGGCGACCCAGCAGATCGCGCTGGCGCTGCGCATCGTCTCCGGCCTCACCGTGAAACAGATCGCGCGCGCCTTCCTGGTCTCGGAAGCGGCGATGGAGCAGCGCATCACCCGCGCCAAGGCGAAGGTCGCCGAGGCCGGGGCGCCGTTCGAAACGCCCGGCGCGGTCGAACGCTCCGAGCGGCTCGCCGGTGTTGCCGCAATGATCTACCTGATCTTCAACGAAGGCTATTCGGCCAGCGGCGACACGGCGGAGATCCGAAAGCCGCTGTGCGAGGAAGCGATCCGGCTGGCACGGTTGCTGCTACGGCTGTTCCAGAGCGAGCCGGAGATCATGGGGCTCGCGGCGCTGCTGCTGTTGCAGCATGCGCGCAGCGCCGCGCGCTTTGCTGCGGACGGCGCGGTGATCCTGCTCGACGACCAGGATCGTACGCTATGGAACGGCAACATGATCGCGGAAGGCCTCGCGCTGATCGACAAGGCGATGCGCCATCGCCGCAGCGGCCCCTATCAGGTCCAGGCCGCGATCGCCGCGCTGCATGCGCGCGCGTCGACGCCCGAGGAAACCGACTGGACGCAGATCGACCTGCTCTACGGCGCGCTCGAAGTGATGCAGCCTTCGCCGGTGGTGACGCTCAACCGGGCGGTTGCGGTCTCCAAGGTGCGCGGGCCTCAAGCGGCGCTCGAACTGATCGAGCCGCTGGCGCCGAAACTCACTAACTACTTTCATTTCCACGGCGTGCGTGGTGCCTTCCTGATGCAGCTCGGCCGTAACGACGAAGCCCGCATCGCCTTCGACCACGCCATCGCACTCGCCAATACTTCGGCGGAAGCCGCCCATATCCGCATGCATATTGATCGCCTGATCCGGGACAGCCAGCCGAAGGGCGCCAATGGCGGCGCCAGGCAGGGCGCAAAGGCAAAGTGACGGCCAAAAATTTCGTCCCGCCGATTGTCGGCTCCCGCCGTTCCCCTTCGTCTTAATTCCATATCCAGGGAGCCACTCATGCTGAAAGCCATTGCCATCATCGCCGTCGTCCTCGCCGTCGGCATAGCCGCGGTCCTCGTCTTCGCCTTGACAAAACCCGACACTTTCCGCGTCGAGCGCTCGCTCGCCGTGAAGGCGCCGGCCGATGCGATTTATCCGCACGTTGCCGATTTCCATTTCTGGATGAGCTGGTCGCCCTATGAGGATCGCGACCCCGGCATGAAGCGGACCTTCGGCAGAACCGCGTCAGGCAAGGGCGCGACCTATGCCTGGGACGGCAACAATAATGTCGGCGCCGGGCATATGGAAATCCTCGAGGCGAGCACGCCGTCGAAGCTTCGGATCAAGCTCGACTTCGAGCGCCCGTTCGAAGGCCACAACACCGCCGAGTTCACCTTTGTGCCGCAAGGCGATGCCACATTGGTCACATGGGCGATGTACGGTCCGGCGCCGTTCATGTCCAAGGTGATGCAGGTGTTCATCAATATGGACAACATGATCGGCAAGGACTTCGAGGCCGGCCTCGCCAGCTTGAAGAAGCTCACCGAGAAGTAGCAAGGCTTGCTGCCCCAAGGAGCAGCCAAGGAGCTGCCAAGGAATCGCCAAGAAAACGAAGAGGAGAGAAACGATGATCAATGCCTATCTGTTCTATCAGGACACCTGCGAAGCGGCGTTCAACTTCTACGCCAAGGTTTTGGGCGGCAAGATCGACGCCATGATGCGGTCATCGGAAGCGCCGCCGGACATGCCCGCCACGCCCGGCCGCGAGAAGATGATCATGCATGCGCGGATGTCGCTGCCCGACGGCAGCGTGCTGATGGCCTCCGACGCGCCACCCGAGCATTTTCAGAAAGCCCAGGGCTTTTCGGTCTCGCTCACGGTCACGGACCCCGCGGATGGCGAGCGCAAGTTCAACGCGCTCGCCGACGGCGGCACCGTCACCATGCCCTTCAGCAAGACGTTCTGGGCCAAGGGCTTTGGCATGTGCGTCGACAAGTTCGGCATTCCCTGGATGGTGAACTGCCCGGCCGAGGGCATGTGACGGGCGCGTCGGCCTGACACGCCAAGCCGCGATCCCACTCCCGTTGTTACGGGAGTGGGTCACTCATGCCGTTGTCATGTCACACGGCTGATCGCCGCGTGCTCGCTCACCGGAGCGATCCGGTCGCATCATCGCTTGGCGGCAGCGATTCAACGCAGCGAGGGCAGATCACGAGTTTCGTGCCAAGCTGCCTGTCGTTCTCCGCCTCGATTTCGTCATGGACCACCCACCACGCCTCGGAGAACGGGCGCAACGTGCCGAGCACTCTTTCCCGCTCCTGATTGGGATTGTCCTGCGTAGGCGCCGGGTTCGCGGCGCGCCGCTTTGTGACAGAGGAGCGGTGAGGGGCCTGGTTCGGATCCCGGCCGAGGCCGTCCCATGCGATCGGTCGGCGCTCCTGCGCCGGCGCCGCCGCGCATCCGAGGAGCGCTGCGCAAAAAGTGAGCAAGACGAAGCCGTGACGCAGCATGCCGGACCCTTGGTGCGGTACGCGACACGCAAACTCCGCATGCGGAGCCTTGCGTCGCGCCGGTTAAATGGAACCTAAGGGAAACGACGTGGCCGCCATGGCCCAATATGGAATCGTGCTCTCGCATCACATTGCGAGAGCAGTGAGGCCGCTTCGTGAAATCATGCGGATCGCATCGCACAACAACTGGCGAAATATTAGGCTGTAAACTCCACGACAGAATCGCTAATAATTTCTTCATAAATTCTACAAACTGGGGTGGGCGTAACTTGGGAAGGGAGCGACCGATGGCAGCGGCGCTACAAATCAATTTTGCACTTTGGGGTATGCTCATCTGCGCGACCATGGAATTGGCGCAGACCATCCAGAGGCTCTACTAGGCCCGACGAAATGCGTGACCGGCGCAATTTCGCCGTCGCGCTTGCCTGCTAGCTCACCAGCAACGCGATGAGCGTGAAGCTGACGCTCGCGATCACGATCATCGAGAGGATGTAGTTGCGCGGCCGCGCCGTTCGCGCACGCGGCTGTCTCCGCCGCTGGAGTGGCTCGCTCGTCTGCCATGCGAGCTCCGACGGCGCGAGCGCAGCCTCTGCGCCCGAGCCGATATATTTCACATAGAGCTCGAGCAGCCGCAGCTCGGACGGCAGGTCCATCAGACCCTCGCGGTGGCGCCGCGACAGCAATTCGAATTCGACGGTTTCCTGGGAGCTCAACTGGCCAAGGACAATGCGTCCCTGGTCCGACAGGCGGTAGTGAAAATCGATGGGCTGCACGGCCTGCGACCGGTTTGAAAATGTGTAATCTTGAAAAAGCGAAACCATCCTAGTCTGTGACCACTGCTGAGATTATGACGGCCCTGCAGCCATCGTGACCCGAGCGGCCCCAATCTGGACGGGACCATCATAGACGGTCGGGAAAGGCCGCAAACCGCGTAAATTGGGCAGGCATTGCCAAGCGGTTGAGCGGATTTCGTGTCCGGATCGTCGGAATTTTGCAAAACTGCCTAATCGCCGGACAGCGGCGGATGCAACCGGTCACATCGCTGGCGGCCGCCTGTTGCTCAGCGGCAGCGTGGATAGATCGCCGCAAGGTCGCGGCCCTTCAGCAAAAGCAATCTGGACGAGAGGCCACCGTGCCGGCTGATCCAGTCGCGCACCGGGCCGGGATAGGCCTGCAGCACCGCGTCGGAGGCTTCGGGCTCGGCATAAAAACGCCCACGGCGGTCGACCGAACGCGCCGCGTGGAAGCCGAGTACCGCGCGTTTGGTGACGCAGATGCGCTCGCCCGGCACGATGCTGAGCACCAGCGTGCAGGCGGACAGGCACGGACCGTCGATCACCACGCGCTCGCCGCTCTCGCGCACCTGCTCGAACAGGTCGAGGAACGGCCCGACCTCTCCGCCCGGCGACTGGATGATGCGGATTTCGGCCATGGCGGGGGTGGTGGTAAAGAGCGCAGATGCGAGCATCCAGGCACCCACAAAGTACATGCGTCGCATGGAGCTCTCCACTAACTCGATCCCGTAGGGTGGGCAAAGCGTAGCGTGCCCACCAATGGCATCGCAAATCTGGAGGGAAGGTGGGCGCGGCGCTTGCGCGCCTTTGCCCACCCTACGACGTTCACCCGTTCCGCCGTTCGCCGCGCAGCGTCGGCAGGCCGATGCCAGCCGCATCGAAGCCGCCATCGACGGCCAAAATTTGGCCGGTGATGTAGCTCGATCGTTCCGAGCACAGGAAATAGATCGCTTCGGCGAGTTCCTCCTCCAGGCCGTAGCGGTTGAGCGGAATGGCGTCGTGATAGTCAGCGCGGATCTCCCTGCTGTGCACCTGCTTCGCCATCGCGGTGTCGACCGGCCCCGGCGCGACCGCGTTGACGCGGATGTTGAGCGAGGCGAGTTCGACCGCGAGTTGCTTGGTCAGGTGCGCAAGGCCCGCCTTGCTGGTGCCATAGGCCGAACGCAGGGTCGAGGCGCGCACCGCCGAGATCGAGGTGACGTTGACGATGGCGCCGCCGCCTTGCTCGCGCATCAGCGGCGCGGCCGCCTTGGTGCACAGGAACGGGCCGGTGAGATTGACCGCCATGATCCTGTTCCAATCGGCGTCGCTTGTCTCCAGCACTGGCGCGAACACGGCGACGCCGGCGTTGTTGACGAGAGCATCGAGCCGACCGAAGCGGCTCATGACCGCCGCCATTGCAGCTCCCACGGCGGCTGCGTCGGACACGTCGCAGGTGATTGCCAGCGTGTTATCGGGATTCTTCAGGGCCGCCGCTGCGGCTGCCTGCAACTCCCCTTCGATATCGAGCAGCGCGACGCGCCACCCTTCGGCCAGGAATTTCTTGGCCGTCGCCAGCCCGATGCCTCGCGCGGCTCCGGTGACGAGGGCGACGTTTTGTGGGGCCTGCGGCATTTGCTAGTCTGTCCTGTGTTCGAAAGGGGCGCGCTCGAGCGCCGGCTCCTTTTACTTCGCTTTCGTCCCGGCAAGAAGGGCTCCAGGCCATGCTCATCGATTCCGGCACGATCCCGCTCGAGGAATGGCGGCCAGGTGTGAAGACCCGCATGGTCACATCCGCGCGCAACGGCGCGACCGCGCTCTGCATCTTCGAGCAATGGGTCGATCCCGGCGCCGGCGCGCCGACGCACAGCCACACGGTCGAGGAGGTGCTCACCGTGCGGGCGGGCGAGGCGGAGATGTGGATCGAAGCCCGGCGTATCACGATGACGGCCGGACAGGTGCTGCTGGTTCCCGCCGGCCGCAAGCACGGTTTCCGCAATTCGGGAGCGACCATGCTGCATGTGCATGCGGTGTTAGCCTCACCGGTCTTCGAGATGCTGCCGGACGGGGCGAGTGAAGCGACGCGACGCTGGGAGCGCTAGGGTAAGGGCGTCGGTCTCTCTCTCCGTCACCCCCAGGGTGGCCGCTTCTTCAGCGGCCTCGAAGGATGACGGGGATAGTGATAAAGCGAGAGCTTACGCCAGCTCCGCCGATGCGCGCTGCATGTTCGACGACATGTCGGAGGTCACGATGCTCTGCTCCTCGACCGCGGCTGCGGTGGAGGCGATGAACTCGTTGACGCCGGCGATCGCGGCCTTGATCGCGGTGAGCGAACTCGCAACGTCGCCCGAGATGGTGTTCAGCGCGTCGATTTCGGAGGTAATCGTGTCGGTGGCCTGCTTGGCCTGGCTGGCGAGGTTCTTCACCTCGGAGGCGACCACGGCAAAGCCGCGGCCCGCTTCGCCCGCCCGCGCCGATTCGATCGTGGCGTTGAGCGCAAGCAGGTTGATCTGACTGGTGATGCCCGAAATCATCTCGACGATGCCGCTCATGGCCTGGGCCGCCGCCGTCAACTTCTGGGCCTGGCCGTCCGCGGCCTCGACCCTGGTGGTCGCGACCTTGGAGGTCTCGCGCGATTTCGCCATGGTCTCGGAGATCTCGCGGATCGAGGCGCTCATCTGCTCGCTGCCGGCCGCGACCGCCTCGATCAGCCCGCGCGCATTGTCTGCCTTCTTGCGGCCGATCGCCTGCGCGGTGATGTCGGTGGCGTATTTGACCACCTTGTAGGGTTTTCCGTTGAGATCCAGAATCGGATTGTAGGACGCCTGGATCCAGATCTCGCGGCCGCCCCTGGCGATCCGCTTGTATTCGGCGGCCTGGTATTCGCCGCGGTTGAGCCTCTCCCAGAAATGGCGGTAGGCCGCCGAATTCTTCTCGTTCGGCTCGACGAACATGGAATGGTGCTGGCCCTTGATCTCGGCCAGCGAATAGCCCACCGCCTTGAGAAAATTCTCGTTGGCGGTGCGGATCGTGCCGTCCATGTTGAACTCGATCACCGCCTGCGACTTCTGGATCGCGGCGAGCTGGCCGTCATTGTCGGCGGCCTTCATCTTCTGCGCGGTGATGTCGGTTGCGAACTTCACCACCTTGAACGGTTTGGCGGTCTCGTCGAGGATCGGGTTGTAGGTCGCGAGAATCCAGATCTCCTTAGCCCCCTTGCCGAGTCGCTTGTACTCGGCCGCCTCGAACTCCCCGCGGTTGAGCCTGGCCCAGAATGCGGCATAGGCCGAACTCGCGCGGTCCTCGGGCGTCACGAACATGCTGTGATGCTTGCCCCTGATCTCGTCGAGCGAATAGCCCATCGCGCCCAGGAAGTTCTCGTTGGCGGTGACGATGGTGCCGTCCATGTTGAACTCGATCACGGCCTGCGCGCGGTTGATCGCGGCGATCTTGCCGGAGTCTTCCATGGTCTTGATCTTGTACGCCGTGATGTCGGTGGCGAACTTGATGAAGCTGACCACCTTGCCGTTCTTGTCCAGCAACGGGGCGTAGGAGGCATGAACCCAGACTTCCTTGCCGTTCTTGCCGAAGCGCTTGTATTGCGTGGTCTGGAATTCGCCGCGGTTCAGGCTGGCCCAGAAGTCGCGGTAGCGGGCGCTCTCGCGCTCAGTCGGGCTGACGAAGATGCTGTGATGCTTGCCCTTGATCTCGGCGAGCGAATAGCCGCTCATTTTCAGAAGGTTCTCGTTGGCATCGAGGATGGTGCCGTCGAGATCGAATTCGATGACGGCCTGCGAGCGATCGAGGGCGTCGACTTCCGCGAGCGCGTGCTGGATCCTGGCCTTGCTGTTGAAATTGAACACTTGAAGGTCCCCGGAATGGTTCAACTATGCGTCGGCCCAGCTGCAATTGGCCTTCTCGAAAAAGTTGCATGCACGCGTTGATCAACTGTAAACCCTTGCAGCAAGCTGCGCGGTCTCCGTAGTTCCGCGTGCGCTGGCCATGTTGTTCTGCTTTCGAAGATTCTCGTCCTATATGCACGGCGGTGGACATAGTCGGTCCGTACTCGTACGGACCCGCCTCGCGATATTTTCGCATCGTCTCTGTTGAAATTCGGCAAGCAATGTCGGGGCACGCGTTCGTGCATCGTCTTCAAGAGGATCTTCTCTGCGGAGACCATCAATGCCTGACGACCGCGAGCGCCTGATTCGAGACCTCTTCGCAGCCTATCTCGGCAACGACCGGCAACGGGTCGCCGACGCACTGGCCGACGATTTCCGCTTCACCAGTCCGTTCGACGACGACCTCGACAAGGCGGCCTATTTCGAGCGCTGCTGGAAGGACACCGGCTGGATCGCGCGGCACGACATCGAGCGGGTTTTCGTCCGGGGCGACGAGGCCTTCGTCACCTATCTCTGTCTGGGGACAGATGGCAGAAGCTTTCGCAACACGGAGTTCTTCACCTTTTCCGGTGGCAAGGTCCGCCGCATCGACGTCTATTTCGGCGCTGCCCGGAAGGATGGGCGTTTCCTGCCAAAGCCGCGCTAGCGGCCGGCGCAATGACCTCTGGAATAATTTTCATCACCTTGTCGGTTCCGTAAAGGTTGGTTCGTCTTAGAGGTAAGGGTGGGCGGCCCGGACCGCCGCTCCCGTCCTTCCGGGGGTGGCGCCGCGCCGCGCAAACCCGAAACGACAAAGCAAGCAAGGACTGCTCATGCGATTCATGATGCTGATGATTCCGCTCGGCTACGAGACCGCGCCGCCGGACGTGCAACTCGATCCCGAACGCGTCGCCGCGATGATGCGCTACAATGAGGCGCTGAAGGATGCCGGCGTGCTGATCACGCTCGACGGTCTGCACCCGCCGTCGATGGGCGCGCGCGTCTCGTTCGCGACCGGCGAGCCCATCGTGACCGACGGCCCGTTCGCCGAAGCCAAGGAAGTTCTGGGCGGCTACTGGATGATCGAGGTTGCTTCGCGCGAGGAGGCGATCGCCTGGGCGAAGAAGTGCCCGGCCTCCGCCAATGAAGTCATCGAGATCCGGCAGGTGCAGGAGATGGCCGACTTTCCGCCGGAGGTGCAGGCAGCCGCCGCCGGTTTCGACGATCTGAAGACGTAGCCGAGACGGCCGCGGATCAACTCGCGGCTCGTCAATCCATCATCCATCAACAAAGGAGAGAACCAATGAGCACCGATACCTATCTCGCCGTTTTCCTCGGCAGCAAGACCAGCCCGCAATGGGCCGCATGGAACGCGATGTCCGAGACCGCGCGGAAGGCGAAGGAGCAGGAGGGCATGGCGGCCTGGAAAGGCTGGGTCGAGAAGCATCAAGGCGCGATCCAGGCCATGGGCGGCCCTCTCGGCAAGACCAAGAAGGTCGACGGCAAGGGCGTCGCCGACATCGCCAACGAGATGGGCGCCTTCACCGTGGTCCGCGCTGCGTCCCATGAGGCCGCAGCCAAGATGTTCGAGAACCACCCGCACTTCGCGATCTTCCCCGGCGAACGCGTCGAGATCATGCCGGTGCTGCCGATTCCCGGCGGCTAGGCCGTGTCATTCCGGGGGCGCGCACACGCGAGCCCGGAAATCTCGAGATTCCGGGTTCGGCTCGTCGAGCAGCCCCGGGTCGAGCCGCCCCCGGAATGACGAGTTGGCCGGTTAATCAAATCCGGCCTGCGCTAGTGACTTCACGCCCGGCTCATGTAAAAGCTGTTCACATGAGCTGGCGTAAGGACCAGGGCCGCACCGAGCGCGGCTATCACCACGGCAATCTGAAGGAAGCCCTGTTGCAGGCTGCCCTCGGGCTGATCGCCGAGAAGGGCGCGGCCGGCTTCACCTTTGCCGATGCCGCGCGCATGGCCGGCGTCAGCGCGGCGGCGCCTTACCGGCATTTCCGCGACCGCGAGGAGTTGCTGTCCTCGATCGCGCAGCGCGGCTTCGAGCAGTTCGAGCAGCGCCTGACCGCGGCCTGGGACGACGGGCGCCCGGATACGGTCTCGGCGTTCGAGCGCGTCGGCAAGGCCTATCTCGCCTTTGCCCGCGAGGAGCCTGCCTTCTACAACGCGATGTTCGAATCAGGCGTGCCGGTCGATTCAAATCCGGCCCTGCAGGCTGCCAGTGAACGCGCCTTCAACATCATTCGCGCAGCCGCCGAACGGCTTGCGGCGCTGGCGCCGCCCGGCACGCCGCGGCCACCGGCCATGATGATGGCGCTGCACATCTGGTCGATGGCCCACGGCGTGGCCTCGCTGTTCTCACGCGGCGACGCCGCGCGGCGAAAACTGCCGATGTCGCCGGATGACCTGCTTGAAGCCGAGGTGCTGATCTATCTGCGCGGCCTCGGCTTCCCGACCGACCGCCGTCCGCCGGCACGAAGCGCCGAGCCGCCGCCGGTGCCACCGGAGGCATCCTCCGGTTCTGGCCTGCCGCCCGGCGGCCCCTGGGGCAAGCCGAAATAAAATTGCGCAAATAATTCGGCGACCCTGTCGGGCGGCCGACTTGACAAAATCGCGGGATGGTCTAGCTATGTAAATGTTATTTACATTCACAACGGCGCTGGTGCCGTGATGGAGATGGAAATGGCCTACACCGCTGATGTCAATCGATGGCGCGGTTCCTCTGACGAACGCTATGAGCGCCCCCACATGCTCGATACGCCCTGGCATCCCGGCTGGATCGCCGTGACCATCCTCGGCTTCATCATCTGGTGGCCGATCGGACTTGCCCTTCTCTTTTTCACACTCGGGAGCAGAAAAATGGGTTGCTGGAGCCACCAGGATCGCTGGCAGAACAAGATGGAGCGGATGCAGTACAAGATGGACCGCATGCGCGGCCGCATGGAGCGCCGTGGTTTCGGCTTCGGCTTCGGCCCGCCCTCGAGCGGCAACCGTGCCTTCGACGAATACCGCACCGAGACGCTGCAGCGGCTTGAGGAAGAGCAGGTCGAGTTCAGGAATTTCCTCGACCGTCTGCGTCACGCCAAGGACAAGGAAGAGTTCGACCAGTTCATGGCGCAGCACAAGACGCGCCCGACCCCGCCGCCGACCGACCAGCCGCAAGGCTGATCTAAAAAGGCTGATCTAAAACGGCTGATCCGGGGTCTGCCTCTCAGAGCCTTCAGGCGCATGCCCCCAAAGTCCTGATGGCCCCGAGCCGCCCGCCTGCGCAACCCGCAGGCGGGCGGTTTGGTTTTTGGGGGACCAGAACCAACCGCCGACGATCCGACACCAAGACTTGCGCGTGCCACCTCAATCCGCCGCGCTGCTGGACGACGCGCATCATGGACCTCTACACCCGCCTGCTGCTTGCCGTGACCGCCCTGGCGGTGTTGGGCTACATCGGCTTGGTCTATGGCGGCTGCGCGTCTGATCCCGATTGCCATTTTCGCCTCTGCGCCGGCGGGCGTGCGTTCTGCGGCGTTGATCACGTACATGTGCAGGACCGGTAGAACCCGATCCGCGCCGGGCCCGACCAAGCCCTGACGGCGCATCTCCCGCGGCGCCAACGGGCCCGACCATGACCAACGCCGAACGCAAAGAGATCAGCCAGAGCATCGCGCTCCTCGAGCGCGCCTCGGCGCTGTTCGACCGGTTCGGAAACATCGTGCCGGTGGCAATCGCGTTCCTCAATGGATGGCCGACGGAAGTCCAGCTCTATCCGCAGTGGCAGCTCGGCGAATCCTGGCGGTTCTTTCTCAGCCTTTATCTCTATTGGTGCGCCTCGTACGCACTCAGCCGCGCGGTCTCGTTTGCAAAGGGGAGCATCGCCCCATGATCCTGCTCCGCGATGTCGCGCTCTTCATCCTGCCGATCCTGATCGCGGCGGGCGGCTGGCTCTACGCGCTCAGCCTGCGCAAGCGGGCCCGGCCCGGTCTTGAGGGCGAAAGCAAGCGTGTCCCGGCGGCGTGACTGGCGCCCCGACCCGGACCGCCTATATTCGCCTTCACAAGAGTGGGCGGACCGGAGGCGACAATGGCGGAAGCTGCGATCACGGCGAGCGACGGCCTCTGGCGACAGATCCGCAGCGAGACGCGGCGCGCGGCTGATGCAGACCCCGTGTTCGGCAAAGCCCTTGCGCGTGCCATTCTCGCTCACGATGATTTTGCCGCCGCTTTGGCCGATTTGATCGGGCAGCGGCTCGGCAGCGGCACCACCGGGCGCACGCGCTTCACGTCCTATTCCCGCGACGCCTTTCAAGGCGAGCCAGACCTGATCGAAACCGCCAGCCGGGATCTGCAGGCCATCGCATTGCGCGATCCCGCCATCACCGACCTGCTGCCACCGCTGCTGCATTACAAGGGCTATGTCGCGCTGCAAGCCTGGCGCGTCTCGAACTGGCTCTGGCGTCATGACCATCGCGACGCGGCGCTGCTGTTTCAGAACGAGGCGTCCAACCTGCTGCAGATCAGCATTCATCCGGCCGCATCCATTGGATCGTCCGTCTATCTCGACCACGCCACCGGCATCGTGATTGGTGCGAATGTGGTGATCGGTGACGAGGTCACCATCCTCCAGAGCGTCAGCATCGGCCGTCGCGGTGAATTGCCGACGCGCTCGCCGCGCATCGGCCGCGGTGTCTACATCGGCGGCGGCGCGACCATTCTCGGTGACATCAATATCGGCGATTTCGCAAAGATCGGCGCCGGAGCTGTTGTGACCGGTGACGTGCCCGCCGGCTGCACCGCGATCGGCAATCCCGCGCGATTGACCAATTGCCCCGAACCTGCCTCGGCGGCTTGACCCCATCAACCTTCGGAGAGTTGCAATGAAGACGGCAATCGTGATCGGCGTTGGTCCGGACCGCGGGCTCGGGGCCCGGCTTTGCAAGCGTTTTGCGGCCGATGGGCTCAAGGTGATCGTCGCGGGCCGGACGCTGTCTGCCTTGCAGGCCGTTGTCGACGACATCACGAAGGCGGGCGGCGCAGCCATGCCCTTCGTTGCCGATGCGACCAGGGAGGGGGACATCGTCGCGCTGTTCGATGCCGCCGGCGACAACCTCGACCTCGCCATCTACAACGCCGGCAACAACACGCCCGGCAAGATCATCGAGATGGAGGCCGACTATTTCGAGAACGCCTGGCGCGTAGTCTGCTTCGGTGGCTTCCTGTTCGGCCGCGAGGCGGTGCGGCGCATGGTGCCGAAGAAGACCGGCACGCTGCTGTTCACCGGCGCCAGTGCCTCGCTGCGCGGACGCTCCGGCTACGGCGCCTTCAACTCGTCCAAGGCCGGCCTGCGCACGCTGGCGCAGGCGATGGCGAAGGAATACGCGAGCGACGGCATCCATGTCGGCCATGTCGTGGTCGACGGCGCGATCGCCGGCGACAAGATCTTTTCACGATTCCCGGATGCGGCCGGCCGCGAGGACAGCCTGATCGACATCGATGGCATCGTCGATGCCTTCGCCTTCCTCTATCGCCAGCCCGAGCGCGCCTGGTCGTTCGAGCTCGATGTACGGACCTCGAAGGAGAAATGGTGAGGGGCGCTACTGCCGAGCAGAGCTCCTGTAAGGTGGGCACCGCGCTTTGCGCCTTTGCCCACCCTACGCGTTCTCTCAATACCCTGCCGCCAGCCCACTGTTTCGGCGTGGATCGTTCGCACCGTAGTAACGATTATTGCCGACTTGCTCGCCGTTCAGCGACGGCGCGCCGACGATGATGACCGCGAGATGGTTGGCCGGTTGCGGTGGTCCGAATTTGTGGCCCATGCCTTCCAGGATCTTGCGCGTGTCCGGTGACAGCGCATAGTCCTCGACATTGGTCATATCAGGCAGCCATTGCTGGTGGATGCGTGGCATGTCGACGGCCTCCTGCGCGTTCATGCCGTAGTCGATCGCATTGATCATGGTCTGCAGGACCGCCGTGATGATGCGGCTGCCGCCGGGCGTGCCCACCACCATGACGGTCTTGCCGTCCTTGGTGACGATGGTCGGGCTCATCGAAGACAGCGGTCGCTTGCCCGGAGCGATGGAATTCGCCTCACCCTGCACCAGGCCATACAGGTTCGGCACCCCGACCTTGGCCGTGAAGTCGTCCATCTCGTCGTTCAGCAGCACGCCGGTCTTGGCCGCCGTCACCTTGGCGCCGAACCAATCGTTCAGCGTGTACGTCACCGATACCGCGTTGCCGTCCTTGTCCGCGATTGAATAGTGCGTGGTGTTGCTGCCCTCGTGCGGCGCGACGCCCGGCTTGATGTCCTTGGAGATCCCGGCCTTGTTCGGATCGATCACGGCGCGGATCTTGGTTGCGTAATTCTTGTCGAGGAGGCGGTCGAGCGGATTCTTCACGAAATCCGGATCGCCGAGATAGCTGTTGCGGTCCACGTAAGCATGCCGCATGGCCTCGATCTGCACGTGCACGGCCTGCGCGGAATGGTAGCCCAGCTCCTTCAGAGGGTAGCCCTCCAGGATATTTAGGATCTCGCAGAT
The DNA here is from genome assembly GCF_040547725.1 of Bradyrhizobium sp. LA2.1. Lineage (NCBI taxonomy): Bacteria > Pseudomonadati > Pseudomonadota > Alphaproteobacteria > Hyphomicrobiales > Nitrobacteraceae > Bradyrhizobium > Bradyrhizobium sp. LA2.1. Next base: position 199,423 of record NZ_JBEPQI010000011.1, read on the forward strand.
GACGACGCCGCCCGAGCTCGGTGGCGGCGCGGAAATCACGTGATAGCCGCGATAGTCGCATTCGACAGGTGCGAGCTCGCGCGTCTTGTAGCCGTCGAGGTCGTCCTGCGTCAGCAGGCCCTTGCCGGCCTGGCTCGATGCCACGATGGCGCTGCCGACCCAGCCCTTGTAGAAGCCGTCGGTGCCCTTGCTGCTGATCTCGCGCAGGGTTTTCGCCAGTTCGGATTGCAGCAGTCGATCGCCCACGCCGAACGGCTGGCCGTTGTTGAGGAAGATCGCGCTCGATGCTGGATCGTCCTTGAAATCGTCGGTTGCCGAGCGCAGCAGGTCGATGTCCCCCTGGTCGAGTACAAATCCCTGTTCGGCGAACTGGATCGCGGGAGCGAGCAGGTCGGCGCGCTTCATGGTGCCGTATTTTTCGCGCGCATATTCCATGCCCGAGACGGAGCCTGGCACACCCACAGCCAGATGCCCCTTGGTCGAGATGCCCTTGATGACGTTGCCGTCCTTGTCGAGATACATATTGGCCGTCGCCGCCTTGGGCGCGGTCTCGCGGAAATCGAGGAAGGTCTTGCGGCCGTCGGCGAGCTGGATCGTCATGAAGCCGCCACCACCGAGATTGCCGGCGGCCGGATAGACGACGGCCAAGGCATAACCGACGGCCACAGCGGCATCGACGGCATTGCCGCCGCGCTTCAGCACATCGACACCCACCTGGGTCGCCAGATGCTGCGCGGACACCACCATGCCGTTTTGCGCGGCGACCGGCGCGACCGACGCCGCGTGCGCGGGGTCAAAGGCCGTGAGGCAGATCGATACGATCGCGGCGTTCAGCCACCGCAGGCGTGTTCCCGCATTTTGCACGGCTTGCTCCCTTGGCGAGGCCGGCTGTCCCGGCCCTTGTTGATCTATGCAAGCGCAGACTATCAGGCGGAATCCGTCGGGCAAATCGGCCGCTGATGGCAGCGGTGTTCGAACGGTCAGCGTAAGAAATCGGGTGCCCGCACGGAGCACACTGCGCTCCCCCCTTGCGGGGGAGAGCGGGTGCCCAGGAAAAGGTGCTCGTTGCGTGTGTTCGATTTCGGTGGGAGCCCCCGTGTGGTACCCCTCTCCCTGGCCCTCCCCCGCAAGGGGGGAGGGAACCGACCTCGCCAGTGGACCCGGCTCCGATCCGTCGCCGCCATGTCCCGCGGCAAAGCGGCCAACCGCTTGCGCTGCCTACCTTTCCGGCAGCCAAATTCGGCCGTGGTAACCGCACGTTAACCATCGGCGGGCTCTGGTAATTGCGGACAGTCGTGCCCGGAGCCGTGCTCAAGGCCCATAGTTTTGACATCTTGGCAGGGAATGCAGACGGCCGGCTTTGGACGAGCCCCTGCACCCCAGAAAGACAAGGCTTTGAGCGGGCTTGCCGGCCGCGCCGGTGCTAGCGCGGCTGTTGGGGAACCGGCAGCCATTTGCTGGCCGGAGAGGTCAGGTAAATGATCGCCTTGAGAGGATACTGCTTATGAATCCGGCCGACGTGGCTCAGTCAGCCCTTCCGGTTGCCGCTTCCGCGGACGTGTCGCTGATTGCGCTGTTCTGGCAGGCTCACTGGATCGTGAAAGCGGTGATGCTGGGGCTTCTCGCCTGCTCGGTCTGGGTCTGGGCCATCGCGATCGACAAGATCTTTCTTTACGCACGCACCCGCCGCTCGATGGACCGGTTCGAGCAGGCCTTCTGGTCCGGCGAGTCGATCGAGGAGCTTTATCGCACGCTCTCGGCCAAGCCGACGCATTCCATGGCGGCCTGCTTCGTCGCCGCCATGCGCGAGTGGAAGCGTTCCTTCGAGAGCCACGCCCGCTCGGTCGCGGGCCTTCAGATGCGCATCGACAAGGTGATGAACGTCTCGATCGCCCGCGAGGTCGAGCGGCTGGAACGCCGGCTGCTGGTGCTCGCTACCGTCGGCTCCGCCGGCCCCTTTGTCGGCCTGTTCGGCACGGTCTGGGGCATCATGTCGAGCTTCCAGTCGATCGCGGCATCGAAAAATACCTCCCTGGCGGTGGTCGCGCCGGGCATCGCGGAAGCGCTGTTTGCGACCGCCGTCGGCCTTATCGCCGCCATTCCTGCCACTATTTTCTACAATAAGTTCACTTCCGAGGTGAACCGGCAGGCCCAGCGGCTCGAAGGTTTCGCCGATGAATTTTCCGCCATTCTGTCGCGTCAGATCGACGAGCGGGGCTGACGGACGGCATGTATAGTGTGAGGGGCAATTTGGGCACTCGATCATGGCGATGAACGTAGCTAGTTCGTCCGGAGGCGGCGGGCGCCGCGGCCGGCGCAAGCCCGTCGTGGCCGAGATCAACGTCACGCCGATGGTGGACGTGATGCTGGTGCTGCTCATCATCTTCATGGTGTCGGCGCCGATGTTGACGGTCGGCGTGCCGCTCGACCTGCCGCAGACCCAGGCCAAGAGCCTCGAAAACAACGACCAGAAGCCAATCCAGATGTCGGTCGACATCAAGGGCAAGGTGTTCATCAATGACGCAGAGATCGCGATCAACGAGCTGATCCCGAAGCTGAAGGCGATCACGGACGCGCGCGGCGGGCTCGAGGAGCGCATCTATCTGCGCGCGGACAAGAAGGCGGATTACGGAACGGTGGCCAAGGTCATGGGCCTGTTGTCCGGCGCGGGCTTCAAGAAGCTGGCGCTCGTGACCGAGGCGGATCAGGGGTAAACCGGTGAAGGTGAACGTCGACAAGACACTCGTTGCGTCGATTGCCCTCCACGTCCTCGTGCTTGGATGGGGACTGGTCACCTTTAGCAGCAAGGCCTTTGTCGCGGAAGAGTCGCTTCCAATCGACATCATCTCCACCGATCAGCTTGCGCAGATGATGTCGGGGCAGAAGACCGGCAAAAAGGAAGAGCCGAAGCCCAAGGTCGAGAAGATCGCCGAGGCCAAGCCCGAGGAAGATGCGGTCGGCAAGGTCACCGAGAAGAAAGAGCTGATCAAGACCAACTCGACGCCCGAGCCGCCGCCGAAACCCGTCGAGAAGCCGGTCGAGAAGAAGCCCGAGCCGCCGAAGCCCGTCGCCGAGGCGAAGCCGAAGGAAGAGCCGAAGCCGCAGGAAAAGAAGCCTGATCCGGCCAAGGAAGATCCGATCGCCGAGCTCCAGAAGAAGCTGGAAACCAAGAAGCCTCCGCCGAAGCCCGTCGAGCAGAAGGTCGCGGCGGTGCAGCCGCAGCAGCAACCGAAGCCCAAGGAGCGCAGCTTCGATCCCGCGCAGATCCAGCGCGACCTCGACAAGCGCGCGGCGACCCGGCACGAGCTCTCCGGCGCGGCGCTGAATGCGTCGGCTGCGCTGGGATCGACGACCGGGACTGCTGCCAACAACGTTGCGACGTGGGGAGGCGCGTTCACGAATGCGGTCCGGCGCTGCTTCACGCCCACCTATAACGGGCAAGACGCCGAGCAATACGAGGCTGACATCGATATCCCGATGAAAATCGACGGCTCGCTTGCGTCCGAGCCGGTTATCGTCGCGGTTCGCGGCCCGTCTCGGTCGATTGCTCAGGCGGTGGCGGAGAGCGCCAAGCGCGCCATCGTGCAGTGTCAGGTCTATTCGTTCCTGCCGAAGCAGCAGTATGACACTTGGAAGACCATTCCGATGCGCTTCGGCCTGAAAGATATGTTGTGACATCCGAACAAAAGAATTTTGCGATGAATGACGTCCTATCGATGAACCGCCGCCGCTTCATGACACTGACAGGATCGGCGCTCGCGACGCTCGGGGGCGGACATGCCCTGGCCCAGGGCCAAAAGCGGCTTGAACTCAATCCAACCGAGTTTCGGCCGATCCCGATCGCGATCTCCAACTTCGTGCCGGGCTCGCCCGCCGACGGCGACGTCAGCAACGGCGTCACCCAGGTCATCACCAACAATCTGAAGCGGTCGGGCCTGTTCGCACCGATCGACCAGGCAGCTTTCATCGAGCGCATCAGCAACATCGACGTCGCGCCGCAATTCCAGAACTGGAAGACCATCAACGCGCAGGCCCTTGTCACCGGCCGCATGACGCGGGGGCAGGACGGAAGGCTCAAGGCGGAATTCCGCCTGTGGGACGTCATCACGGGCCAGCAGCTTGCGGGCCAGCAATATTTCACCTCGCCGGAATATTGGCGCCGTATCGCCCACATCATCTCCGACCAGATCTATGAGCAGATGACCGGCGAAAAGGGCTATTTCGACAGCCGTGTGGTGTTCGTGGACGAGACCGGCCCAAAGGAGCGTCGCGTCAAGCGGCTCGCGATGATGGACCAGGACGGCGCCAATGTGCGCTATCTGACCCGCGGCTCCGACCTTGTGCTGACGCCGCGCTTCTCGCCGAACTCGCAAGAGATCACCTACATGGAGTTCGGCCAGGGCGATCCGAAGGTCTATCTCTTCAACATCGAGACCGGCCAGCGCGAGATCGTCGGCAATTTCCCCGGCATGACCTTCGCGCCGCGCTTCTCGCCGGACGGCCAGCGCGTCATCATGAGCTTGCAGCAGGGCGGCAATTCGAACCTGTTCGTGATGGATCTGCGCTCGCGCTCGACCACGCGCCTCACCGACACGCCGGCGATCGATACCTCTCCGTCTTACTCACCGGACGGCACCCGCATCTGCTTCGAATCCGATCGCGGCGGCAGGTCGCAGATCTATGTGATGGCGGCGGGCGGGGGAGCTGCGCAGCGCATCTCCTTCTCCAAGGACGACACCAACGCCACCTATTCGACGCCGGTGTGGTCGCCGCGTGGCGATTACATCGCCTTCACCAGGCAGGGCGGCGGGCAGTTCTCGATCGGCGTCATGAAGCCGGACGGCTCCGGCGAGCGTCTGCTCACCTCGGGCTATCACAACGAAGGGCCGACCTTCTCGCCGAACGGCCGCGTGCTGATGTTCTTCCGCGATCCCGGCGGCAGCGGCGGGCCGTCGCTGTTCTCCGTCGACATCTCCGGCCGCAACGAGCTCAAGGTGCCGACGCCGGGCTTCGCCTCCGACCCGGCATGGTCGCCGCTGCTGTCCTCGACACCCGGCTAGAGCGCCTGCGAGCGAAGCGGATACAGGTTCGCGTGAAACATCGGGGCTAAGACATTGCGCGTTCAGACGCGCGATGTTTTCGAAAAAACATGCCGATTTTTTCGGGGTTTGGTGCGGGACGCAAGCTTTCCTTCACCTTGTGCCCGGCAACGCTTGCCTAGTTGCTTGATATTTCAGCGGAAACATGTTCGCTATTGCCGAAAAACAACTCGACTTTAACGATGTTCCCTCAGAAAGGCTTCATCAGGTCTGGGTAAAAGTACGCGCCAAACAGGACGCGTAACAAGCCGATGCAGCTGGCCGACCAGAAGCAGAGCGATCGAGACGAGCTGGAGCCGATACTCTACGCCGCTCTCATCAACTCTATGGTGCAGAATTTCTGGGCGATTTTCCTGGGCTCGGCCTCCGCGGCCGTGGCCGCGGTCATGACTGCGCTGAAGACAGGCGATGTCTGGCTGTGGCCGCTCGCATTTCTGCTGATCGCGATCGGCACCGCGCGCGCGTTCCAGATGCGCGGATACGAAAACCGTACGCACCCACTGTCGTTCGAGGAAGCCAAGCACCTGGAGCCGCGCTACTGGCTCGGCGCGCTCAGCTATGCGGCGGTGCTCGGCCTGTGGTCCTTCGTCGTCATCTACAACAATGACGATCCGATTGCCGACATGCTCTGTGTCGCCATCGGCATCGGCTACACCGCGGGCGGCGCCGCCCGCAATTACGGCCAGCCCCGGGTGATCCAGTGGCACGTCGCGCTCGCCTGCGCACCGATGTCGCTCGCGCTGCTGCTGCATGGCGGCTTCTACCACATCGGGCTCGCCGTCCTGCTCGTGTTCTTCTTCGTCGGGCTGAAGAACATCAATCTCAGCCTGCATGCGATCTTCGTCAAGGCGCTGACCTCGAGCTTTCGTGAGTCAGCGCTGGCAAGCCAGTTCGACACCGCGCTCAACAACATGCCGCATGGCCTGTGCATGTTTCGCGCCGACGGCCGCCTTGCGGTGATGAACCATCGCTTCGGCGAGCTGATGGCGTTGCCCGAAGATCTGGTCAAGCGTGGCGCCACCGCTGCCGACATCGTATCGGCCTGTATCGCCGCCGGCTCCATCTCGGCGGAGAGCGGCAAGCAGATCCTGGCCGAGATCGAGCATGCGCGGATCTGCGAGATCGTCACCACCGACCCGGATTCCTCGCGCGGCCGCGCGCTCGCCTGGACGTTCCAGCCGATGACCGGCGGCGGCACGGTGCTACTGCTGGAAGACATCACCGAGCGTACCAACGCGGAAGCCCGGATCACCCATCTCGCCCGCTATGACGAGCTCACGGCGCTGCCCAACCGGGTCTCGTTCCGCGACGAAATCGAACGGTTGCTGGCGATCTCGCACGACGCCGAGCGTCTCTCCGCGCTGCTGTTCGTCGATCTCGACCAGTTCAAGCAGGTCAACGACACGCTCGGCCATCCCTGCGGCGACCAGCTCCTGTGCGCGGTCGCCAACCGCCTGCGCGAGATGCTGCGTCCTGAGGATTTCGTCGCCCGCTTCGGCGGCGACGAGTTCGTCGTATTCCAGCAGAACATCAGCTCGGCCGAGGATGCCGCGAGCCTCGCCCGCCGCATCGTCGAACGCCTGAGCGAGCGCTATCGCATCGACAATCATTTGGTCGAGATCGGCGCCAGCGTCGGCATCGCGCTGACCTCGCCGGACGGCGACGTCAGGGCCGACACGCTGCTCAAGAACGCCGACATGGCGCTCTACCGCGCCAAGGCTGACGGCCGCGGCACCTTCTGCTTCTTCCGCGACGAGATGGCGGCCACCGTCGAGGCCCGCCGCATTCTCGAGCTCGACCTGCGCAAGGCGCTGGCCAACGAGGAGTTCGAGCTGTTCTACCAGCCGCTGGTCAATCTGAAGTCCGGCAAGATCACGACCTGCGAGGCGCTGCTGCGCTGGAATCATCCGGTGCGCGGCACGGTCTCGCCGGTCGACATCATCCCGGTCGCCGAAGACATGGGGCTGATCGTCGATCTCGGCCGCTGGATCCTGCGCCGCGCCTGCATGGAATGCATGAAGTGGCCCGACGGCGTCAGCGTCGCCGTCAACTTCTCGCCGCAGCAATTCCACCAGCGCGACGTGCTCAGCGAAATCCGCTACGCGCTCGAGGTCTCGGGGCTGCCGGCCCACCGGCTGGAGATCGAGATCACGGAGTCCTCGCTGCTTCGTAACACCCAGCTCACCCACGACACGCTGTCGCAACTGCATGCGCTCGGCGTGCGCATCTCGCTCGACGATTTCGGCACCGGCTATTCCAGCCTCAGCTATCTGCACAATTTCCCGATGCAGAAGGTGAAGATCGACCGCTCCTTCCTCGAGGGCATCGACACCGACCGGCCGCTGACGCTGCTGCGTGGCGTGGCGCGGCTGTCGGCCGACCTCGGCATGGCGGTGGTGGTCGAGGGCATCGAGACCAACGAGCAGCTCGAGCTGATCAGCGCCGACGGCACCGTCTCCGAGGCGCAAGGCTATCTGTTCAGCCGTCCGGTGCCCGCCGTGCGGATGCGACAGCTCCTCAACGCCTCGCATGGGCGGCGCGGCGAGGGCCTGCTCCAGGTTGTCAGCTCACGCTCCTTCGCCTGAGTCCACATCCAGAAATTGCACGTCGTTTCAGGCAGTTGCTGAACCGACCGTAGTGCTACGGGGGTTAACCCTATCGCGTCGATTGCTTTGCATCGTCGTTAAGGAGGTGTTAATAAATCGTCACGCGCGCGCAAGTTGTTCAGCGGCAAATGGCCCAGGTTCGCGTGGTGTTGTTGGTGGTGGGTAAGGAGTTCGAATGCAGTCCTCAGCCAGATCTGTCATTTCGGCTGTTGGACGGGGAGCGGAGCTTCTGACCGACGTCGACTATCATCTCGCGGCGACGGACGCGGAGAAGGAGCAAATCTACAACCTCCGCTACCGCGCCTATCTGCGCGAGGGTGCCGTCAGGGAATCCGCGGAAGCCCGCGTCACCGACCGCTACGACGAGCTGCCGAACGCGTGGACCTTCGGCGTCTATCTCCGTGGCCAGCTCTGCAGCTCCGTGCGCATCAGCGTGCTGACTTCGGAATGGCGCGAGTCCACCTCGGCCGACGTCTTCCCCGACATCCTGCTGCCGCGGCTCGATCGCGGCGAGGTCATGATCGACCCGACCCGCTTTGTCGCCGATCCCGACCAGGTGAAGCGGGTTCCGGAATTGCCCTATCTGACGACCCGGCTCGCCTACATGGCGTGCGAGCACTTCAATGCCGATCTCGGCCTCGCCATCGTGCGTCCCGAGCATCAGGCCTTCTACCGGCGGGTGTTCCTGCACGAGACGATCGCCGAGCCCCGCCTGGTGCCGGGTCTCACCAAGCCCTTCGGACTGATGGCGGCGGATTTCCCCACCTTCCGGAAGAAGGTGTTCGAGCGCTATCCGATCATGCGCTCCACCGCCTTCGAGCGGCGGATGCTGTTTGGGCGCGGCGGGCAGCGCGAGATCCCGCAGCGGTCGTCACTGGTGCCGGAAGCCGCTCACGTCTGATTGCCTGCCGTCACCGCCTCGAGCCGCCGCGCGCCTTTCGGCCGGGCTCCGTTCATCCCCATCATCGTCCGAGCCCAAAATTCCAGCAAAAGCCTGCACTTTTGCCGGTTGCTGCAGGTTGCTTCACCCTCGCGCCACATTTAGAACCCATTAACCATGACGGTTGCTTTTCGCGGTTTGGGGGCATTTGACCGGCTGAAGCAAGGTTCCATCAAGGTTGACGGAACGTTCGCTTAACCAACCCCCTGTAGACCGGACAGCAGTGGACGAACGTGAGCGTGGAGGCTCCGGAATGAAATACCCTATGCGTATCCTCCAGGGATTGAAGCTGGCTGCGGTGGTTGCGATCGCGCTGTCGATGGGCGCATGCGCGAACAAGAACGCAGCGACGGATGCGATGGCCAATGCTGCGACGCCTGGCAGCCAGCAGGATTTCGTCGTTAACGTGGGCGACCGCGTGTTCTTCGAGAGCGACCAGACCGATCTGACGCCGCAGGCGATCGTGACCCTGGAGAAGCAGGCGCAGTGGCTCCAGAACTATCGGCAGTACAGCTTCACCATCGAGGGGCATGCCGACGAGCGCGGCACCCGCGAATACAACATCGCACTCGGCGCCCGCCGCGCCCAGTCGGTGCGTTCGTTCCTCGCCTCGCGCGGCATCGATCCGAACCGCATGCGCACGATCTCCTACGGCAAGGAGCGGCCGGTCGCTGTCTGTAACGATATTTCCTGCTGGTCGCAGAACCGTCGCGCCGTCACCGTGCTGAACGCGAGCTCCTGACGATCAGTCAGGCGCCGTTCATCTTCAGGAACCGATTATGCCGGCGCCCTCTCGGGCGCCGGTTTTGTTTCAGCCATCTGTGACCGAAACCCCGTGGTGCCAGTCACATTTTTGGCGTACTGCCTTTCAATGTGTGGCGCGTCGCAGGTTCCGTCGCAGATTTCGTTTTCGTCGTCAGGGCAAGATGTCATCCAGATCCAAGGTCTTTACCGGCACCGTGGCGATCGCCGCGCTGTTCTCTTTGTGCTCGCCCGCACTGGCGCAGTCGGACGATGACCCCGAGATGCGGATCGAGCGGCTGGAGAACCAGCTGCGCCAGCTCACCGGCCAGAACGAGGAGCTGCAATACCGCAACCGCCAGCTCGAGGAGCGGCTGCGGGCGCTCGAGGGTGGCGCGCAGGCCGCGCCCGGACAGGCGCCGGTCCAGCCCTCGGTCGCGGCCGTACCGCCTGCGCAGTCCGCGCCGGCCTATCGCCAGCAGCAACAGGCTCAGCCGAATTACGAGCAGCCGCAGATCGCTGCTCCCGCGCCGATCGTTCAGGAGCAGCCGGCGCCCGGTGCGCCCGGCGTGCGCCGCCGCGGTGATTCCTTCGATCCGAACCAGAACCCGAATGCGCCCGGCGCGCCGCGCGCGCTTGGTGGCGGGCAGCAGCCGATGCCGGCAGGCACCCCTGGCGGCGGGCGCGCTGCCGGCGAGCCGCTCGATCTCGCCAACACCAGCCCGCGCTACCAGCAAGGCGTGCCGCCGGCAGCCCAGCCCGGCTACCCGCCGGCACAATCGGGTTATCCCGCGCCATCGGGCGGCACCGGCCTGACGACCCTGCCGCCCTCGGCAACGCCGCGCGACGAGTTCGACCTCGGCATCGGCTACATGCAGCGCAAGGACTATGCGCTGGCCGAGCAGACCATGAAGAATTTTGCGCAGAAACATCCGAGCGATCCGCTGCTCGGCGACGCGCAATACTGGCTCGGCGAAAGCTATTTCCAGCGCCAGCAATATCGCGACTCCGCGGAAGCCTTCCTCGCCGTCACCACCAAATACGACAAATCCGCCAAGGCGCCGGATGCCCTGCTGCGGCTCGGCCAGTCGCTGGCCGCGCTGAAGGAGAAAGAGGCCGCCTGCGCCGCCTTCGGCGAGGTCGGCCGCAAATATCCGCGCGCCTCCGCCGGCGTCAAATCCGCCGTCGATCGCGAGCAGAAGCGGGTGAAGTGCTGACGCGTGGTGTTTGCGCCCTGACAATGCGGATGGCGCCGCGCTAAATAGTCTGGGATTGCCTGGGCAGCGTCATGTCAGACGACGACAACTCACCGATCTCGGCGCGCGCGGCGAAGCAACTCTTCGCCGAGCTCAGAAGTGCGCCGGCGCTGGTGCTCGCGGTCTCCGGCGGACCTGACTCGGTCGCGCTGATGTGGCTCGCCGCGCGCTGGAAGCGCGGCCTGGCACGCGGTCCGCAACTGACCGTAGTCACTGTCGATCACGGTCTGCGCCCGGAGGCGGCGCGCGAGGCACGCGAGGTCAAGCGGCTGGCGGCCGAACTCGGGCTGGCGCACCGGACCCTGCGCTGGCGCGGCGCGAAGCCGGACACGGGACTGCCTGCCGCTGCACGCGAAGCCCGCTACCGCCTGCTTGCGCAGGCCGCGCGCAACGCCGGCGCGAGCCATGTGCTGACCGCCCACACCCGCGACGATCAGGCCGAGACCCTGTTGATGCGCCTTGTCCGCGGCAGCGGGCTTGCCGGGCTGTCGGCGATGGCGCGCCTCACGGAGCGCGACGGCGTCGTGCTGGTGCGTCCGCTGCTCGATGTCCCGAAGTCGCAGCTGATCGCGACCTTGAGGCGGGCGAAGATCGGCTTTGCCGATGATCCCACCAATCGCGACACCGCCTTCACCCGGCCGCGGCTGCGCGCGCTGCTGCCGCAACTCGCGGCCGAGGGGGGCGACAGCAGGAGCCTGGCGCGGCTCGCAGGCAGGCTGGCGCGCGCCAATGCGGCGGTCGACGTGCTGGTCGATGGCGCCGAACGCTTCCTTCAGCTTCGGGCGCGCGGCGATGCGCCGCAGGCGGGCGGTCGCAGCTTCGAGGCCTCGGCATTCGCCAAGCTGCCCGAGGAGGTCCGGCTGCGGCTCCTGCTGCGGGCCGTCAATGCCCTTGGTCATGAGGGGCCGGCGGAACTCGGCAAGGTCGAGGCCCTCCTGGCGGCGCTCGATCAGGCCATAGCTGCAAGTTTGGCTGCAAGCCCCCGCGCAGCCGCAAATGGCCGGCCGGTCCTGAAGCAAACCCTTGCGGGAGCCTTGATCAGCCTTGCCGGGGGGCGTATCCACATCGCACCGGCGCCCGCCCGGCGGTCCAAGGGACGGATGAGGGCGGATCAGGGCGGATCATGACACCGGCCGTTGCCGCCGCGCGCCGTCAGGACACCTTAACCAGGCAGGAAAAACCCCGGGCAGATCGCCATTATTTCAGCGGGAATCGCTCTAAGATGGGATAAATAGTCCCATCTCGTTCCCTTGGCAGCGACCGGGGCGGCACCTAAATTGTATCCGTCTAACCAAGAGGATTCCTTGGGGATTTCCTCGCACTGACAAAGTAACTGCTACCGCCCAAGGATCAGGCCGCGATCCGCGCGACCATGAAGGAAGATCGATGAACGCCAATCTGCGCAATTTCGCCCTCTGGGTCATCATTGTCTTGCTGCTGTTGGCGTTGTTCACGCTCTTCCAGAATCCGGGTCAGCGCGCCTCCTCGCAGGACATCGCCTTCTCCCAGCTCCTGAGCGAAGTTGACCGCGGCAATGTGCGCGACGTCGTGATCCAGGGCCCGGACATCCACGGCACCTTCACTAACGGCTCGAGCTTCCAGACCTATGCGCCGAACGATCCGACGCTGGTGAAGCGCCTCTACGACAGCAAGGTCCAGATCACCGCGAAGCCGCCCGGCGACAACGTGCCGTGGTTCGTCTCGCTGCTGGTCTCCTGGCTGCCCTTCATCGCGCTGATCGGCGTGTGGATCTTCCTGTCGCGGCAGATGCAGGGCGGCGCCGGCAAGGCGATGGGCTTCGGCAAGTCGCGGGCCAAGATGCTGACGGAGGCCCACGGCCGCGTCACCTTCGAGGACGTCGCCGGCGTCGACGAAGCCAAGCAGGACCTGCAGGAGATCGTCGAATTCCTCCGCGACCCCGGCAAGTTCCAGCGCCTCGGCGGCCGTATTCCGCGCGGCGTGCTGCTGGTGGGCCCTCCCGGCACCGGTAAGACCCTGATCGCGCGTGCGGTCGCGGGCGAAGCCAACGTGCCGTTCTTCACCATCTCGGGTTCCGACTTCGTCGAAATGTTCGTCGGCGTCGGTGCTTCCCGCGTTCGCGACATGTTCGAGCAGGCCAAGAAGAACGCGCCCTGCATCATCTTCATCGACGAAATCGACGCTGTCGGCCGTCACCGTGGCGCCGGTCTCGGCGGCGGCAATGACGAGCGCGAGCAGACGCTGAACCAGCTGCTGGTCGAGATGGACGGCTTCGAAGCCAACGAGGGCGTGATCCTGATCGCGGCGACCAACCGTCCCGACGTGCTCGATCCCGCGCTGCTGCGTCCGGGCCGCTTCGACCGCCAGGTCGTGGTGCCCAATCCGGACGTCGTCGGCCGCGAGCAGATCCTCAAGGTTCACGTCCGCAAGGTGCCCTTGGCGCCGGATATCAACCTCAAGACCATCGCGCGCGGCACCCCGGGCTTCTCCGGCGCCGACCTGATGAACCTCGTCAACGAAGCCGCCCTGACCGCCGCCCGCCGCAACAAGCGGATGGTGACGCAGGCCGAGTTCGAAGAGGCCAAGGACAAGGTGATGATGGGCGCCGAGCGCAAGTCGCTCGTCATGACCGAGGAAGAGAAGCTGCTGACGGCCTATCACGAGGGCGGCCACGCCATCGTCGGCCTCAACGTCGTCGCGACCGATCCGATCCACAAGGCGACCATCATTCCGCGCGGCCGCGCGCTGGGCATGGTGATGCAGCTGCCTGAGCGCGACAAGCTGTCGATGTCGCTGGAGCAGATGACCTCGCGCCTCGCCATCATGATGGGTGGCCGCGTCGCCGAAGAGCTGATCTTCGGCCGTGAGAAGGTGACCTCGGGTGCATCCTCCGACATCGAGCAGGCGACGCGGCTTGCGCGCATGATGGTGACGCGCTGGGGCCTCTCGGAGGCGCTCGGCACCGTCTCCTATGGCGAGAACCAGGACGAGGTGTTCCTGGGCATGTCGGTGTCGCGCACCCAGAATGCGTCGGAAGCCACGGTCCAGAAGATCGACACCGAGATCCGGCGCTTCGTGGAAGAAGGCTATAACGAAGCGACCCGCATTCTCACCGAGAAGCGCGCCGATCTTGAAGCGCTCGCCAAGGGCCTGCTCGAGTTCGAGACGCTCTCCGGCGACGAGATCATCGACCTGCTCAAGGGCAAGAAGCCGAACCGCGAGTCTGTGCTCGAGCCGACCACGCCGCGCGCCTCCGCCGTGCCCCCGGCCGGCAAGTCGCGTCCGCGCCCCGATCCGGATCCCGGCCTGGAGCCGCAGCCGCAGGCGTAATCGAGAAGCGCAGATCGAATTGAAAAACGCGGCGGAAACGCCGCGTTTTTTGTTGGCCGATGTTGATGCAGTTGCGCTTCAAACTCCGGTCTCGTGCCCCGGACGCAGCGCAGCGCCCCTTCGGCGGTGCGCTGCAGAGCCGGGGCCCATGTCTCCGCATCTTGCCGTGTGGCCTTCTGGGTCCCGGCTCAGCGCAGCAGCGTTGCACGCTGCAGCGCGTCCGGGACACGAGAGGAGGGCGCGTGTCGTCGCCACGAACTCCGTCATTGCGAGCGCAGCGAAGCAATCCAGAATGTTTCCATGGCAGCAGTCTGGATTGCTTCGTCGCTTCGCTCCTCGCAATGACGGCGTGGATGCAGTTGGGCTCGTAATGGCTCTGCACCGGTCTCGTAGGGTGGGCAAAGGCGCGTAGCGCCGTGCCCACCATCTCTCGGCAATCGCGATAGACGCGGTGGGCGCGCTGTCGCTTTGCCCACCCTACGATATCTCACTTCGCTGCCGCTCCGGGCCTCTCACCGCCACGCTCCAGAAAATGCAGCACGTCGTCGCTGAACTGCTCGGGATCCTGCAGGAACGAGAAGTGACTGACCTCCGGCTGGATCAGCAGTCCGGCGCCCGGAATGTTTGCCGCCATGAACTCGGTATTCTCGCGCTTGATCGCCTCGTCGTGGTCGCCGTCCACGATCCAGGTCGGGACCTTGATGGAAGCGAGATCCGACGCCGTCCATTTCGGCTGGCTCTCCCACATTTTGGTAATCTCGGCGACGAAGCTCTTGTACTCGGTCGGGGTCGGCGAGAGGCGCTTGTACTCCTCGCCGGCTCTCGCGATGTAGGCGTTGAAGACGTCGCTCGACGCGATGTCCGCAACGCCTGACGGATCCGAATTCGCGGCGAAGGCGAACAGCTTGCTCACCCGCTCTGGGTGCTTCATCGCAATGTCGAGGCCGATGATCGCGCCGTCGCTCCAGCCCACGATCGCAGCTCTCCTGATCTTCAGGTGATCGAGCAGGGCGACCACGTCCGAGGCCATCAGATCGTAGCCATAGGGCTCCTGATTGCGGCTGCTGCGCCCATGCCCGCGGCTGTCCATGACGATGACCTGATAGTGCCGTTGCAGCGCGCGGACCTGGCGGCCCCAATAGTTGGCGTTGGCGAGGCCGCCATGGAGCAACAGGACGGGCTCGCCGCGGCCGAACGTTGCGTACCAGACCTTGATGCCGTTGACGGGCGCGAAGCCGCTCTGCGTCGCCTTGGGCAGTGTCGGTGTCGGCGGCAGATTCAGCCATTGCGGCGCCGCATGTGCCGCGCTGATCGCGACCGTGACGACAAGCGCGGCGAGAAGATTGCGAAACATCATGATACGCCCTCCGGTTCGACCGGATAATAGCGCACGGCAAGTTGGGGGCGTCACGTCGCAACACGGTCCACCACCGAGACGTGAAGCCTCGTGATCTCCGTTGCCAGGCAGATGATATCGATGCCACAACGCAACGTCCGGGCTCAAATGGCCCGCGCGCTCGGTCTGACTTGTGTCATCGCAACGCCTGCGATCGCGAGCAGCCCGCCGGCGATCAATTTCGGGGTCATGCGCTCGCCAAGGAACAGCACGCTCGACGTCAAGGCGAACACCGGAAGCAGCAGGCCGAAGGGTGCGACGCGGCCCATGGAGCAGCGGGCGATCAGCCAGAACCAGAGGCCGAACCCGACAATTCCGCCGATGAAAATCGTGTAGCCGAGCGCCAGCCAGCCGCGTCCATCCGCCGTGATGAGGCTCGCCAGTTGTCCGTATTCGAGCAGCAGCGACATCAACATGACCTGCGGCACCGTGAACAGCGACGACCACCCCATCAGCATCAGGGGATCGAAAGGGCCGTAGCGCTTCGTCAGGACGTTGGACACCGCGAATGCGAAGGCCGCCCCGACCACCAGCAGCAGCGGAAGCCCGTTGGCCGACAGGCCAGGCTCCGCCGCCAGCACGACAACGCCGGCGAATGCGAGCAGCACTCCGGCGGACGTGGTGAGAGACGGCCGCTCGGCGAGCAGCGGCCAGGCCAGCAGGACGGTGAAGGGCGTCGCGAGTTGATAGGCGACGGCCGACAGGCTTCCCGAGCCGAGCCCGAGGCCGACATAGAACAGTCCGAAGTTCAGACCGCCCAGGAAAATCGAAATGGCTGCGACAGGGCCGAACTGCTGGCGCGTGGGCCTCTTCACGAACGGAACGAGCAGCAGCGCGATGGCCAGGAAGCGCAGCGCGAGGAAGAACAGCGGCGGGAACTCCGCAACGCCCACCTTGATGGCCACGAATTGATAACCCCAGAGCAGCGGAACGGCTACCGCGCACACGATCTGGATGGCAGACATGGCATCTTTCCTTTCGAGACCGATCGGTCCAGATATTGACGCGCCAAGTGCGGAGGCGTCCGCGGTTTGTTGACCCGATTGGCTTGCTACCTGACGAACCGATCGAGCAGAGCGTCAGCGGTGGCTTGCGATGCGGCCCGCGCCGGCGCCGTCTTGCCGACCACGCGCAGGCCCTCGACGAAACAGACCAGAATTTTGGCGGCACTCGCGGGATCGACACCGTCGGCCAGCTTGCGCGCCACCTTCGCGCGGGACAGGGCATCGGCCAGGCGGGCCTCCATGGCCCTGAAGAAGCCCGCGACGCGACGACCGATCTCGGCATCCTGGCCGGCCAGCTCCATGGCCGTGGCCACCAGCAGGCAGCCGCGCCGGCCGTTGGCACCGCTGGTGCGGTCGACATAGCCGGCAAGATAGGCCCGCAGGGCGTCGAGCGGCTCCCTGCGGGGGGCGAGCTCGACATCCATCCGCGTCACGGCATCCGCAATGTAGCGATCGAGCGCGCGCAGGAAGAGCGAGTGCTTGTCGCCGAACGCGGCATAAAGGCTGCCACGCGAGAGTTTTGTAGCGCGAAGCAGGTCCGGCAGCGCCGTGGCGTGATAGCCGCGCGACCAGAACACCCCCATCGCGCGTTCGACCGCGGCATCCACGTCGAAGCTTCGGGGACGGCCACGGGGCGACTGCACTGGGGTTTGGCGGCTCATCATCGATATATAGACCAATCGGTCTTTAAATCGCAAGTGCCTGTTTCGGAGCAAAAGCCGGCGTCAGCCTCGAACGCCGAAATGGCTGCTCAGGGCCAGTTGCAGACATCCGACAGCCGTGTGACCATGGCGATCGTTGTTGCAGCCTACGACCAAGAGATTCCAAGAAGAGATGGTTGGCTGAGACAAAGGCTCCGCGAGATCGACGAGTAATCGAGGCCCGACGGAGGGCATGTATTTGAGAAATTCAAGCAACGCTGCGCGTCTTGGCGAAGGTGCAATCCAGATCGGCGGTCGATCACTGGCTTACCTTCAGGTCGGCGACCCGAACGGTCCGCTCGTACTTCACAATCATGGCGGACCATCGAGCCGGCTGGAAGCCAAGGTTTTTGCGTCTCACGCGCTCAAACTTGGTTTGAGATTTGTGTGCGTGGACCGTCCAGGCCAAGGCAAATCAGATCCTCAACACGGTCGCACCTTCGCAGGCTGGGCCGCAGACCTGGAAGCGATTGCCAACGCCTTTGAGACCGATCGCTTTGCGGTCACAGGCTGGTCTGAGGGTGGTCCTTGGGCGCTCGCGGCAGCGGCGTATCTCGATCCCGCGAAGCTGATACACGTGACCAGCATCGCTCCCGGATCCTACGGCGCATTCGGTACGAACTGGCAGCGAAGGATCTGTCCTCGACCGACGCCATGGGCGGGTTCCTTGCACTGCATTTCCGGCCGGGTTTCCAGCTGATGTATGACCTGATCGATCTCGCTGCGACGCGGTTTCCGGAGCAGTACAAGAAGGCATTGCTGAAGGCGAGCTGCCCCGCTGACCTCGCGGCGCTTGCTGATGACGATGTGCTGAGTGCCATCGTGGAGTCTGGACGCGAGTGTTTCCGGCAAGGCGTTGACGGTCTCGTGACCGATGCGCAGATGCTCTATCAACAGTGGCCATTCGACGTCACGGCGATCCATAGACCGGTTCATCTGTGGCAAGGCAGCGCCGATACGTTTGTGCCTTACGCAGTGAATAAACCACTGGGTGAGCGGATGCCTGGAGCGGTATGGCACGAAGTCGCTGATGGCGGGCACTTTATCGCGAGTTCACACGCCGCCGAAATATTGGCGGTCGTTGCCAACGATCTGGCAGCAACGGCGTGATTTCGGTCTCCCATCGTCCCGATGGGAATGTCCGCTACGGGTAAAAATGCGAAGGACTCAGAGCGGGCAAAGTCAGTCCGCTCTACCCCACCAAGCGGACCTCAATGAAAGGTGTCGCCACTTCGCTGATGGGCCAATAGCCGACATCAACCCCTGGCATCCCGTCAAGGCGTGCTTGGCACTGCCGTCTGATCCGTCATACAGTGTGCTATGGGTTGGATAGCGTGCCATGGCAGAAGAGCGGCCGGTCCGGGTCGAGCGCAGGTTGTCGGGGATATTGGCCGCCGACGTGGCTGGCTATTCGCGGCTCATGCACCATGACGAAGAAACGACGCATGCCAAACTGACGGCACTCCTAGCGGACGCTGTTGAACCGAGTATCGCCGAGCACGGTGGCCGCGTGGTGAAGAACACCGGAGACGGGTTCTTGGCGGACTTTCCGAGTGCGGTCCAAGCGGTTCGGGCTGCTGTTCAGTTTCAAACCCGCATCAAGGAACTTACAATTGGTGACGCGGAAGACAGACGCATTGCTTTGCGCGTGGGCGTCAATATCGGCGACGTAATTGTCGAGCCCCATGACATCTTTGGAGATGGCGTCAACGTCGCGGCGAGACTTGAGAGCATCGCAGAACCCGGCGGCATCTGCATCTCGTCTTCTGCCTACGATCAAGTCCGAGGCAAGGTCGGGGTTGAGTTCACCGATCTGGGCGAGCAGAACCTCAAGAATATTGCTCGTCCGATCCGAGCCTATGCCGTGGCCCGAGAGGGACTTAGCCCGGTGACAAAGGTCGGCAGCACGACGCCAAGCTCGCTTTCAGCGCCGCGTCTGTCCATGGTGGTGCTGCCGTTTGCGAATATTGGTGGCGATCCCGAGCAAGACTATTTCGTTGACGGTGTGACCGAGAGCCTGACCACAGACTTGTCGCGCATCAATGGCTCATTCGTGATTGGCCGACACACCGCATTTACGTTCAAAGGCAAAGCGGTTGATCTCAAGCAGATCGGGCGCGAGTTAAACGTCCGCTACGTACTGGAGGGCTCGGTGCAGCGTGGTGGCAACCGGCTTCGCGTGAATGTTCAGCTGATCGACGCCGAGACTGGCAACCACCTGTGGGCCGAACGGTTCGATAAGCCAGTCGCTGATCTATTCGATATGCAGGACGAAATCGTATCGAGGCTCGCCAACACGCTAAATACTCAACTTGTTGAAGCTGAGGCGCGGCGGGCGGAGCGTTCGCTGCATCCCGATGCGATGGATTTTATTTTCCAGGGCATGGCTTGCTTAAACAAGGGAAGGACTTCCGAGTATCTTGCGCAATCGCGCAGCGTTTTTGAACGCGCCTTGGCGCTCGATCCCAAAAATGTCGAAGCGCTGGTCGGATTGGCAGTTGTTGATGCGGCAGCTGTTGGCATGGCTTTGACCGTTGAGCGGGCCGCGCGTCTCGCAGCGGCTG
This sequence comes from Bradyrhizobium sp. LA2.1, assembly GCF_040547725.1. Lineage (NCBI taxonomy): Bacteria > Pseudomonadati > Pseudomonadota > Alphaproteobacteria > Hyphomicrobiales > Nitrobacteraceae > Bradyrhizobium > Bradyrhizobium sp. LA2.1. Next base: position 219,039 of record NZ_JBEPQI010000011.1, read on the forward strand.
AGACGGCCTTGATCAAGGCTCTGTCCCTGGCCCCCCAGCACGCACGCGCCCACTGGCTTCTCGGAAACATCAAAATGTTCACAAACCGCGCGGCCCAAGGCATTGCTGAATGCGAGCAGGCATTGGCGCTGGACCGAAACCTAGCTAATGCGCACGCCTACATTGGTCGCGCCAAGTATCTTCTCGGTCGCGGCGAGGAGACTGAGGCCCATGTCCAAGAGGCACTCCGCCTCAGTCCTCGTGATACGGAGGCTTTTGTTTGGATGATGTTCGCGGGCTTCGCCAAGCTGCAGCTCGGCGCCGATCAGGAGGCGGTCGCACGGTTCCGTCGCTTGGTCGAGATCAACCGAAATCATCCACGCGCGCACATCTATCTTGCCACCGCGCTAGCGCACCTCGGTCAGCTTGATGAGGCGCGATCCGCGGCCCAAGCAGGGCTTGCGCTCGACCCGACTTTCACCATCTCCCGCTTCCGCGCCAACGTGCCGAGCGACAATCCGACTTACCTCGCTGGACGCGAGCGCTTCTGTGAGGGCATGCGCATGGCCGGGGTGCCAGAGGGGTGATGTCGGAGACGGGTCAGAAGCGGCGGTAGACGCCAAGCTGCTTAGGCGTCTGGTTTACCTCCGACAGCCGACATGACACGTGTTCGGGCGAGTTTCGGCTTCGGGCCACAAGCAGACTCATGCACTGCAGCAAACGGCATCTCTATTCGTCCACCTCGTCGCCACGGGCGAAATCCTTGGCTGCGACGGTCACTCGGGCATCCCGGCTTGCCGCAATCCTTCTTCATATCGCGAGACGTCTTCGGCACGCCGATAAGGGCCCAGCACGTGTTTGAGAGTGGAAACATGTAGCGCGGGATTTAGTTGCCGCAGCCGAGCCACTGCCTTACGTGCCTGCTCCGGCCGTCCGGCCATTGCGTTGCTTGCGGCGTCGATGCGTAATCCCGCTTGATGGTCCGGTTTGTCCTGCAATGCCATTGCCGCCCACGATGCTGCCTCGTCATAGCGGCCCAGGAAGAAATGTGCATGCGCGGTCCCGCTTCGCATTGCCATCGCCCACGGATCAAGTGGGTTCAGACGCATGGCATGCGCGAAGCGCTCGATCGCCAGTTCCGGTTCACCGAGCCAGAGTTTCACCCAGCCGCCGCAATACCATGCGTCGGCAGAATTGGAATTGAGCACAAGCGCGCGATCGATTAAGGCGGCGCCTACCCCGAGATCGCGAACAACATACGCTAACGCCCACCCGCTCGCGGCGAGCGCGATCGCGTCGTCCTTGCCCAACTCGACCGCCCGCCGAGCGAGCCTCGTCACTTCGGCAATCTCGTTCGCTGTGTTTGAAATCCAGCCTTCGCCCTTTGCATAGACGTGGCAAGAGGCGGCACGACCGTAGGCGGACGCAAAGTCTGGGTCGAGCTCAATCGCACTGTTGAACAGGCGCAATGCCTCGTCGTTAGCTTGCCGGTTGGCAAACTGATAAAATCCGGCCAAACCGCGCAAGTAGAGGGCATAGGCGTCGAGACTCTCGGTCGGCTTGCGCTTGGCACGCTCGATCTCGGCTTTTTCCACCGCTGGCGCGATCGCCCCGACAACGCTCTCGGTCACCTGGTCCTGCAGAGCGAAGATGTCGCCGAGGCCACCATCAAACCGATCTGCCCAAAGATGGGCTCCGGTGGCGCTATCGACGAGCTGTCCTGTGATGCGCACTCGGTTTGCCACTTTGCGAACGCTGCCTTCCAGCACGTAGCGCACCCCAAGCTCGCGTCCAATCTGCTTCACGTCGACGGCGCGCCCCTTGTAAGTGAAGCTCGAATTGCGGGCGATGACGAACAGCGCCTTGAAATGAGACAGCGCCGTGATGACGTCTTCGGCCATTCCATCAGCAAAGTAGTCCTGTTCCGGATCACCGCTCATGTTGGTGAATGACAGAACAGCGATGGAGGGCTTATCAGGAAGGGCAAGGGCTGGCTTCGATTCTGGCGAAACTGTCGTTTTCGATTCCTTCGCGCCAGAAACCGCGAACACTTGCACCGGTCGCGCGATGTTCTTCAGCGCGATCTCGCCCTTGTCGTCAAAACACACATTGATCCGGTCACGGACCTGATCGTGAACAGCACGAGAGATCGAAATGCCTCCCGGCACAGCGATGCTTTCGAGCCGCGCTGCAATATTGACGCCATCGCCGAAGATATCGTTGTCGTCGATGATGACGTCTCCCAGATGGATGCCGATGCGGAACTCGATCCGCTCGGCCTGGGGTATCTCCGTGTTCTCGTCAGCCATGCCGCGCTGAACTTCGATGGCGCATCGCGTTGCATCGACGGCACTGGCAAATTCGACCAGCATACCGTCGCCAGTGGTCTTGACGATGCGGCCGCGATGTTTGGCGATTGTGGGGTCGACAAGCGCTTTTCTAAAAGCCTTCAGTTGCGCCAGCGTGCCTTCCTCGTCGGCACCAATCAAGCGGCTATAACCGGCGACATCCGCTGCCAGGATAGCCGTCAGTCGCCGCTCGACGGGCTCGCTGCTCAAGACGCACCCCCGGGCTCGGGAAGCTAGATGTCCATCATAGCAGCATCGTGGGCTGGTGTCCGGCCAGGACCAATGTCCGAGTTGGGTCAATCGCGTCGGTTTGGTTCTCCCGAGACGACTTCCGGTCAGCCCCAGTGAGCGGACATCTTTAGTACCCCTCGCCAGGTCTCATACGGGCCAAAAGCAGACATCGCCTCGACAGCCGCTTGTCTATCAGACAGTCCCAACACGGGAAGATATGTTAGAATTACCCATCATCAGAATTGAGTCGATCTTTTGCGAGCACGACACGAGTGAGGATGTTGCAGGCTATGGCTGTGTCAGAAGACAGATTACCGACTGGCGGTTTTGCTCACTTGGTCCCTGAAATGGATGTGTTCGACCTCAAACAGAGCACGACCTTTTGGTGCGACCTCCTTGGTTTCCGTATCGCCTATCAGCGGCCTGAAAGTCGATTTGTGTACCTGGAGTTTCAGGGTGCGCAGGTCATGCTCAGACAGCACAGCGGCCATTGGCAAACTGGTGCTTTAGAACGACCACTGGGGCGCGGTATCAACTTCCAAATCTTTGTCGGCTCCGTCGCGCCACTTCTCGATGCTTTGGAAAAGGCACAATGGCCGCTCTTCAGGGAATGTCACGATGCTTGGTATCGGATCGCCGGTGAGGAGCGAGGCAACAGGCAGTTTTTGGTGCAGGACCCCGACGGCTACCTTCTGCGTTTCGCGCAAGATTTGGGAAAAAGATAGCTTTTCGACCCAGCAATCCCACTTGGAGATTGTCCGCTTAGGGTCAAAATGCGAAGAACGCAGAGTGAGTAAAGTCAGTCCGCTCTACGCCACCAAGCGGACCTCAATGAAAGGTGTCGCCACTTCACTGATGGGCCACAAGCTGACATCGCTGATGCCATACTCAATCACTTCATCTGCGATGCCCGGCGTGGGCGGTATCGTTACCCCCAGCGCCTTCGCGGTCTTGCGGAAATCAGCGCGCGAATTTGTAGTAAGCGAACGCCGCCGAAGTGACCGTAAGCAATGCCGAAGCAATCCAGATCGGCCCCAGCACAAAGATGGCTATCGCGCCCTGCCCACAGGCACCGCATGCAACCCAAAACAATATTGGAAACAAACCTAGCAGGATGACTACGGCAAATCCTGTACTGAGCCAAACTCCTCTCGACCCCCATCGCGCACCCAAAAACCATGGCATGGCGGGAAAGCCAAAGGACAGAATAACCAGGAGGGTCATCAGATCGTCGAACATGAATGGCTCTTGGTCGTTAACACGAGGCAGATGGTTCAAACTCATACGAGAACCGCGCGAGCCTTTGTCATCGCTGCTATCCTGACTCCGGACGCATAAGTCGAATAACAGCAATTGACATTGCCGCTTGACGACCGCCTTGGGTCAAACGGCGAAATGGCCGGAGTGCGCGCCTAGGTCCGCTTCACATCTTTAAGCGAACGTCGCATCTGAGAGGACACGCCTGAGGCCGCTTCCTCACTTCGACGGCACCGCCGCGCCGTCCGCATTGTCCCGCACATGAATGACGGCGATGTCATCCGTATAGATCCGCTTCCAGCCCTTGAGCTGATCGAGGATTTGCGGGCCCGGCGCATCGGCGACCAATAGCGTCGCGTCGATCTTGTACTGGTCGAGCAGGCGCGGCAGCAGCTCGGGCTTCTTGCCTTCCGTCGCCTTGAAGAAGTCCATGACGAACTTTTCGCCATAGAGCTCGGCGCGGCCGTCGACGTAAACAGGGACGTCGCGCGAGATCAGATAGCCGCCGAACTGATAGGCGTTGAAGATGCGCTGCACCCTGAGCTTTTCGAGCAGGTCGACCGCCGCAACTGGCGTCTGCGTCATCGTGAACGTGAAGCGATGGTGTCCCATGTAGAGCGAGGTCGAGGTCCAGCTCGCGGCCACGATCATGAGCGCGCCGAGCGCGGTGACATAGCGGGCCGGCCAGCGGTCGGCGCCGGCGGTGTCCGCTGGCGGGCGCGGGAACATCTCGCCGAGCGGCTTTGCCAGCACCAGCGGCACCAGGAAGGCGAAGGCCTCGATATTCCTGACATGGGTCAGCGCGCTCCAGGTCAGGAACAGGATCAGGAAGATCCGCGGCGCCGACAGCACGAGGCCGCGATAATAGCCGAGCGCGATCAGGCCGAGCAGTGCGCCTTCGAACCCGGTGAAGGTGGCAAAGTTCGCCGGCATCCATTCGAAGATCAGTGTCAGCAATTCGCCAAGGCTGAGGATGTTGGTCGCGCCCATCAGCGTCCGCCAGCCGTAAGGCGTGCAGCAGGCAGCGATCAGCGCGCCGACGCCGAACAGCACCCAGCGCATGAACAGCTTCAGCCGCTGTCCCTTCTCGGCATGCTCGACCGCTTCGAGCGAGATCGGACCGATCAGCGCGAGGCCCAGCACGAAGCCGCCATGCAAATTCGCCCAGAGCGCCATCAGCGGCAGCCAGGTCCAGGACGGCGCGCTTCTGCGGTCGGCAGCCGCCATCAGCAGGCCGACCCACGCCACCATGACGGGCAGCGCCAGGATATGCGGACGCGCCAGCACATGATGGATCGACAGCAGCAGCGCCAGCATCGCGAACAGCACCGCGCGCGGCGCCTCGATCTGCGCGTCGAGCAGATAGACGAACACCGCAGCGGTGAGCGCCATCCCGGTCGCGGTGAGGATGACCGGACCTGCCCAGCCCCATTGCGCGTAGGAGAAGGCGAACAGCACCTGCGACAGCCACGACGTCGAGATCCAGGATTCCCCTGGGCGCGTGAAGGAATAGAAGTCGGTGTAGGGCAGGGCGCCGTGATCGAGGATCCATTGCCCGATCCTGATCTGCCAGAACGAATCGGAGTCCTGAAGCAGCGTGTCGCCGACGAAGAGGAAGAACAGATAGGTGCTGGCACCGACGCAGAGCGGCAGCAGTGCTCGCGCGCGGCTCTGCATCGCAATGCTGTTGGCAAAGGAAAGGGACATGCCGCCTTGTCGTCCTGCTTGTTCTTGTCGGCCGGAGCATGATCCGGAAAAGCGTGTAGCGGTTTTCCGAGAAGATCATGCTCAAACAATAACCTGAAGCGCGATGAACGATTCATCTCGTCGTGCTTCAGGCCGAGCGGGCGGCATTGGACCATGCGCGGTCATAACTTCGGGTAAATCGCGCCGCAGCGGCATCGCCGCGGATAGCTACGATTTAACGGATTGTTTTCAATTCTCCTTTACCATCGTCGAATACGTGCAATCCGCTTCGTGTTTCCGCAGTCGAATTAACTGCGGCGCAATTCTTTGCCTCTAGGTTCGGTTCCATGGTCGGGCGGCGCTGGGAAGCCGAGAAGACCAGACCATTTGTAAGCCACGTGTACTCTTTGGGAGCAGTCTATGAAGAACCTCGTTTCGCGTTTCGTGAAGGACGAATCCGGCGCCACCGCCATTGAATACGGCCTGATCGCTGCCGGCATCGCGCTCGCGATCATCACCGTCGTCAACAACCTCGGCAGCTCGCTGAACACCAAGTTCGGCTCGATCTCGTCCAGCCTCAAGTAAGACCGGACGATCTGAGAGTTTCGAGAGCCCCGTCCCGGACGGGGCTCTTTTCTTTTGCGGGGGTGGAGTGAGCCGGAGGCTGCTCGGCCTGCATGGTTCGCCCGGCGATGCAGAGCATCGTCCGGAGATGCCCGCTTTGGCGGGCTCCTCACCATGAGGGTCTGATATCTTGCCGCGAAATGCGACCTCATCCTGAGGGCCCGCCGTAGGCGGGCGTCTCGAAGGATGGGCCCGCAGGCAAGCTTCCCGGCACGTTCTTCTTCAAAGCCCTCCAGCCGGTGTCACCAGGCTTGGCGCTCCCGTCCGTCCGGCGTGACGTTCTACGCATTTGCATCTTGTCATTCACTTTGAATAGTTGTTCAGTCCTTGCGGGACGATTTGCATCTATTGCAGGGACGACGCGTTCGGCCGCGCGGGGCGTGCGGCTGGCGTGTGGGACAGGAAGCGCGCCATGGTTTATCGGCGAACGCATCAAGTGGTGAAGCGCCTTGCGGCGAGGCGCAGTGCGATCCTTGCTGCAGCGCGGGAAGCTGCGGCGGAAGGCGGGATGGCTGCGGTGCAGATCGCGCCGGTTGCGGTCCGGGCCAGTGTCGCGGCCGGAACGGTCTACCGCTACTTCCCGTCCAAGTCCGAGCTGATCTCCGAATTGATAGCCGAGGTGTCGCGCGACGAGCTCGCGGCGATCCGCCGGGCGGCCGATGCCGCGCCCGGCCCATCCTCGGCGCTGGCGGCGGCCGTCACCACCGTGGCGGTCCACACGCTGTCGCAGCGCAGGTTGGCCTGGGGCATCCTGGCCGAGCCGGTCGACGTCGATGTCAGCGCGTCCCGCCTCGCCAGCCGCCGCGAGATCGCCGGCGAGATGGCCGCGCGGATCGACGCCGCCGTGCGGGCCGGCCATTTGCCTGCGCAGGATACCGCGCTGGCCGCCACCGCGCTGTTGGGGGCGCTGCATGAGGCTCTGGTCGGGCCGCTCGCGCCCGATAATCTCGACGATCCCGCCAGAATGCGCGATGCGGTGCAGACCGTGACGCTGCTGGCCCTGCGCGCCGTCGGCGTGATGGACGCCCGCGCCCGCGGTCTGGTGGTGCAGCAGACGCTGCTGCCGACCGCGAAAGCGCTGGTCGGGGCCTGAAGAGCAGGTCGCGGCCGGGGCCGAGACCTGATCCCGCTCAGGTCATTGCCCGAGCGCGCCTTTTCACGAAACCCGAGCACCTTCGCCGGCAACGCCGGCTACTGTGCACGGGGTTGTTTTCGTCTTTTTTGTTTGCCGGGCTCCCGCGGACCAGATATCCGCGCCGCCCTCGGGGCCGACCGAGGCGATGCGCACCATGTTGGTGGTGCCGGGGATGCCGAGCGGCACGCCGGCGACGATGATCACGCGCTGGCCGGCGCGGACAAAACCGTCGCGGAAGGCGATCTGGCCGGCGCGGCTCACCATGTCGTCCTGGTCGCGCGCGTCTTCCGCCACCACGCAATGCACGCCCCAGACCACCGCCAGCCGGCGTCCGGCCGCGATGTTGGGCGTGATCGCCACGATCGGCGGCTTCGGCCGCTCGCGCGCGACGCGCACTGCAGTTGAGCCCGAGCTGGTCCAGCAGATCAGCGCCGGCAGATCGAGCGTCTCGGCGATCTGGCGGGCGGCGTCCGCGATGGCGTCGCCGGCGGTGGATTCCGGCGCGGGGCGCTGCGCGGTGAGCACGGAACGATAAATCGGGTCGCGCTCGACCTCTTCGCCGATGCGGTTCATGGTCGAGACCGCCTCGACCGGGAATTTGCCGGCCGCCGATTCCGCCGACAGCATGATGGCGTCGGCGCCTTCATAGACGGCGGTGGCGACGTCCGAGACCTCGGCGCGGGTCGGCACCGGCGACTGGATCATCGATTCCAGCATCTGGGTCGCGATCACCACCGGCTTGCCGGCGCGGCGCGCCATGCGCGTCATCTGCTTCTGCAGGCTCGGCACGCGTTCCAGCGGCAGCTCGACGCCGAGATCGCCGCGCGCCACCATCAGCGCGTCGGAGGCCTCGATGATGTCGGCGAGGCGGTCGATCGCCTGCGGCTTCTCGATCTTGGCCATGACAGCGGCGCGGCCGCGGATCATCTTCTTGGCCTCGATCACGTCGTCGGCACGCTGCACGAAGGACAGCGCGATCCAGTCGACGCCGGTCACCAGCGCGGCCTCGAGGTCAGCGCGGTCCTTCGGCGTCATCGCGGAGACCGGCAAATCGGTGTCGGGCAGGCTGACGCCCTTGCGGTCGGACATCCGGCCGCCGACCACGACACGCGTCACCGCGTGCTCTTTCGAGGTCTCCTCCGCGATCAGGCGCACCTTGCCGTCGTCGAGCAGCAGCGAATGGCCGGGCCTGAGTGCAGCCAGGATCTCCGGATGCGGGAGATTGACGCGCGTGGCATCGCCCGGCGTCTTGTCGGAATCGAGCGTGAAGATCTGGCCGTTCTGGAGCTGGACTGCGCCTTCCGCGAAGGCGCCGAGCCTGAGCTTCGGGCCCTGGAGATCGACCAGGATGCCGATCGGCCGGCCATAACTGCTCTCGACGTTGCGGATCGTCGCGACCAGCTCCCGCATCTTGTCATGCGGGGTGTGGCTCATGTTGATGCGGAACAGATCGGCGCCGGCCTCGAACAGGCGGCGGATCATCGCGAGGTCCGAAGAGGCAGGTCCCAGGGTCGCGAGAATCTTGATACGGCGAAGACGCCTCATGGCTTATTTCCAGACGGTGGCGAGGGAGCTGGCGGAAGGCCAGGCGCGGCGGGGGGCGTACCACCGGGCGGACTATTGGGCAAACCCGGAACGCCGCCACCCGGGCCGACAGGGCCCGGCAGGCCGGGCACGCGCTGCTGCTGTGACGGCTGCTCGTTGGCGTCGGTCAGCTGCACTGTCCAAGCCCGCTGCTCGCCGGTATCGACCTCGAAATAGCCGGTCCGGTCGTAGCCGCGCGCGAGGCAATCCTCGGTGCCGCGGATGGTGAATTCCTTGTCGCGCGAGCACATGAAGGCCTGGCCCGACCATTCGCCGCCGCGGTCGTAGTCGATCGCGTAGATGTAATAGTAGCGCGCGACCAGCGTTCCCCGCAGCAGGGTCTCGCAGGAGCGGGACGAGATGTTCCACCAGCCCTCGGTGGTCCAGCCCTCGGCGTCCTTGTAGCCGAGCGCAATGCCGACCCGGCTCGAGGTGTTGTTGCAAAGCCGGAAGTCGGCGGAGGCCGGGCTGGCCCACAGGCACAGCAGGCCACCCACCAGCACCGGGACCAACCGGGCGAGCAGGCGAAGGGGGGCGCGGGGAGATTCGGCGATCATTGTCGCGGAACGTATACCAGATGATTGACGATTTGGCGTAGGGCCGGGGAACCGGCCTTCGGGTTGGCTCTGGCGCCGTTTGCGCCGTGATATGGCAAAATCTGTGACAAGGGCCCACCTGATCCCGTAAGGGTGACCCCCAACGGGGGCAGAACCAATTCAGGCCGAAGGGATCCAGCCATGGCAATCGACGACAAAACCAGAACGGAGCTCGAGGCGGCCGCTTTCCGGCGCCTGGTCGATCATCTGAAGACGCGGACCGACGTCCAGAACATCGATCTGATGAATCTGGCCGGCTTCTGCCGCAACTGCCTGTCGAACTGGCTCAAGGACGCTGCCGACGCGCAGGGCGTGAGCTTAAGCAAGGACGAGAGCCGCGAGGCCGTCTACGGCATGCCCTACGAGACCTGGAAGTCGAAATACCAGGGCACGGCCGCGCCCGAGCAGCTCGAGGCGATGAAGAAGGTTCACCCCGGGCACTGAACGGCCTCGTCGGCAGTCCGGCGGTGAGTCGCACCACACAACTCTTTCTTGGCCTCGCCGCAGGAAGGTGTGGGCGCGCTGTGGACGAGCGCGATGCTTGCTTGAACGCGAGAGCCGCGAACCCTAAGGGTCAACCAGCACGCGCGGTGAGGATGCCGGCGTCACCTCGTTTTGCCAGTTCCATTGGGAGTACCAAGATGGCCACCTCCGCCGCCGTCCGCGACGACGAGCCCGCGACGAAATTTGCCAAGGACCAGCTCAAATCCATCATCGAGCGCATCGAGCGGCTGGAGGAAGAGAAGAAGGCGATCTCCGACGACATCCGCGACGTCTATGCCGAGAGCAAGGGCAATGGCTACGACGTCAAGGCGCTGCGCACCATCGTGCGCATGCGCAAGCAGGACCCGAACGAGCGCGCCGAGGCCGAGACCATCCTCGAGACCTACATGCAGGCGCTGGGAATGCTCTGAGGCGATGCGCCTCTAGCACTGCTGCCGTAGCCCGGATGGAGCGCAGCGAAATCCGGGTTCTCGCAGTATGGAAGCATTCCCCGGATTACGCTTTCGCTCCATCCGGGCTACAAGCGTGGCGTGTTGCACTTCGTTTGTGAACGGAGACCGCTGTGACTGCGCCGCCGCTGCCGCGCGAGGTGAGCCGTGCCTTCGGCGCTCTTCCGGCGCCGATCGGCAAGCGGTTGCTCCAGGTACGTGAGCTGATCTTCGCGACCGCTGCGGCACATCACGATGTCGGCAAGCTCACCGAAACGCTGAAATGGGGCGAGCCGGCTTACCTGACCGATGAGACCGGCAGCGGCAGCACGATCCGGCTCGGCCGCCTGAAGGACTCCGAGCGCGCCGCCATCCTGTTCAACTGCAAGACGACGTTGATCGATACCTTTCGCGAGCGCTTTCCCGATGAGTTCGAATATCGGCAGACCAGGGCTTTGCTGTTGCCCCTATCCGGCGCGCTGCCGAAGCAGGAGCTCACCGTCTGCCTCTCGCTGGCGTTGACATATCATCTGGATCGGCGGGTCAGGAAAGCGAGATAGAAGCTGCAGGCTTCGACACTGTAGTCTTGGAAGTGGCGAGGACGCCATTGCGCCGGTCCGGCACGCAGCCTCGATCCGCAAGATTGTCGGTCTCGGTCTCAATTGCCGCGTCCGCGTTTGGCGTCTCGTCGGGCCTGCGCCCGCTTGTTGGCCTGCGAGACTCTTCCGATTTTTTCCGGTGGGAGTTTCTTGAGCCGGCGACGGCTTGGGATGGACCGCATGCCGTCATGCGAAGTTGGGGTCGTCTGCGGGCGAGAAAACTGACGCGCCCGACGGAGTGCTAACGCCCGTCGCGCCGCTTCCCCGAGCTCCCGTCGTGCTTCAAACTTCCGGATGCGCCTCAGCTCGTTCTTGACGCGCTTGATGGCGGCAGCGAAAACCGATTGGCGCCGGTTTGCATGCTCTGCCGTGCCGGAGAAACTCTTGCCGCGCGGGTCGGCTGTTCCCTTTGTTTCGCGGCGTCGATGCCGCGACAATGTACGCTCCCTGTCGCGCAGATCCCGAAGTCGGGCGCGAAGGCTCTCAAGTCCATCGCGCTCCATCTCTCCGACCACGGGATGGTGCGTACTCAATATGACTTCGCGCTCGTCGTGGTTCAGAAGGCTGAGCTCAGACTTGCATGGAACTGACATCGCATGCTCCTACTTCGCTGTGGCGACTTCCCTTGAGATGCGGCGCCGCTGCGGAAACGCGGAACACCAAGGCAAACGCAATCGCGTCCTCGGACTTTGTCATCGCGTCCGTTCTGGGCGCATTGCCACAATGCGCGTTTGGAATGCGTAGCGATACCGGGTGGATTACCCGTTGGAAGTGGGGGAATCTCCCTTAGTGCGGATGCGCACCAGGCCGGGACGACACTTGAGCGTGTGGCGCTGTCGTGCCCCAGGATTGCGCTGCGCTTCATCCCGGCTTGCGGGACTACCGAACGGCGTGAGGGGAAAGATCTCAGCGCAGCGCCGCGGTGCGCATGACGAACGACGTCGTCTCGAGCTTCGCGGTCGCACTGCCCGTAAAGCTATCGCAGGACAGGCCCTGCATCGGATCGTCGGCAAAGCCCATCGCGATCACGGCCTGCGGTTTGACGAAATAGCCGCGCAGGGCAACGGTATCCAGCTCGCCCATCAACGTCACCGACATCGCGCGGCTGGCGCTCGGCGACAGCATCACGATCTTGAGCCAGATGCTTTCGCCCCTGGCGGCGGAGAGGCGGGTCGCGGTTGCGATCCTGCCGTCGATGCTCTTGCCGACCACCGTGTTGATCTCGGTCGCGGGCGCAAGGCCGCGCGTCGTGGCAACGGGGCGGCCTGTGCGCGGGACCAGCGCGGAGGCGGCGACGACGTTGGCGCGGTCGACCGGGGAGGCGGACGCCGGCGCATAGGCCAGCGCCTGATAGGCCGCGCTGGAGACGGACGCGGTTGCTTGCGGCTCGGTGGCGGCGGCGAGCGCCTGGCGGGCCTTCAACGCCGCCACTTGAGCTGGCGTCGCCTGCTGCGGGGTCGCAGGGGCATCCCAGAAGCCGCGGGCATTGATGATGTCGGCCGGGGTCTCCGGCTTGCCGGCCGCAGGCTTGTCAGCCACGGGCGCGGGCTTCGGCTTGGGCGGTGCAACGAGCTGCGCATCGGCCGAAGCGAGCTGGATCGCAGCGGCGATCTGCGGCTTGGCGCGCGGTGTCGGCACCGGATCGGCCGGCTTGGCCGCGGCGGCAACCACGGTCGGCGCAACAGGCTTCGCGGCCGGGGCGGGCGCGCCCTCGTCATCCTCGTCGCTGCTCGTGGCGGCGGGAGCCGACTTGCTCTTGAACAGAGCGGCAAAGAAACTCGGCTTGCTGCCGGAATCGTCGCCGGTGCCGCGGCGCTCGATGTCGGCCTTGGCCAGCTCATAGCCCTTCAGCGGCGTGCCGTCGGTCGGAACGTGGACCGTGCGGCCATCCGGGAACACGCGGGCGAGCTGGTCGTGTGTCATGCGCGGCCAGTGCCGGATGCTGCCGGTGTCCAGATGGACAAAAGGCGAGCCGGAGGTCGGATAGAAGCCGACGCCGCCGCGCTGGAGGCGCAGGCCGGCGAAGCGGATCTGCTCCAGCGGCACGCCCGGAATGTGGAAGTCCATCGCATGCCCCAGCATGTGCTGGCTGAAGCGCGCCACACCCGAAGAGCGGCGGCGGAGCATCGCGTTGGTGGCGGGGGAACGGTAGGAGGAGATGATCTGGATCGGCTGCTTGCCGTCGACGTCGCGGTAGACTTCCCAGAGGATGTCGAAGAGGCGACGGTCCATGACCGTCTCGTCCTGGGTCCGCCAGTCGCGCAGGAAGTGGTTGAGCTGCTTCAGCGCGGCCTCGTCGAAGCGGCCATCGCGCTTGAAGGTGACGGTGAGGTCTTCGCCGGAATGGGTGTGGTGGAACGAGAGCGTCTTGGTCTCGTTCAGCGCGGCGGCGTCATGGACCGAGCCCGCGGCAGCAAGCAGCAGTGCGGAAGCGAGGCCAATCCGGGATCCGGCCTTCACTCCCGCATGGGACAACGACAGCACTGCGAATTTGCGTGCGAAACCTGTCAGCACGAATGAGCCCACCCAGTCGACGAGCGTTCAAAATGGACTCTCCCGGCAACCCCGTTAGCGCGCGAAAGAGGATGAACGCTTTCTTAAAGCGAGAAGGTTAATTCGAGGTTGACCTTCTCGACCCCAAACCAAGTCAGAATACGAACCTAAGCGGTTCAGTGTGGCAAAAAAACGCCCGCTGCCGGAGTTCGGGTGGAGAATGGTTAACGTTAAGCGACCCCATCCAGGGGGATGAGGTCGCTGATCTTACTAGAGAATTTCCGACAAAGACCGATCGGGGAGGCCTCAGCGGGTAAACACCCGCTGCTGCGGCGGCCGGCGGCCGACCGGAGCCGGCGGCGGGGTCGGCGCCCCGAACAGCCGCTCGAAGAAGTTCGGACCCGACGAGCCGAAGCCGCCGCCATTGTTGGCAATCGCCACGCCCGAGGGCAGCGTCGTCGCCGGGCGCGAATAGCTCGGCTGGGAGTGAGCAACGACGTTCTCGAGGTCCTTGCCGCGGCCGTTCTTCAGGATGTTGATCATGGTCGCGTCACGGCCATAGACGTCCTTGCGGATTTGCAGCTTGCCGCCATCGTCCACGAACGCGGTCTGGTAGGTGATGTTGACCGGGATCGGCGTCGGGAATTTCAGGTCGATCTCGCTCTTGCCGTACATGCTGCGCACGCGCTCCGGCGTGTACTTCTCGTTCGGCATGGCGATGTTGAGCAGAACGGAGGCGTACTGATCCGGGTTCTGCACGCGCATGCAGCCATGGCTGAAGGCGCGATCGTCCCTGGCGAACAGGTTCTTGTCCGGCGTGTCGTGCTGATAGACCAGGAACTTGTTCGGGAAGTTGAAGCGGATGCGGCCGAGCGCGTTGGCTTCACCGGGGGGCTGCGAGATGTGCACGGAGCCGTCGCGGTTCTGCTCGAGCTTGAGGCCCATGCGCTGGAGCACGGTCGGGTCCTGCTGAAGCGCCGGCAGATATTCGTTGTAGACGATCGACGGCGGCACGTTCCAGGTCGGATTGACCGTGATGTACTTCATCGTCTCGGTGAGCAGCGGGGTCGCATGCGTGCCCGGCTTGCCGGTGACGACGCGGGTGGTCCAGACCTGCTGGCCGCGCTGCATCACCTTCAGCGTGTAGTCGGGAATGTTGAGGATGACATAGGCATCGCCCAGCGAGGGAACGCCGAGGTCGCGCGGCAGCCAGCGCCAGCGCTCCATGTTCACCAGCACCGTGTCGATCTGCTTGTCGCGCTTCGGCGTGTTGATCGCCTTGACGGTCTTGTCGTCGAGGACGCCGGTCGCCTTCATCTCTGCGCCGCTCTGGAATTTGCGCACGGCTTCGGCGACGGTGGCGTCATAGCGGGTGTCGCTGGCGTTCTCGGCGAGGCCGAGCTTGGCGCGGAGCTGCGGCACGCGCGGATCTTCGACGACGATTTCAGCCTGCTTCTTGCCGGCCGGGGTGTATTTCAGCGCCGGACCGTCGGCAATCTCGATCACCGGGCCGCTGCCCTGGCCGCGCAGCTCGGCGAGCTTGGCCTTCAGCTCCTTGTAGAGCTTCTGCGGCGGGTTGTAGCTGTCGAGCGCTGCGGAGGCGTCGGCTGCGGTCGTGACCTTGGCGAGCACCTCGCTCGGATCGACCGGATGCTCGGGATAGAGGATGTCGCCGCTGACCTGCGACCAGTGCATGCGGCCGCTCTGGGCCTGGCGCGCATAGTCGAACATGCTGGCGGTGAGCTTCAGCTCGGCATCGGCGAGCGCATCGGGCGTCGTGGCGGCGGCGAAATCCGGCACCGGATAGTCGGCGGGATTGAGGCCATCGGAGGCCGCATCCTTCAGCCGCGCGATCACGCCCTTGGCCGCAGCGGTCAGGCTGCCGGCCTGGGTCCAGACCGGCGCGAAGTCGCGTGTACCGTAAAACTTCTCGATCGCGGCGCGCTCGTTCTTGCGGTCGAAATGGCGCGAGGTCTTGGCGCCGATGATGTCCTTGAGCTTGTCGGCGACCGGCTGGTCGGCGGCGGGAACGTTGCTCGCGGCCTTCACGGGCTCGGCGGCCGGAGCCGCAGGCGCGGCCGGCGTTGCCGTCGCGGTGTCGGCCTTTGCTGGTTCGGATTTGGCAGGCTCGGTCTTGGCAGCCTCGGACTTGGCGGGCTCGATCTTGGCGGTTTCGTTCTTCGGCGCCTCAGGTGCAGGCGTGGTGGCGACGTCGGAAGGCTTGGTCTCGACCTTGTCGGGGGCCGGCGCGGCTTCGGCCTTCACCGGTTCCTTGGTCGGCTCCTTTGCGGAGTCCTGAACCGTCGCGGTGGTGTCGAGCTTGATGTCGGATGCGGTCGGGGGCGGGACGTTGGCGGGCTCGGGGCGCGGGATCGCGGCTTCGATCGCGAGTTCGGCGGCGCTGCTGCGCACCTGATCCTGCGCCAGGGCCGAGCTGGCCGATACCGTGAGGAAGGTCGCCGCGACCGTCATCAAGACGCGGTCAAAGCCCGCACGGTGGTTCAAACAGTCACGCATTGTGTCGCACCCCTCGGGTGAACTGTCCCTCGTGGAACAGCTTCATTATCGCCTAATGAGCTTCGGGCTAAACTGCGCCGGCCGCTCGAAAGTTGCACGCCTGCACGCAACGATTCATACGCGGACGAACGAATCCTACGCAGACGATATACAGGCCCCGTTTGGGCGGCCAGCGCTACCCGGGACAACTCACGACAAACTGACTTCAAGAAAGCCCGTTTGCAACGGATTGTGCGGCTTTGGCAGACGCTTTTCCATGTGTCTGTCACTTCCAAGTCACGGTTCACGTCGCAGCCGGATTTTGCCGTAATGCGAAGGGCTTGCGGCGTCATCGCAACGCCAGGCGAACCTCCGTTCGCATGAGGCTCAGGGCGTCTCCTCACCGCTTTTGCCGCCATGTCCGGGAACCCCGGCTTCGTCGAGCTTGCGGTAGAGCGTGGACCGGCCGATTTTGAGGCGGCGGGCGACCTCGGACATCTGTCCCCGATAATGCGAGATCGCGAAACGGATGATCTCGTTCTCCATGTCGTCCAGCGGGCGGACGTCGCCGGTGGGGGTCAGCATGGAAAGGGTCCCCGCCAGCGGCAGCGGCGCGATCGGTATTTCACCACCCGACACCACCGAGGGCGCCGCGATCGGCTCGAGCATCAGCGGCGCGGTCGGGATGTCGGTCTCGAGATGCGGCTGCGAGGTGAGCAGGGGGAAGTCGGCAAGGTCAAGCTGGTCGCCCTCGCTCATCACCACCGCGCGGTAGACCGCGTTTTCGAGCTGGCGGATGTTGCCGGGCCAGTCGAGCTGGGCGAGGTGCGCCACGGCCTCGCCGCTGATGCCGGTGATGAGGCGGTTCTCCTCGGCGGCAAAGCGCGCCAGGAAATGCCGGAGCAGATACGGGATGTCCTCACGCCGCGCCCGCAGCGAGGGGATCGTCAGCGGCAGCACGTGGAGGCGATAGAACAGATCTTCGCGGAAATGGCCCTGCTTCACCCGCTCCAGCAGCCTGCGGTTGGTCGCGGAGATGATCCGGACGTCGACCTTCAACGGCTTGCGCCCGCCGACCGCTTCGACCGCGCCTTCCTGAAGTGCGCGCAGCAGCTTGACCTGCGCGGTGAGCGGCAGCTCGCTGACCTCGTCCAGGAACAGCGTGCCGCCATGGGCCTCGACGAACTTGCCAGTGTGCCGTTCGGTGGCGCCGGTGAAGGCGCCCTTCTCGTGACCGAACAGGATCGACTCGACCAAATTGTCGGGGATCGCGCCGCAATTGACCGCGACGAACGGCTTCGCCTTGCGCTCGCCGCTGCCATGGATGGCGCGTGCGAACATCTCCTTGCCGACGCCGGACTCGCCCTCGATCAGCACGGGGATCGACGAGCCCGCGGCCTTCTGCGCGGCGCGCATCACGGCCGCCATCGCCTCGGCGCGGGTGATGATGTCGGAGAAAGTCAGCCGGCCCTCGCGGCTATGACGGATACGCTGCAACTCGCCCTTGAGCGCGGAGGCATTGAGTGCGTTGCGCAGAGAGACCTGGAGCCGCTCCAAGCCAACCGGCTTGACGACGAAATCGGCCGCGCCCGCGCGCATCGCCGAGATCACGTTGTCGATGCCGCCATGGGCGGTCTGCACGATGACGGGGACGCCGAGGCCGGCCTCGCGGATTTTCGCCAGCACGCCCATGCCGTCGAGGCCGGGCATCACGAGATCGAGGATGACGGCGTCGATCGCCGGTGCATCGGGGGCGGTGAGGGCGGCGATCGCGGCGTCGCCGGAGTCCACGACGACCGTCTCATAGCCGCATTTCTGCACCATGTTCTCGACCAGCCGGCGGGCTACTGCGTCGTCGTCGGCGATCAAAATACAGGCAGCCATGGTGTTCCCCGCACGCTACTACTATCTGTCTCGAATCGGGTCACTCTGGCCGAAGCCGATTAACGCACTCTTAAACCTTGATGCCCCCGCCCGCCGTTGCGCTTGTTGAACACAGGTTTCCCACACAATGAATTCGCGCTCCAAATCTGCTCTCAAGAAATCTGCCTCCAGCAAGCCCGCTCTCCGCAAGCCAAGCACCAGGAAATCCGCCGCCAAGGCAAAGTCCTCCAAATCTTTGCCCGCAAAGCCTGCGGGCAAGACCGGCAGGCTTCCGGAGTGGAACCTCGCCGACCTCTATTCCGGGATCGATGCGCCGGAAGTGGCGCGCGATCTCGAAAGGATGGACGCCGATTGCGTCGCGTTCGAGACCGACTACAGGGGCAAGCTCGCCACAGGGACAGCAAACGAAGATGGCGGAAAATGGCTCGCCGAGGCGGTGCGACGCTATGAGGCGATCGACGATCTCGCCGGCCGTCTCGGCTCCTATGCCGGCCTCGTCCATGCCGGCGACAGCGTTGATCCCAAGATTTCAAAGTTTTACGGCGATGTCTCGGAGCGGCTGACGGCGGCGTCCACGCATCTCCTGTTCTTCGCGCTCGAGCTCAACCGCGTCGATGACGATATTTTGAACCGCGCGATGCAGGCCGCCGAGCTCGCGCATTACCGCCCCTGGATCGAGGATCTGCGCAAGGAGAAGCCGTACCAGCTCGACGACAAGCTCGAGCAGCTCTTCCTGGAGAAGTCGCAAACCGGCTATTCCGCCTTCAACCGGCTGTTCGATCAGACCATCTCGGGCCTGCGCTTCAAGGTCGGCGCCAAAGAGCTCGCGATCGAGCCGACGCTCAATTTCCTGCAGGACCGTGACGGCACAAAGCGCAAGGCTGCGGCCGAAGCGCTGGCCAAAACCTTCAAGGCCAATGAACGCACCTTTGCGCTGATCACCAACACGCTCGCCAAGGACAAGGACATCTCCGACAATTGGCGCGGGTTCAAGGACGTCGCGGATTCTCGGCATCTGAGCAATCGCGTCGAGCGCGAGGTGGTGGACGCGCTGGTCGCCTCGGTGCGCGCGGCCTATCCAAAGCTGTCGCATCGCTACTATGCGTTGAAGGCGAAGTGGTTCGGCAAGAAGCGGCTGGCTTATTGGGACCGCAACGCGCCGCTGCCGTTCGCCGCGACCGGCGTCATCGGCTGGCCCGATGCGCGCAACATGGTGCTGACGGCCTATCGCGGCTTCTCGCCAAAAATGGCCGATATCGCCGAGCGCTTCTTCACCGATCGCTGGATCGACGCGCCGGTGCGTCCGGGCAAGGCGCCGGGCGCGTTCTCGCATCCGACCACGCCGTCGGCGCATCCTTACGTGCTGATGAACTACCAGGGCAAGCCGCGCGACGTGATGACGCTCGCGCATGAGCTCGGCCATGGCGTGCACCAGGTGCTGGCCGCGAAGAACGGCGCGCTGATGGCGCCGACGCCGCTGACGCTGGCCGAGACCGCGAGCGTGTTCGGCGAGATGCTGACCTTCCGGCGGCTGCTGGCGCAGACCAAGAGCGCCCGGCAGCGCCAGGCGCTGCTCGCCGGCAAGGTCGAGGACATGATCAACACCGTGGTGCGGCAGATCGCGTTCTATTCGTTCGAGCGCGCGGTCCACACCGAGCGCAAGAACGGCGAGCTCACCGCGACGCGGCTCGGCGAGATCTGGCTGTCGGTGCAGGGCGAGAGCCTCGGGCCGGCGATCGAGATCAAGGCGGGCTACGAGAACTACTGGATGTACATCCCGCACTTCATCCACTCGCCGTTCTACGTCTACGCCTATGCCTTCGGTGATTGTCTCGTGAACTCGCTCTACGCCGTCTACGAGAATGCGGCCGAGGGCTTTGCCGAGCGCTACCTCGACATGCTCGCCGCCGGCGGCACCAAGCATTATTCCGAGCTGCTGCGACCGTTCGGACTCGATGCCAAGGATCCCAAATTCTGGGACGGCGGTCTCTCGGTCATCGCCGGGATGATCGACGAGCTCGAGGCGATGGGCTGAGGCGAAGCGCGAGTTCCTTCCGGGCACACGGAATGCGGGCGTCGCAAGTTTTTGCGGCCCCGAGTTCCATCCGTGGGCGCGGGCGACCTTCGCGGCGGAGGCCGGCAATTTGCTACGTGCGATTGAACGTTCGCGCGGCCCGCAAGACTAACTCAGCAGATACTCGGAAATGATTTTCTACTATTGATTGTGGATTGATCGGTTTCTCCCTGGGGAGGCACCCATGCTCCATCAAGGGCCCGCCACGCCGGTTCCGATGGCGAGAAATGCTGCCGCCGTCGATCAGGAAACGCCCTGGTGCGAGAAGCACCATCGGATCGTCTGCGACGAGATCGAGGCGATCAACACCCGCCGCGAGCCGGAACGGCGCCTCGATGCCGACGGCCTGCAACCCTGTCAGTTGCTCGACGTCGTCGGGCTTGCGTTGTCCGGCGGTGGCATTCGCTCGTCCGCCGTTTGCCTCGGCGTGCTCCAGGCACTGAACCACCACAATCTGATCGGCCGGATCGACTATCTCTCCACGGTGTCGGGCGGCGGCTATATCGGCACCTCGCTCAGCGCCACCATGACGACGGCACGGCGCTTTGTGTTCGGCGAAAGACCCGCCGGCGGAGCTGTCACGTCCGCCGAGATCAGCGATACGCCGTCGGTCGGACACCTGCGCAACTATTCCAACTATCTGATCCCTGCCGGGGCCCGCGATCTCCTGACCGGAGTTGCGATCGTCGTGCGGGGACTGGTCGCCAATATCGGGCTGACGTTGCCCATCGTGCT
The DNA here is from genome assembly GCF_040547725.1 of Bradyrhizobium sp. LA2.1. NCBI lineage: Bacteria > Pseudomonadati > Pseudomonadota > Alphaproteobacteria > Hyphomicrobiales > Nitrobacteraceae > Bradyrhizobium > Bradyrhizobium sp. LA2.1. Next base: position 239,692 of record NZ_JBEPQI010000011.1, read on the forward strand.
GCTGCTTGCCGCCATCACCATCTGGTCGACGCCGCTGCGGAGCTGCCTGACGGATGCGAACATCTTCGGCATCAGTCTCAACAACAGGTCGTTGTGCGAGCTGCACGATTTCAGCGACATCGATCGTTACGGTTTCAGCACATTCGGCCTGGTCGTCGCGCTGGTGATGTTCGCTTGCAGCGGGCTCGCCTATTTCGCCTCCCGCTCCGTCCGCGGCAGCGGTCCCAGCGTCGTGTTCGCCTATATCGGCGGGATCGCGCTGTTGCTGGGCGTCGCGTGCGACTTCGCGCGGTTTCTCAAGGTCCAGCATTTTGCGTTGAGCCTGTCGATCGCAATCATCGGGGGCGTCCTGTTTTTCGGATGGGCGCTCAAGCAGTCGCTCGCGAGCCCCGGCAAGCGGCAGGAGTTCCGTTCGCACTGGCCGAGCATGGGCGCGACCTTCCTGGTGCTGCTGGCGGTGATCGCCTTCTTCGAGTTTCAGCCCTTCATGCTGGAGCAGATGTTCGATGTCGCCGAGAGCAACGCAATCGGTGGACCGGCTGCTGCGGTTGCGATCACCTGGATCAAGTCGCTCGCGGCGGTGGCTGCGCCAATCGGTGTCTTCGTCACCGCGTTCAGGCAGCAATTCGTGGAATTGCTGAAGGGCAACAGCGCATCCTCGCAATGGGGTTCGCTTGTGCTCGCGGTCGTGGCCAAGGTCGCGCTATGGATCGCGGGCCTTGCGCTTCCGCTCGTCATCTGGGTCGCATACCTCTATCTATCCTATTGGGGCATCGCCAACGATCTGTTCGAGAGGTGCCCGTCCGTTATGGGCGCAACCTCCCAGCGAGAGTGCCTGGTCAATGCCAAATCGAACGCGCCGTCCGGCAGCCTCGCGGGCAGGATTCAGTTCGATGCCAGCAAGGGGACCTTGTCGGCGGAAATCACGCCGAAAGCCGCACCGCAGGTCGTGGCAGATGCCGAGCAGTTGACGCCGATCTGGCACACGCCCGCCTGGCTCGTGTTCCTGGCTCAGAAAGCTGGGCAGGTGGTTCAGGTGCGTTTTCCCAGCCTGTTCCAGGGCAATGCTTCGGAACTCGCCTACTCCTACAGCCTGCACATGGTGATCCTCTACACGTTCGCCGGCGTCCTGCTGTTCGCTATCTCATTCTGCCTGACGCCGAATGCGAACTCGTTGCACCGGCTCTATCGCGATCGCCTGAGCAAGGCCTTCCTGTTCGATCCGACGCGTTCGGCCGACGGGCGCGTCGCGCCCGCCGAAGCCAGTCTCGACCAGGGGCGCGATTTCAAGGCGCTCGATCGCATGAAGCTGACGGATCTCTACGCCGCTCCGGCCGCGCCGGCCCGGATTCCAGGGCAGCCGGCTGCGCCGAAGCTGCACGCGCCCTATCAGCTCATCAATACGGCGCTGAATATTCAAGGCTCCGACTTTGCCAACCGGCGCGGACGCAACGCGGACTTCTTCGTGTTCTCCGCCCTGAACGTCGGCAGCGAGGCGACGGGCTATGCGCCCACCGATCTGGTGCAGGACGACGAGCAAAGTCTCGATCTCGCCACCGCAATGGCGATTTCCGGAGCCGCGGCCTCCTCGAACATGGGTTCGAGCTCGATCAAGGCGCTGACGCCGACGCTTGCGCTCCTCAACGTCCGGCTCGGCTATTGGCTGAAGAACCCGCGTTACGTCGATGAGCGTGTCCGGCCGCAGCGCCGCTCCACGCCGATCTATTTCTGGTCGGAGATCTCGGGGCGCCTGTACGAGAACAGCGACAGCGTCTATCTGACGGACGGCGGTCATATCGAGAATCTCGGCGTCTACGAGCTGTTGCGCCGCCGCTGCAAGGTGATCATCGCGGTCGATGCGGAAGCCGATGCGCCGATGAATTTCGGTTCCCTGATGACGTTGCAGCGTTACGCCCGCATCGATCTCGGCGTCCGCATCGACCTGCCATGGACGCCGATTCGCGAGCGCACGCGTGCGCTGATGGCGCGCAATGCCGACAAGGCGGGTGATCCCGGCGCGGCCGACGAGCGCGACGACATTGCGCGGGACCACGTCCACGTCGCAATCGGCACCATCGACTATGGAGGCGACGAGCAGGGTTATCTCGTTTACGTCAAATCGTCGCTCAATGGCGACGAGAACGACTATATCCGGGACTACGCGCGGCGAAACGACCGCTTCCCGCACGAGACCACGGGTGACCAGTTCTTCTCGGAGGAGCAGTTCGAGGTCTACCGCGCGCTGGGCTTCCACATGGCGCACGGTTTCCTGTCCGGTGACAATCCGGTCGCGGTCGGGTCCGGCGTCGATCCGCATATGGCCCGATTCACTGAAGCGGGCGAGCCGGCGATCGACGCGATCCGCGAGGCGCTCGGTCTTCCGGTACCCCGGCGGCAAACCGCGAGCGTCACCGCCACGATGATCGATCAGGGCTGAGCAGCGCGACAGCCGGATTCCCGGCAATCGGAATTCCAAATCACCTGATTTGCCCGAAATCCGGCCATCGGTGCCGTTGCCCTGCCCGAAGGTTTGCGGTATCCCAGCCCAAGAATTCGACTTTCGACTGGGGACAATACATGGCTGACCATAGCGAAGTGGCGTACACCACCGCCGACGGCAACGACTACGTTGCCCACGAGCAGACCTATGAGGGCTTCATCAAGCTGGTGAAGTACGGCACGGCCTCGGTCGCGCTCATCGTGATCCTGATGGCGATCTTCCTGACCTGACCTATCGGCAGCTGCACACGCCAGCAGCAGCTGCCGCCTACAAAACTTGCATCCAAGCCGGTCCCAAAACCGGTATCGAACGCTGCGGGAGTAACGCTTAAGTTTGCGCGCGCGCTGTCCCGCGTCGCCGGAGGGCCTATGAAGATCGCCGTTGCCAAGGAAATCGATCCGTCGGAGCCGCGTGTTGCCGCTTCGCCTGATACGGTGAAGAAGTTCAAGGCGTTGGGCGCCGAGATCGCCGTCGAGCCGGGCGCCGGCCTCAAATCGGGTCTGCCGGATTCCGAATTCACCGCCGTGGGCGCCACCGTCAGCGCCGATGCGCTGAAGGACGCCGACATCATCATCAAGGTGAAGCGTCCCGAAGCCTCCGAGCTCGCGCAGTACAAGCGCGGTGCGCTCGTCATCGCCATCATGGACCCCTACGGCAACGAGGCCGCGCTGAAGACGATCGCCGATTCCGGCGTCTCCGCCTTCGCGATGGAACTGATGCCGCGCATCACCCGTGCGCAGGTGATGGACGTGCTGTCGTCGCAGGCGAACCTTGCCGGCTACCGCGCCGTGATCGAGGGGGCCGAGGCCTTCGGCCGTGCCTTCCCGATGATGATGACCGCCGCCGGCACCGTGCCCGCCGCAAAGGTGTTCGTGATGGGCGTCGGCGTTGCCGGCCTCCAGGCGATCGCGACCGCGCGCCGTCTCGGCGCCATCGTCACCGCGACCGACGTGCGGCCCGCGACGAAAGAGCAGGTGGAATCGCTCGGTGCAAAATTCCTCGCCGTCGAGGACGAGGAGTTCAAGAACGCGCAGACCGCCGGCGGCTACGCCAAGGAAATGTCGAAAGAGTATCAGGCCAAGCAGGCCGCGCTCACCGCCGAGCACATCAAGAAGCAGGACATCGTGATCACGACCGCGCTGATTCCGGGCCGGCCCGCGCCGAAGCTCGTCAGTGCTGAAATGGTCAAGTCGATGAAGCCGGGCTCGGTACTGGTCGATCTCGCGGTCGAGCGTGGCGGCAATGTCGAGGGCGCCAGGCCCGGCGAGGTCGTCGACCTCGATGGCATCAAGATCGTCGGCTACACCAACGTCGCCGGCCGCGTCGCGGCCTCGGCCTCCAGCCTCTACGCGCGCAATTTGTTCAATTTCATCGAGACCATGGTCGACAAGACAGAGAAGAAGCTCGCCGTGAACTGGGACGACGAGCTCGTCAAGGCCACCGCCCTGACCAAGGACGGCGCGGTGATCCACCCGAACTTCCAGCCGAAGGTTTAAGGAGAGCCGCCATGGAGCATGCTGCACAGGTCGTCGACCCCTTCATCTTCCGGCTGTCGATCTTCGTCCTCGCCGTCTTCGTCGGCTATTTCGTGGTGTGGTCGGTGACGCCGGCGCTGCACACGCCGCTGATGAGCGTGACCAACGCGATCTCGTCGGTGATCGTGGTCGGCGCGCTGCTCGCGGGCGGCGTCGCCAATGTCTCGAGCGGCTCGGGCTGGGCACGTGCCTTCGGCTTCGTCGCGCTGATCTTCGCCTGCATCAACATCTTCGGCGGCTTCCTTGTCACCCAGCGCATGCTGGCGATGTACAAGAAGAAGTCGAAGTAAGCGGCCACCTCGGGCTGATGGGATCAATGGGGACCTGAGATGAGCGCCAACCTCTCTGCATTTTTGTATCTCGTGGCGGGAGTGCTGTTCATCCTGTCGCTACGCGGGCTGTCGAGCCCGGCGTCGTCGCGCCAGGGCAATCTGTTCGGCATGATCGGCATGGCGATCGCGGTCGCCACCACGCTCGCCAACCACCCGCCGGCAGACGGCCTCGCCTGGGTGCTCGTCATCGTCGGCATCGCCATCGGTGCCGCGATCGGTGCGGTGATTGCCCGCCGCGTGCCGATGACCTCGATGCCCGAACTGGTCGCCGCCTTCCACTCGCTGGTCGGCATGGCCGCGGTGCTGGTCGCCGCCGGCGCGTTCTACGCGCCCGAGGCTTTCGACATTGGCACCCCCGGCAACATCCATCCGCAGAGCCTGGTCGAGATGTCGCTCGGCGTCGCCATCGGTGCGCTGACCTTCACCGGCTCGGTGATCGCGTTCCTGAAGCTGTCCGCGCGCATGAGCGGCGCGCCGATCATCCTGCCGTTCCGCCACGCCATCAATATCGTGCTCGCAGTTCTGCTCGTCGTCTTCATCGTCGGGCTGGTGATGTCGGGGAGCGCGCTGGACTTCTGGCTGATCGTCATCATCGCGCTGGCGCTCGGCGTGCTCATGATCATCCCGATCGGCGGCGCCGACATGCCGGTCGTGATCTCGATGCTGAACTCCTATTCCGGCTGGGCCGCGGCCGGCATCGGCTTCACCCTGGGCAACTCCGCGCTGATCATCACCGGCGCGCTGGTCGGCTCGTCCGGTGCGATCCTGTCCTACATCATGTGCCACGCGATGAACCGGTCCTTCATCTCGGTCATCCTCGGCGGCTTCGGCGGCGAGACCGCCGCGGCCGGCGCTGGCGGCGGCGAGCAGAAGCCCGCCAAGCTCGGCTCGGCCGACGACGCCGCCTTCATCATGAAGAACGCGCAGAAGGTCATCATCGTGCCCGGCTACGGCATGGCGGTGGCGCAGGCCCAGCACGCGCTGCGCGAAATGGGCGACATCCTGAAGAAGGAAGGCGTCGAGGTGAAGTACGCCATTCATCCGGTCGCGGGCCGCATGCCCGGCCACATGAACGTGCTGCTGGCCGAAGCCAACGTCCCCTACGACGAGGTGTTCGAGCTCGAGGACATCAACTCCGAATTCGCGCAGGCCGACATCGCCTTCGTGATCGGTGCCAACGACGTCACCAACCCGGCGGCCGAAGAGGACAAGACCTCGCCGATCTACGGCATGCCGGTGCTCCAGGTCTGGAAGGCCGGCACCGTGATGTTCATCAAGCGCTCGCTGGCCTCGGGCTATGCCGGCATCGACAATCCGCTGTTCTATCGCGACAACACCATGATGCTGCTCGGCGACGCCAAGAAGGTCACCGAGAACATCGTCAAGGCGATGTAGGGCGGGAAGGCGAGCGGACCGTGGCCCTGAACAAGGAGTGGCACCGGTCCCATCGCATGCCACCGAAGGCGACACGCGAGCAGCGTGTCACATGGCACGCCGCCCATGCGGCGGCGTGCGGCTGCCGCGAGATTCCCTTGAGCATCCGGCCGGACGTCCTCAAACTGCTCAAGAGCCGCCGCAAGTCCTGAACTCCGGAATGGCGGGCCGCGATGACATTCCTGAAATGGACCGCCACCATCCTTGCGGCCGGCTACCTCGCCGGTCTCGTCCTGCTGTTTGCCAAACAGCGCGCCATGCTGTTTCCGATACCGACGGCCGAGCGCACGGCGCCCGCTGCCGCGGGGCTTCCAGACGCCGAAGAGCATGTCCTGACGACGTCTGACGGCGAGAAGGTCATCGTCTGGCACGTGCCGCCAAAGCCCGGCCGTGCCGTGGTGCTGTTCTTCCACGGCAACGGCGATTCTCTCGCCGGCCTTGCCGGCCACTTCAAGGCCATCACGGCTGACGGCACCGGTCTCGTCGCGCTGTCCTATCGCGGCTATTCGGGCTCCAGCGGCGCGCCGGGCGAAGATGGCCTGCTGCGCGATGGCGCGGCTGCGTACGCATTCGCGTCGGCGCGCTATGACGCCCGGCGCATCGTCGTCTGGGGCTTCTCGCTCGGGACCGGCGTTGCGGTCGCCGTCGCCTCCGAACATCCGGTCGGGAAGCTGATCCTCGAGGCGCCCTATACGTCGATCGCCGACGTCGCCGCCGCGCATTTCTGGTTCGCTCCGGTTCGCCTCCTGATCCGCGACCCCTTCCACTCGGATCAGCGCATCGCACGCGTCACGGCTCCGCTCCTGATCATGCATGGCGCCCAGGACCAGACCATCCCGATCGCATTCGGCGAGAATTTGTTTGCGCTGGCCCGCGAGCCGAAGCAGTTCGTCCGCATTCCCGGCGGCGGGCACGACGATCTCGGCAGCTTTGGCGCCATCGAGATCGCACGAAACTTCATCAATGGGTCCTGAGGGCTGACGGATGCGATCTTCTCGCGCATAATCGGTCTCCCATTGGAAGGAATCGCCCGCATGAGCGCACACGGACCGATGCCGCGGTCGTCCTGGATCTTCCCCGCTCTGGCGGTGCTGCTGTTCCTGATCGTGACCGCGACCGGCTACAGCTTTACGCTGACGGCGGGCGGAGCCCTGTTCGCGATCGTGCTCCTGGTGATCCTGTTCGGCACCGTGTTCGCGGCCGTTCATCATTCCGAGGTGATAGCGGAGCGCATCGGCGAGCCCTACGGCACGCTGCTGCTGACGCTAGCGGTGACCATCATCGAGGTCGCGCTGATCACCACGATCATGCTGGGCGACAAGCCGGCCCCGGAGCTCGCCCGCGATACCGTGTTCGCCGTCGTGATGATCGTCTGTAATGGCCTGGTCGGCCTCTGCGTCTTCATCGGCGGCATGCGCTACCGCGAGCAGGGCTTTCAGGTCTCGGGCGCCAACGTCTATCTCAGCGTGCTGATTGCGATGGCAACCATCACCCTGATCATGCCCAACTACACGCTGACGACGCCGGGCCCGATCTATTCGACGCTCCAGCTCGGCTTCGTCGATCTCGCAACGATCGTGCTCTACGGCGTGTTCCTCTACACCCAGACCGTCCTGCACAAGGACTATTTCGTCCACGAGAGGGCGGACGGCGAGGGCGGGGAGGCGCTTTTGTCGGGCAGAATGCTGGTGCTCAGCATCGTGCTGCTGCTGATCTCGCTGCTGGCGGTCGTCCTCCTCGCCAAGAAGTTCTCGCTGGTGGTGGACGCGGTCGCCGTTCAGATCGGCGCCCCGCCGGCGTTCGCGGGCCTCCTCGTCGCCCTCCTGATCCTGATGCCGGAGGGCGTCTCGGCGATTGCGGCGGCGCGCAAGAACGACCTCCAGAAGAGCATCAACCTGGCGCTCGGGTCCTCGCTCGCAACTATCGGCCTGACCATTCCAGCGGTCGGGATCGCCACCTACCTGCTCGACCAGCCGCTCGTGCTGGGCCTGAACCCGGCGAACACCGCACTCCTGTTCCTGACATTCTTGTTGAGCATGCTGACCTTCGGTACCGGCAGGACCAATGTCCTGTTCGGGCTGGTCCATATGGTGGTATTTGCCGTCTACGTGTTCATGGTTTTCGTGCCGTAGAAGGAAATTCCCGATGCTTGCCGCCAAATCCGAGGTTCAGATCGACAACGAGCAGGTCCGGGTGACCGAGTGGCGGCTCGTCCCGGGCAGCGCGACCGGGCACCACACCCACGGCATGGACTATGTGATTGTTCCCGTCGTCGCCGGCGAGATGACCATCGTGGCGCCCGGCGGCGAGCGTTCCAAGGCGCAGCTCGCGGCCGGAAAATCTTACTTTCGCAAGGCCGGCGTCCAACACGACGTACTTAACGAAACCTCAACCGAGATCGTGTTCCTTGAGATCGAGCTGAAGCCGTAAGGCGAGCGAACCCTTTGCCATCGATCCGTCGCAGTTGATCCCTTACAATGCCCCAAAGTTCCCGCATCTGATCGCGCGGGGAGTGGCCGAGAAATGTTGAAATACCTCGCTAAAATCTCGATGGATATTCTCCCCTCGGTGCTCGCGACGATCATCGGGGCGTACATCGTTAACCACTACATCAACGCCAAGCCGGCGGCCGATGCCCCCGCGGCCGTGGTAGCGCCTGCCGATGCCGGCAAGAGCGGCAAGCCCTCCGATGTGGCCAACCTTCCGGCGCCCGGGGTCAAGGCCAAAGGCGTCTCCGAGAAGAGCGTGACCGACAAGGCGGCGGCCGAGAAGCCGGCCGACAAATCCGGCGAACACCCGGCCGAGACCAAGGCCGCGGACGTTGCTCCCGCCGAGGCCGGCCCGCGCGGCCGCAACCCGGCGCGCGAGAAGGCGGCCGCCAAGTCCGCTCCGGCTGTCACGGCTCCCACCCCGGTGGTCGAGGCCAATTCGGCACCGGCGTCCCCGGCTGCGACGCCCGACGCCAACGATCTCGCGCGCGCCGCGATCGAGCGCCTGCGCAAGTCGCCTGAGGGCAAGGCCGCCGAGGCCAGATCTTCCGAAACCAAGTCTTCCGAGAGCAAGCCTTCGGAAACCCGGCCGGCTGAAACCAAGTCGGCCGAGAGGTCGCCGGAGCCTGCGGTTCGGGAAGCCTCCCGCACCCCGGAAGCCCCGCGTGTCATTCCTGCGGAGCCGTCCGCGCTCCGTCCGCTGCCGCCGCCCATCACGGTGTCGACGCCTTCGTCCGAAGCCTATGGCAATGGCGGCGCATCGCCGGTCAATCCGCCCTACACCGCCTCGATCGGCAACGACGATCCGAACCGGATGACGCCGCCGGCCGACATTCCGGTGCCGGTGATCGCGCCGCCACTCGACCTGCGTGCCGACGCCGGCGCGACCATGCCGCGGCCTAAGAAGACCAATGTCGCCGACGAGATGCTGTCGGGCATGAAGTCGATGTTCCACTCCGTCCTGCCGAAGAGCGCCACCCCCGATTAAGGCGGTGGCTGAGAGCGTTTTCGAGCGACGTGGACACCGCTTCGCGTGAAGAAAACGCGTCAAAACAAGGATCTCTAAGTCGCGCTGTCAGCCGCCGACGCGGGCGAGGCCGCTGCGGGCGGTATCGTCGCGTGGACGTAGCGCGACCGCCTTGTTGTAGGACGTGGCCGCCTTGGCCTTGTCACCCAGCCGCTCATAGGCCTGTCCGCGCGTGGTCCACACCTGCGCGTTGTGCGGATCGACCTCGGAGGCCTCATCGAGATCGGCCGCCGCTTCCTTGACCTTGCCGATGGCGAGATAGCTCATGGCGCGGCCGAGCAACGGCTCGACCTTTTGCGGATTGAGGCCGTTGGCGGCGCTGAAATCGGCGATGGCGAAATTATGCTCGTTGTTGCCCTGATAGATCAGGGCGCGACCATAAAGTGCCTGTGCGTTGTAGGGATCGAGCGCGACGGCCCGGTTGAACTCGTCCAGTGCGCCAGCCGTCTCCCCCGCCTTTGCCAGGGTCTGGCCCTTTGCGGTGTGAGCCTGGGCCTCGCTGACATTGCCGGCGCTGACCGCGCTGTCGGCGGCCGTCGCAGCCGCCTTGGGCGCCTCCTGCGGCTTCTCCTTCTCCGGCATCATGGAGCCGAGGTCGAAGGAGCAGCCGCACAGCACGATCCCCATCAAGCCGAGCGCGAACGGCTGTCGCCAGATCTGGCGTAGCCGCGCCAAGCGGCGTGCGGGGAAAGGGGAGGCCATCTACGGTTCGCTCGCGCTGGTGCCGCATCGGTAGTGCCCCCGTCCCAGAGAAGGCACCGCTCACAAAACAATAACGCGGGCCAAGGGCCCGCGTCATCGAAAACTGAAGTCTTGGAAAACTGAAGTCCTGCAAGTCAGGCAGAATCAGCGCGGTCCGCGCGGACCTGCACCCGGGCCGCTGCGGCCGCCACGATCTCCGCCGGGACCGGCGCCGAACACCGGCTTCGGCTTCATCGGCAGCAGGCCTTCGCGCTGCAGCTTCTTGCGGGCCAGCTTGCGCGCGCGGCGCACGGCCTCGGCCTTTTCACGGGCCTTCTTCTCGGAGGGCTTCTCGTAGTGACCGCGGAGCTTCATCTCGCGGAAAATTCCCTCGCGCTGCATCTTCTTCTTCAGCGCCTTGAGGGCTTGATCGACATTGTTATCGCGAACGAGAACCTGCACGCGGCATCCTCTTCAGTGGATCGGATTTGAATTCTGGTAAGTCAAAGGGGATGGCGAAACGCACAAGCCCTTAACCTTGAGGGCGCGGATGTATCAGACAAAACCCGCGATGTCCACCTGCCATGCAGGTTTTCGGGCCAAGTTCAGCCATTAAATAAGGCGAAAATACCTCCGTACGGCCCCGATTTGGGTGATTCGGCGCCAAGGGTGGGGCAGTTCCCGGAGCTTTGCTCCGGAAATTCCTGGAATTAGGGGAGACGTCACATGGATATGAAGAAATACGCTGCCGAGGCGATCGGCACATTCTGGCTCACATTCGCAGGCTGCGGCAGCGCGGTGATCGCCGCCGGCTTTCCTCAGGTCGGAATCGGCCTGGTCGGCGTGTCCCTGGCGTTCGGCTTAAGCGTCGTCACCATGGCCTATGCAATCGGGCACATCTCGGGCTGCCACCTCAACCCGGCCGTCACCGTCGGGCTTGCCGCCGGAGGACGCTTCCCGGCGGGACAGATCCTGCCTTACGTGATCGCACAGGTCTGCGGCGCGATCGTCGCCGCCCAGCTGCTTTACATAATCGCCAGCGGTGCTCCCGGATTCGACGTCAGCAAGGGTTTTGCGTCGAACGGCTACGACGCGCATTCGCCCGGCCAGTACAGCCTGATCGCCTGCTTCGTCACCGAGGTGGTGATGACCATGATGTTCCTGTTCGTCATCATGGGCGCCACCCATGGCCGCGCGCCCGCAGGCTTCGCCCCGCTCGCGATCGGGCTCGCGCTGGTGATGATCCATCTCGTCAGCATCCCCGTCACCAATACGTCGGTGAACCCGGCGCGCAGCACGGGGCCCGCACTGTTCGTCGGCGGCTGGGCACTGGCGCAGCTCTGGCTGTTCTGGGTCGCACCGCTGATCGGCGGCGCGCTGGGCGGGGTGCTCTATCGCTGGCTCAGCGAGGAACCCTCTGGCGTCGTCGCGGGCGTGAAGACGGCCTGATCGAAAGGCGGGATCGCGGCGTGCGCCGCGGTCCCGCTACTTGCCCTTCGTCGGCCTGACTTCGGTGACGTGGCCCATCTTGCGGCCGGGGCGCGGCGCGCCCTTGCCGTAGATATGCACGGTCGCGCCCGGCACGCTCAGCCACTTCTCGTAATCGTTGATCTCGTCGCCGATCAGATTGGTCATGGTGACGATTTCGCCGTGGCGCACGGCCTTGCCGAGCGGCCAGCCGGCAATGGCGCGGATGTGCTGCTCGAACTGCGAGACCGAGGCGCCGTCGAGCGTCCAGTGTCCGGAATTGTGCACGCGCGGGGCGATCTCGTTGACCAGCACCTTCGGCCCGGTGCCGTTGGCGAGCACGAACATCTCGACCGCGAGCACGCCGACATAATCGAGCGCGCCGGCGATCTTGCCGGCGATGCTGCGCGCTTCTTCCGCGAGCGCATCCGGAATCTGTGCGGGGGCGCGGGATATCTTCAGAATGTGGTCGCGGTGCTCGTTCTCGGTGACGTCGAAGCATTCGACCTGGCCGGTCGCCGAGCGCGCGGCGATCACGGAGATCTCGCGCTCGTACGGGATGAAGGCTTCGAGGATCGCCGATTTGGTGGCGAGGCTGGTCCACACCTTGGCGATATCGTCGCCCTCGCGGATGATGGCCTGGCCCTTGCCGTCGTAGCCGAAGCGGCGGGTTTTCAGCACCGCCGGAAGGCCGATCCTGACGATCGCCTCGCGCAGCGAGGAGACCGAGGTGACGTCGGCATAGGCTGCGGTGCCGATGCCGAGCCGCGTCACGAAATCCTTCTCGGCGAGCCGGTCCTGGGTGGTCTCGAGGATCTTGCGGTTGGGCAGCACCGGGCGGCGCGCGTCCAGCACCATCGCGGCGGCAGACGGCACGTTCTCGAATTCGTAGGTGATGACGTCGACGTCGTTGGCGAACAGCTCGAGCGCTTCGACGTCGGCATATTCGGCGCAGGTCGCGTTCAGCACGACGTCGAAGGCGGGCGAGTCCGGATCGGGCGAGAATACCTGGCAGCGCAGGCCGAGCCGCGCCGCAGCCATGGCCAGCATCCGCCCCAATTGTCCGCCGCCGAGGATTCCGATGGTGTCGCCGGGCTTCAGCTTCACCTGCTTTGCGTCAGTCACGCCTTGTCCTCCGGGCGCTCCGCAACCGCCTCGGTCTGTGCCTTGCGCCAGGCGGCGAGACGGTCGGCCAGGGCCGGGTCGGACAATGCGAGCACTGAAGCCGCAAGCAGCGCCGCGTTGATCGCGCCGGCCTTGCCGATGGCGAGGGTGCCGACCGGGATGCCCGCGGGCATCTGCACGATCGAATAGAGCGAATCGATGCCCTTGAGCGTCCTGGATTCGACGGGAACGCCGAACACGGGCAGTTCCGTCAGCGCCGCCGCCATGCCGGGCAGATGCGCAGCGCCGCCCGCGCCGGCGATGATGACCTTGTAGCCTGCCGCCTTGGCGCCCTTGGCGAATGCAAACAGCCGGTCGGGGGTGCGGTGTGCCGAAACGATGCGGGTATCGGCGGCAACGCCGAGCGCTGCGAGCGTGTCGGCGGCATGCCGCATCGTCTCCCAGTCCGACTGGCTTCCCATGATGATGGCGATCGGCGCGGTCATGACGTCAATTGTGCTCGGAAAACAGAAAGATAGGCCAGATTAACGGTTCCGGCCGGTGGCTCGCAAGGCGGTGGCAAGGAGAAGGGAATGCACTATCCTGTCTTGGTGAATCCCCGCAAGCCTTCATTGAGCAGGATGCCCATGAAGAAACCAAAAAGGGCGAGCGCTGCGAAGGCCAAAAAGGGCCGGAAAGCCAGCGCCAGCCGCTCCAAAGCCGCCCCCAGGCGGCTGGCGAAGCGCTCGGCCAAGCCGGCGCGGCGCGGAGCGTCGGCCGCCGACGACACCAGGGCGACCATCCGCGGCTTGCGGAGCAAGCTCAAGGAGGCGGAGCGGCGGGTTGCGGAACTGGAAGCTGCGGCCGACACCGATTTCCTGCTGGAGATTCCGAACCGGCGCGGCTTCGAGCGCGAGCTCGCGCGCGCCATCGCCTACATGAAGCGCTACCGCGCCAGCGGCGCGCTGATCGTGCTCGACGTCGATCGCCTGAAGCCGATCAATGATTCCTTCGGCCATGCCGCCGGAGACGAGGTGCTCAAGGCTATTGCGGCCACCCTGACGCGGCAGGTCCGCGCCTCGGACGTGGTCGGCCGGCTTGGCGGCGACGAGTTCGCGCTGCTGCTCTGGAATCTCAGCGAGACCGACGCCAAGGCGAAGGCCGCGACCTTCGAGCAGGCGATCGACGAATTGTCGTTTGCCTTTCGCGGTCAGCGCGTGACCGCGGGCGCCTCCGCAGGTGTCGCGCTGCTGGGGGCGCAGTCCGATGCAGGCCGCGCGCTGGAGGAGGCTGATGCCGCCATGTATGTGCGCAAGGCGCACCGGCGGCACGAGCCGCTGATCAGGCTGGTCAGCAACTAGGGCACGATCTTCGCGACAAGCGCGGACCGCGTCGCGCGGAGATCATGCTCAAGCAACAACCCTTACAGCGTGGCCAGATCTTCCGGCACGTTGCCGAATTTGCGCAGCAGCGTGGCGTCGCCGAATTCGCCGGTCATGGGATCGCCGCTGCGGCTGAACGCAACCGCGCCGATATGGCCGGCACCGTGCGCCAGGATCTCGGCGCGCCGCAACGCGGCCGCCGAGCTCTGGCATTCCTCCGCGGCGCCCGCGACAGGCGATCCGTCGGCATCGATCAGGAAGGGCATTGCAACGTAGTAGGTCACATCCGACATGGCGTTGCTCCGATGTTGAACTCAGGCGGCGCTGCTGTTGCTCCGCACCTTGCTGCGTGCGGTCTCGGGAATGCAGCCGGCTGAAATCGCCGCCTGTAATTCTTCCAGCTCTGCTTCCAGATATTCGTTGGCCATGATCAGCGCCTTGATGGTGCTGCGCAGATTGCCGTCGCACATCGCGATCGCCTGGTCGCAGGCCTGTTCATAATGGCTGTTGTCGAGAAGGGCGGTTGCCGACATCTGCGTTGTCCTCGGGGGTTTCCTGGGCGTTTCCTGGGGCGGTGGGATGCCCAAATGTTCCTATTTTGTTCTTTTCGAGTCAAGCGGATTCGGATGCGGCGAGCTGCCACGAAAAGGGCCTCGCGGTTCAGGCGATGATGTCCGGCGTGATCTGGTCTTCGATGAACGCGATACGGTCGCGCAACAACAGCTTGCGCTTCTTCAACCGTTGTAACCGCAACAGGTCGGGGGCAGGCGATTGATGCATCGCATCGATCGCGGCGTCGAGATCTCGGTGTTCTTGCTGCAACCGGGTGAGCTCGGCTTCGAGCTCACGCTCGTCTTCATTGGTCATGTTCGCGGTGGCCGAAAACCCGATGGGCGTGAGATTCAAGGCTGTGGATGCCCTGTGGAAATTATCGTCCTTGCGCGCCGTGATCGCAAGCGATCTCGGGCCGCCGCTCACCGAACTCTCGCAAGATATTTCGACGATTCGTTGCGGCGTTGCGCAAGCACATTGATATCATGGATTTTTCCAGCGTGGTTCCTTACTCACGATTCGTTACATATGAATTTTCAAAAATGACGCTGCGACGACGGATACATATCGACAGAACGAATCGGTGATGTACACTTGTTTGTCCGGATCGAATCCAAGGTTTCCCCCTACCGAGGAGGTTTCGAATGACAATTCAGGCACATCTGGTTGAATTGGAACGGAAGCACAAAACGCTCGAAAACGAATTGCACGAAGCTCTCGTGCACCTTTCAACAGACGACCTGCAAATTGTTGAGTTGAAGCGACGGAAGTTGATGGTCAAGGACCAGATCGAGCGTTTGAAGCACACCGGCGACACGCTCCACTAGTAACCCCTGTAACAGTGTAGAGTTGAACTTACCCTTTCATGCAGGGGTGAGAGCTATTGCGCTCATCCCTGCATGAAGGTGCGCAGCGTGCAAAGTTATTTGCGCGGCGCTTGGAGCCTTTCCGCTCCGATTGAAAATCCCCTAGATGCCTGCGAGCTCAGCGACGTGGTCCGCGATCGCGAGCGATGACGTCAGTCCCGGCGATTCGATGCCGAACAGGTTGATCAGGCCTTCGACGCCGTGATCGCGCGGGCCCTGCATCAGAAAATCCTGCGTGGCCACCGCCGGCGGCACGATCTTCGGGCGAATGCCCGAATAGCTCGGCATCAGCGCGCCGTCGGGTAGCGTCGGCCAGTATCTCCGGATCGCCGGATAGAAGCGCTCGGCGCGTGATGGATCGACCTCGTAATTGATCGTCTCGATCCACTCGACGTCGGGGCCGAAGCGTGCCTGCCCGGCCATGTCCAGTGTCAGATGCACGCCGAGCCCGCCTGGCTCGGGCACCGGATAGATCAGGTGCGAGAATGGTGCCCTGGCGTTGCAGCTGAAATAGTTTCCCTTGGCGAGATAGGCCGGCGGAATCCGGTCGATCGGCATGCCGTCGATGTGGCGTGCGACCGTTGTCGCCGAGAGCCCGGCGGCGTTGACGAGCAAGCCGCATTGCAGCGTCATCGGCGCTTCGCCGCCGGCCTCGATCTCGATCACATCGCCGGCTGCCTTGGCGCGGACCAGCGGGGTGTGAAACGCGAAGGCCGCGCCGGCTGCCTCGGCCTCGCCGCGCAGCGAGAGCATGTAGGCGTGGCTGTCGATGATGCCGGTCGATGGCGAGAGCAGCGCGGCGTCGCAGGCGAGCGCCGGCTCCAGCGCGCGCGCGGCCTCGCCGGTGAGCAGCTGCATGTCGAGCACGCCATTGGCCTCGGCATGCGCCTTGATCGATTGCAGCTTCTCGGTCTCCTTGGCGCTGGTCGCGACGATCAGCTTGCCGCAGTTCTTGTGCGGGATGCCGCGCTCGCCGCAGTAGCGGTACAGCTCGTGCTTGCCGCTGACACACATGCGCGCCATCCAGCTGCCGGCGCGGTAATAGATCCCGGCATGGATCACCTCGCTGTTGCGCGAGGAGGTGATGGTGCCGATGGCCTCGGCTTCCTCGAGCACGATCACCTCGCGCCCGGCCTGGGCAAGCTTTCGAGCCACCGCGAGCCCGACCACGCCGGCTCCGATGACGACGCAGTCGACCCTATCCATGGTTGTGCAGTGTATCCATTGAAAGCAACGGTGGCATCAGGCCTGAGAACCACGGCACCGGGCCGTTTTCCATTAAGGAAGCATTTATCATGTCAGGGCAATTGCCGTATTTGGCGTCACATTTTTCTGTTGCGCGTACAGGCGTTTACCCGATCCAAACCCGTGAAGCCAGACAATCCGACGTTGAAAGCGCGGGTGGCTGATGGCTGAGAAGAACTGGCACGTGGGCAGCACGCTTCCGATTGCTGTGCAGGCCGTCGTGTGCCTGGGCAGCGCGGTCGCGCCTGCGCGCGCCTTTGCGCTCTCGGACAGCTTCGCGCCGCCAGGCAAGCTCGATCCCAATTTGGTCTGGGAAGCGCTGATCGGCGGCATCGTCGTCTGTGCGTTCCTGGCCGCCATCGCGCTGTGGATCCATTCCTCGCTGCGCCGCACCAAGCGCTTGCAGCTGCGGCGCAACGCCTTCGTCTCCTCCGCCATGAACAATCTCAACCAGGGCGTGGTGATGACGGATGCGCAACGACGCATCATGTTCTGCAACGACCGCTATCTCGAGATCTACGGCCTGGCGCGCTCGGATCTGTGGACCGGGATGACCGGCTACGACATCCTCGAACTCAGGCGCAAGCGCGACGTCCTCGGCGGTGTCTCCGACGATGAGTTCTACGAGAAGGCGGCGAGCCCCAACGGCCTGATCACCGAACTGCCCGATGGCCGCGCCATCCTCGTGAAATATTTCGTGTTGCCGAACGGCGGCTCGGTCGCGACGCATCTGGACGTCAGCGATCAGCGCAAGCTGTCACGGCAACTCGCCTCCACCAAGCAATTCCTGGAAACCGTGCTGGACCACGTGCCGGCCTGCGTCGCCGCGAAGAACATCGAGGACGGTCGCTACATCTTCGCCAACAGCGCCTATGAACGGTTCTGGGGATTCTCGCGCGACCACGCCGTCGGCAAGAATGCGCGGGAGCTGTTCGCGCCCATCTCGACGGCCAGCATCGAGGCGGCCGACAAGGCGGCACTGAATTCGCCGGACGGCCAGTTCCGCAATGAATTCGAGGTCGACCGCGCCGGTGAACGGCGCATGGTTGCCTCGATCCGGATCGTGGTCCGCGACGAGAGCAACAAGCCCGAATTCCTGATGCTCGTGTTCGAGGATATCACCGACCGCCGCTCGCTGTCGCAGGAGCTGGAGAGCACGAAGAAGTTCCTGGAGCTCGTGGTCGACAACATTCCGGTGGCGTTGATCGTGGAGCAGGTCAAGGACGGCCGCTACCTGCTCGCCAATCGCAGCGCGGAGACGATCCTCAACCGCCGGCGCGAAGAGGCCACGGGCCTGACCGCCTCCGACATCTTCAATCCCAAGGAAGCCAAGCTGATCATCGCGCGCGACGAGGCCGCGATCAAGAAGCGCGGGATGATTACCGAGGAGCACCCGATCTCCACCAAGGACGGCCTGCGGCTGTTCCTGACCCGGCGGGCGACCGTGCTCAGCGATGCCGGCGAGCCGCAATATCTGATCAAGACCCACGAAGACGTCACCGACCGCCGGCAGACCGAGTCGCGCATGGCGCACATGGCCTATCACGACGGCCTGACCGATCTGCCGAACCGCGCCGCCTTCCTCCAGGCGCTGACCCAGATGATCGAGGCCTGCGAAGGCACCAGCGAGGAGTTCGCCGTGCTCTGCCTCGACCTCGACGGCCTCAAGGAGGTCAACGACGTCTTCGGTCATGCGCTCGGCGACAAGCTGTTGATCGAGGTGGCCCAGCGGCTTCAGGATTCCGCGCGCGGCGGCGTGGTGGCGCGCCTGTCCGGCGACGAGTTCGGCCTCATCATCGACGGCAAGCAGCCGGAGGCGGGCCTTGCGCTGGCGCAGCAGCTCGGCGAGGCCGTTGCCCAGGAATTTCAGATCGACGGCCGGGCGGTCCGCGCCGGCGTCACCACCGGCATGTCGATCTTCCCGCATAATGGTGCCGACGGCGCATCGCTGCTGGCCAATGCCGGCGCGGCGCTGTTCCGCGCCAAGCAGAAGTCGCGCGGCACGATCGGCCTTTACCAGCCGGAGATGGACCAGCAGATCCGCGACCGCCGCGTGCTGCACCAGGACCTGTCGAAAGCGATCAAGAACGGCGAATTGTCGCTCGCGTTCCAGCCGCAGGGCATCGCGCGCCACAGCGTCGCCGAGAGCGAGATCATCGGCTTCGAAGCGCTGGCGCGCTGGCAGCATCCGGTGCGCGGCCAGGTCTCGCCGGCCGAGTTCATCCCGATCGCGGAGGAGAGCGGCCTGATCGTCGAGATGGGCGAGTGGATCCTGCGCGAGGCCTGCCGCGAGGCGGCGTCCTGGCCGAAGCCGCTCCAGGTCGCGGTCAATTTGTCGCCGGCGCAGTTCATGCACGGCGACGTGGTCGGGCTGGTCCATTCGATCCTGATCGAGACGGGCCTGGCACCCGGCCGGCTCGAGCTGGAAATCACCGAAGGCGTGCTGATCGAGGACTTTGACCGGGGTCTTGCACTGCTGCGCCGGCTGAAGGCGCTCGGCGTGCGCATCTCCATGGATGATTTCGGCAGCGGTTACTCTTCGCTGAGCTATCTCCAGGCGTTCCCGTTCGACAAGATCAAGATCGATCGCGCCTTCATCATGAATCTCGGCCGCAACCCGCAATCGGCGGCTATCGTCCGCGCCGTGATCGATCTCGGCCACGGCCTCGAAATGTCGATCATCGCCGAGGGCGTCGAGACCCTCGATCAGCTCGTCTTTCTTGCCAAGGAGGGCTGCGACGGCGTGCAGGGCTATCTGCTCGGCAAGCCGCTGCCGATCGGCAAATATGCCGGCCTCGTCGGCCGCGCCGAGACCATGGAGCTTGCGCTCAAGACCGGCTAGAGCGTTATCGAGCCAAGCGGATACCGGTTCGCGCAAAGAAAACGCGTCAAAACAAGAATCCAAAGCCTCGTTCCGATTTCATCGGAATGGAAATGGCTCTAGTGATGGCGGGCGCTAGCTCCCATTCGACGGCTTCATGGCGGATTACGACCTTGCGATCATCGGCGGCGGCCTGAACGGTGTCAGCCTCGCCCGCGATGCGGCCGGCCGCGGCCTGCGGGTCATTCTGCTGGAGCAGGGCGATCTCGGCGGCGCGGCGTCATCCGCGACGCCGCGGCTGATCCATGGCGATCTGTCGGTGCTGGAACGCCGCGGTTTTTGGCGGGTGCGCCGGGCGTTGGCCGAGCGCCGGACGTGGCTTGCCATCGCGCCGCATCTGGTCCGGCCGATGCGCTTCGTGATCCCGGCCCATTCCGAGGAGCGTCCCCCCTGGCTGCTGCGCGCCGGCTTGTACCTCTATGACGGCCTCACCGGTCGGAGCGGCCTGCCTGCCGCGACGACCCTCGACATCACGCATCATCCGGTCGGCAACGCGCTGAAGCGCCCGTTCGGCACGGCTTTCGAATATTCGGACTGCGTCGTCGATGATTCCCGCCTGGTGGTGCTGACGGCGCTGGACGCCGCCGAACGCGGCGCTGCGATCCGGACCGGGGCGCGCTGTGTCCGCGCCGATCGAACCGACACATGGCGCCTCGCGGTGGTCGATCGTGGCCATCGCCGCGTGGTCACGGCCCGGGCGCTGGCCAATGCCACCGGCGGCTGGACGTCGATCGTCGCAGAGACCGTGCTGCGCCAGCCGCAGCCTGCCATGGCGGCCATGCAGATGAGCCAGATCATCGTGCCGCGGCTGTTCGAGTCCGATAACGTCTACGTCTTCCAGAACAGCGATGGGCGGCTGATCTTCGCGAGCCCCTTTGAGCGCGATTTCGCGCTGATCGGCACGGTCACTCGTGATTTCACTGGTGATCCCGCGATCGTGGCGATGCCTGGGGCTGACGTCAGCTATCTCTGCGAGGCCGCCAGCCGCTATTTCCGCGAGCGCGTCGCGCCCACCGACGTGGTGCGCGCGGTCTCCGGCGTCAACCTGACGCTGGCGTCCGTGCGACGGCGCGACGGGACGACGCTGTTCCACGCGCGCCGGCGCAAGGCGCCGCTGATCACGATGTTCGGCGGCGACGTCACCACCGCACGCCTGCGCGCCGAGCGGGCGGTGACGAGGCTGACGCCGTTCTATCCGATGTCGCCGTCCTGGACGGCCGGCGCCGCGTTGCCCGGCGGAGATTTTGCCTGGGATCGTTTCGACACCGAAGTTGACCTCGCCCGCGACCGCTGGCGCTTTCTCGGGGAGACGCAGGCCCACCGCCTGGTTGCGGCCTATGGCTCGCGCTTGCCGGCCGTGCTCGGCGAGGCGAAGGCCCGCGACGAGCTCGGCCCCGCCTTCGGTCCCGAACTGACCGGCGCCGAAGTGCGCTATCTGATGACCCGCGAATGGGCGCGTTTTCCCGAGGATATTCTGTGGCGGCGCTCGAAGCTCGGCCTGACGATGCCCGCGGCGGACCGTGACGCGCTGGCCGTGTTCATGGCGGGTGTGAGCTAGTGGCGTAGCCCGGATGGAGCGAAGCGCAATCCGGGAAAGT
The DNA here is from genome assembly GCF_040547725.1 of Bradyrhizobium sp. LA2.1. Taxonomy (NCBI): domain Bacteria; kingdom Pseudomonadati; phylum Pseudomonadota; class Alphaproteobacteria; order Hyphomicrobiales; family Nitrobacteraceae; genus Bradyrhizobium; species Bradyrhizobium sp. LA2.1. Next base: position 260,785 of record NZ_JBEPQI010000011.1, read on the forward strand.
CTCACCACCGATGGACCGTCCCGGATTACGCTTGCGCTCCATCCGGGCTACGGGACTGCAGTGGAAGTCACCCCCGAACCGGTTGAGCTGGGGACGATCGGCCGCTAGCGTGCGGCGGAATCGGGGTTGGCAGGGACCATGACGGACGAATTGCCCAAGATAGACGCCGGCGCGGAAGCGCTTCCCGCGGCGGGGCAGCCGCTGCTGCGCATCGAGGGCGTCGCCAAGACATTCGGGACGTTCCGGGCCGTGGACGGCGTGTCGCTCGACATCAAGGCCGGCGAGTTCTTTGCGCTGCTCGGGCCCAGCGGCTGCGGCAAGACCACGCTGCTGCGCATGCTCGCCGGGTTCGAGGCGCCGGACGAGGGGCGCATCCTGCTCGGCGGCCGGGACATCGCGCAGGCGCTGCCGCATGAACGCCCGATCAACATGATGTTCCAGAACTACGCGCTGTTTCCGCATCTCTCCGTGCGCGACAACATCGCCTTCGGCCTGAAGCGGGCCGGCATGGCGCGTGCCGACATCGCCACGCGCGTGGCCGAAATGGTTGCGCTGGTGAAGCTCGAGGGGCTGGAGAAGCGCAGGCCCGACCAGCTCTCCGGCGGTCAGCGTCAGCGCGTGGCGCTGGCGCGTGCATTGGCGCGCCGGCCGCAGCTTCTGCTGCTCGATGAGCCCCTCGCGGCGCTCGACAAGAAGCTGCGCGAGAGTACGCAGGGCGAGCTGATGGAGCTGCAGCGCCGGCTCGGCATGACCTTCATCATCGTCACCCACGATCAGGAGGAAGCCATGACCATGGCAAGCCGGATCGGCGTGATGAAGGCCGGGAAGCTCGCCCAGGTCGCGAGCCCCCGCGAACTCTATGAAGCGCCGCGCTCGCGCTGGATCGCGGAGTTCGTCGGCGACATCAATCTGTTCGACGGCGAGTCCAAATTGCGCGACGGTCATCGTCTGATCATCGGCACGCGTGATGCGGGTGCGCTGGTGGTGGCCGAGCCGCGCGAAGGCGTCGGCGCGGGAAAATTGTCGGTCGCGATCCGGCCCGAGAAGGTCAAGCTGTCGCGCCGCGGCCCGGTGAGCGAGGCCGGTCGTGAGACGGCGATCAACAGCCTGGACGGCGTGGTCGCCGACATCTGCTATCTCGGCGGCACCACCACCTACAAGGTGAAGCTCGATGCCGGCGGAATCGTGCAGGCGTCGGTCCCCAACAGCGCGCGACTCGACGTCGACGCCTACAGCCTGAACCAGCGTGTCGTCGCCTGGTTCACGCCCGACGACTGCGTGGTGCTGCAATCATGAGCTCGCGCCGCATCTTCGCAAGGCCCGCGCGCTTTGCCGCGATCGCGCCCTATGTCTGGATGCTGCTGTTCTTCCTGGTGCCGTTCGGCTTCGTACTCAAGATCAGCCTGTCGCAGACGGCGATCGCGCAGCCGCCCTACGAGCCGGTGTTCGACCTGATGGCGGGATGGGAGGCGCTCAAGGCAGCGTTCGCCGCGCTGTCGATCGACAATTTCAAGCTGCTCGCCTCAGACGACATCTACGTGTTCGCCTATGTGCGCAGCCTCACCGTCGCCGTCACCGCGACTGCGCTGTTGCTCGTGATCGGCTATCCCATCGCCTACGGCATGGCGCGGTTGCCGAAGCGCTGGCAGGCGGTGGCGATGGTGCTGGTGATAGTGCCGTTCTGGACCTCGTTCCTGATCCGCATCTATGCCTGGATCAACATCCTCCAGCATGACGGCCTGCTGAACCAGATCCTGCTCGCGCTGCATCTGGTCAGCCAGCCGGTGGTGTGGCTCTCGACCGACACCGCGATGTATATCGGCATCGTCTATTCCTATCTGCCGTTCATGATCCTGCCGCTCTACGCCACGCTCGCGAAAATGGAGCCGGTGCTGGAGGAGGCGGCCTCTGATCTCGGCGCGCCGCCCTGGCAGGTGTTCTGGCTCGTCACCTTTCCGCTGTCGCTGCCCGGCGTCGGGGCCGGCGTGCTGCTGTGCTTCATCCCCATCGTGGGCGAGTTCGTGATCCCGGACCTTCTGGCCGGCTCCAATTCGCTGATGATCGGCCAGACCCTGTGGCTCGAATTCTTCACCAACAAGGACTGGCCGGTGGCTTCCGCCGCGGCGATCGTGCTGCTGGTGGTGCTGCTGGTGCCGCTGCTGCTGTACGAACGGCTGCAGAAGCGGCAGCTGGAACAGGGGCGCTGAAGCGATGCGCAAGGTCTCCCGCCTGTCCCGCTTCAACATCGCCTCGCTCGCATTGGGCCTGGCATTCCTCTATTTGCCGATCCTCATCCTCGTCATCTACTCCTTCAATGCCTCGCGGCTGGTGACGGTGTGGGGCGGCTGGTCGCTGCGCTGGTACCACGAGTTCTTCAATGACCGCGCCATGATCGAGGCGGCCTGGATGAGCCTGCGGGTCGCGGTCTCCTCCGCGACCATCGCCACGCTGCTCGGCACGCTCGCAGCCGTTGCGCTGTCGCGCGGCGAGCGCTTTCGCGGCCGCACGCTGTTCTCGGGCATGCTCTACGCGCCGCTGGTGATGCCGGAGGTGATCACCGGATTGTCGCTACTGCTGCTGTTCGTCGCGCTCAACGCCGAGCGCGGCTTCTGGACGGTGACGATCGCCCACACCACGCTGACGATGTGCTTCGTCGCGGTGGTCGTGCAGTCCCGCCTCGGCTCGCTCGACCGTTCGCTGGAGGAGGCGGCGATGGACCTCGGCTGCAACCCGGTTCGCGCGTTCGTCGCCGTGACGCTGCCGCTGATCGCGCCCGCGATCGCGGCGGGCTGGATGCTGGCCTTCACGCTGTCGCTCGACGATCTCGTGATCGCGAGTTTCACCACCGGCCCAGGCTCGACGACGCTGCCGATCCGGATCTACTCGGAGGTGCGGCTTGGCGTGAAGCCCGAGATCAACGCGATCTGCACGCTGGTGATCGCCCTGATCGCGGTGGTCATCGTCATCGCCTCGCTTGCCTCGAAACTCTCGAGCTCGCAGGGCGAGAGCGCGGCGCCGCTGTAGGCGAGGAGCAATCATGACATTCGCCTACCAGATCCTGATCCACACGCCGGTCTGGGTCTGGATGCTGCTCGCTTTTCTGGTGTGGCAGGGCGTCAAGGCGATGCAGCCGCGCACGACGCCGATCTGGCGCGCGCTGATCGTGCCGGTCGTCTTCATCGTCTGGGGGATTTCGCGACTCGGCTTCGGCCACCAAGACAGCGTTTCGCCGCTGGTCGCATGGATCGCGGCCGCGCTGGCGCTGCTGCCGCTCGGTGTGCTGACGCCGCGCCCGTTCGACGTCGATCACACGACCGGGCAGATCATCCGTCCGGGCAGTCCATTTGGTCTGGTCCGCAACCTCATTGTCTTCGCCTCGCAATATGCGGTCGGCGTGATTTCGGCGATCGATGCGGGCGATCGCGCGCTGGCGATCGTCGCCGGCCGCGCCATCTCGGGCGCGACCGCCGGCTACTTCATCGGCTCGACGATCGCCCTGCTGGTCGCGTATCGACGCAAGAGCGCGGAGAGATGATCAGCGTGAGCGCGTTGCGCGTTTCGCGGCCTTGGTGCCCGTAGAACGCGATTGCGCCGCGGAGGCCGCGATGGGCCCCGCATATCGCGCGCGTATCGCGCCCTGGACAGCGGATCCGAGCTGCCGCAGCGCGAGGCTGTCGAGCGGAAACTCGAGCAGGATGTGAATCAGGCTCAGCGCCAGCAGGAAGGTGAAGCCGAAAGCGTAGTCGTAGAAGTACAGCGCGGTGGAGGCGGCGCTTGCGGCGGCCATCGCCGCCAGCCGCGCCTTGGGCACCTCAGTCCAGCGGATGATGTCGGCTTTGATGAACCAGTTGAGGTAGTGGTAGGTGTAGACGAAGGCGAGCAGGCTCGTCAGCCGGGTGTCGAGGACGAGGCCGGGGACTCCGAACAGCCGGCCCAGCGCCGGACCGACATTGCCGAAATAGTCCTGTCCGACCCGGGCAAAGCTCGGGATCCGGATTTCGGCCGTTGGCGGCAGCAACAGGATCATGGCGACCGCAAGCAGATAGACGACCACCAGCGCAGCCTGCACGCGGCTGCCCGACCGGTGCGCGCCGAGCACCATGAAGATCAGCGTGAACAGCGAGACGTGGATCAGGGTCGGGATCAGGATGCCGATGACTGCAAGCGACGATCCGCTCGAATACATGATCGCGGACAGGACGATCGCCACCATGAACAGCAGCATGCTCTCGATCGCGGAGGTCGTGGCTGCCAGCATGGCGCAGACGACCAGCGCGCCCCACATCGCAAGGCCGAACCATGAGGCGTTGTCGATCAGCGCCGCGACCACGGCGATGATCGCGAGGACCGCCGCGATCCCGCGATGGGGCAGATAATAGCTGCGATCGTGCAGCCACGAGATCTCGGTGAAGTAGTGCGCCGGGCCGAGCACGACATAGGCCAGCAGCAGCAGCTCGAACGGCACCAGATAGGACGCCGCGAACGCCAGCAGCATCAGGCCGAGATGGATCGCGTCGTTGCCGCGCATGGTGACGTGCCCCGTGACAGGGCTGCGAGGTTAGAGCAGGCGTGGACAACCCGCAATTGTCCACGTCGTCGCTCGAACGCCCTGCTTGCGGCGACGCGATGCGTCCCGGAGCGCTTTCGAGCGAAGTGGATACCGGTTCGCGTAATGAAAACGCGTCAAAGCAAGAATCGAGAGCCCCGTTCCGATTCGATCGGAACGAGGCTCTCGATTGTCAGGACTTCACCGCGCCTGCCGTGAGCCCGCCCACCATGTAGCGGCGGAAGGCGTAATAGACCGCGGCCGGCGGCAGCGCGTAAATGAAGCCGGTGGTCATCAACAGCTCCCAGGGCGAATCGTCGGCGGCGAGGAAGTTGCCGAGCGCGACGGGGAGGGTGATCTCGCGGTCGTTGGACAGAAGCAGGAACGCGTAGAGATATTCGTTCCAGGCGAGCAGCACTGCGTAGGTGCCGATCGCGACCAGCGAGGGCATCATCAGCGGCAGGTAGACCAGGCGGAAGATCTGGAGCGTCGTGGCGCCGTCCATCACCGCGGCTTCATCCAGCTCGACCGGCAGCTTGTCGGAGGCCTGCTTGAGCACCCAGATCGCGTAGGGGCTGGCGATCGTCACCATGGCCAGGATCAGCGACCAGTGATTGTTGAGCAGGCCGTAATTGCCCATGGTGCGGTACATCGGCACGGCGAGGAACGCCGCGGGGATGAAATAGGTGAAGAGCGCGAGGTTCAACACGGTGCGGCCGCCCGGCACCTTTAATCGCGAGATCGCGAACGCCGCGGCGGTGGCGATGAACAGCGTCATCACGCCGACGGAGACTGCGATCACCGTCGAGTTCCAGAACTGGATGTAGAAGTCGCGCAGGAAGTAGTGCTGCTGCTTGAACACGATCTCGAAGTTGTGGAGCGTCGGATGATCCGGCCACAGCTTGCCCGAGAACGCGTCCTCCTTCGGGGAGATCGCGAACAGGAACATGTGGTAGATCGGAATCATCGTCCACAGGAAGACAGGAATACCGATCAGCAGCAGCCGCGCTTCGATCGCGACGTCGCGCCAGGAAAATTCGCTTACGCCGGGAAGCTTCATCGCGACAACCGTTTCATCATAAAGTACACGAGCGGCAGGACGAACGGCATCGCGCAGACGATGGAGGCCATCGCGAGCGAGAGCTGGTCGAGCCGGAGATAGCGGATACCGAGCGTCGCCAGCACGTGCGTGAGGTCAGCCGGGCCACCGCCGGTGAGCAGATAGACGCTGTTGAAATCGCCGAGCGTCCAGATCATCGAGAGCAGTGTGCAGGTGATGTAGAGCGTCTGCATCGACGGCCAGGTGATGTAGCGGAATTTCTGCCACCAGCTCGCACCATCGACCTCGGCGGCCTCGAACAGATCGTGCGCGATCGCAAGGCGTCCGGTGATCAGGATCAGCGTCCAGAACGGCAGTGATTTCCAGATGTGCACGCCGATCGCCATGCTCAGCGCCACGGTCGGGTCGTTCAGCCAGTTCGGGCCGTCATCGCCGGTGAGGGAGAAGATGAGGTGGTTGACCACGCCCCATTCGGGATTGAACATGAAGCGCACAGACAGGATGGTCGGGATCGACGGCACCGCCCAGGGCAGGATGAAGATCACCGAGAGCCATTTGATCCAGGTGCGCTGCTGCGCGAAGAAGCCGGACAGGAACAACGCGATCAGCATCTTGATGTTGATGCCGATGACCAGGAAGATCAGCGTGTTGACCGCGGCGCGCGCGAAGATCGGATCGTGAAACAGCGCGACATAATTCGACGGGGCCCGCGCCAGCCACAGCCCGTAGCAGACGGGATAGACGACGAAGGCGAGGAAAACGAGCAGATAGGGCGCGAGCAGCACGATGCCCCAGACCTGCGCCGGGGTCAGCCGCGACGACAAGGGCGGAGCGGGCATCGACTGATCGCCAGAGAGCGTAATCGCCATTCTTCAGGACTCTTTGAAAGGACTTCCGGCCGCACGAGGCGGCCGGTATTAGCGTTTCGCCTCTCCCCGCGCCAGCGGGGAGAGGAAGAAAGAAGATTTAGCCTGCAACCTGCTTGATGCGGACGATCAGCTCGTCGACGGCCTTGTCGACCGGGACCTTTTCGCTGACGACCCGGTTCATCGCCTTGGCCCAGACGTTCTCGTTGTTGAGGATCGTGAACTTCCAGTTCTTGGTGAAGTCGAACGCGGCGGTGCCGCCGGTGAACTGGGCGTAGACCGCCTTGCGATGCTTGTCGGCCTGCCAGAACGGGCTGGCCTGGCTTTCCTTCGTCACCGGGAACCAGCGGCCGAGCGCGCCCTCGATATAGGGACGAACATTCTCTTCCTGGAGCAGGAAGCTGATGAACTGCTTGGCCTCGGCCTTGTTCTTGGCCGCGGTGAACACCAGCCCGGTCTTGACGTCGGAGCGGTAGCGGATAGTCGAACCGTCGGGCGCCTTCGGGAAGGACGCCGTGACGATGTCCTGCTCATAGGCCTTCTTGCCGGCGTCGCGCTGCTCCTGCGTGAGCGCCTGGTTCTGCGAGTCCTCGAACCACTTCGCCGCGATCGAGATCGTGAAGTTGTGGGTCATCACGATGGTCTTGTTGTGGAAGGCGACGTTGTTGTCGGGGTCCTTCCAGGTTGTGGAAGAGGGCGGCGTGCAGCCCTTGATATAGGTGTCGGTATAATCCTTCAGCGCGCTGATCAGATTCTCGCGCACCTTGGGATCATCGACCAGGAGCTTGCCGTCGTCGTCGACCAGCTTGACGTGGTAGGCGTCCATGAAGGTGTAGAACGACTGGAAGGCGTCGGTGGATTCAACGCCCATCGGCTGGCCGACGCCGTAGATGCGCTGGCCGGTGGCTTTACGGATACCCGGCTGCACCTTGTCGCACCAGAACGTCCAGTAGCCCGCCCAGTCGGTCGGGATGTCGGCGAGCTTGAAGCCGGCCTTCTCCAACATGTCGTTCCAGATCTCGACATGCATGCTCTGCTGCTTCAGCGGGAAGCCGTAATAGGCCTTCTTCTTGGTGACGTCGTTATAGAGGATCGACGCATCCAGCGTGTTCTGCACGAACCGGCCCTTGATCGGCTCCATGACGTCCGTGAGGTCCTCGAGCTTGCCCTCATAGGCCCACTTGCCCTGCGCCTGCACGTCGTAGGAATCGGAATAGGCGACATCGGGCACGGTGCCGGCATCGAGCGCGGCGACCGTCTTCGGAATCATGTCCTGGATCGCGTACTGCGACAATTCGACCTTGATGCCGGTCTTGGCTTCGAACTTCTTGATCGTCTCGATCAGTGCGTCGTCTTCGGACCGATAGAAGCCCTTGCCCCACCAGACCGTGATCGTTTTCTGCTGCGCAAAGGCGGGTGCAGTGGCCGCAAAAAGCCCAACCGCAGCGACCGCCAATGAAACTGCGCCAATAACCTTGGATCTCACGTTTTTCTCCCTCAAACGGCCGGTGTTTTTAACCGGTCGTATAAAACACTAGCGCATGGCCGTCAGCCGATCTAGCGGCATCTTGTCAGACATAGGTCGTGGGGTGTCGGGCCAGCGGAGATGCTTAATCCGCGCATCGATCCAATCGCCGCATCAATTCGGCCGGATCAATTCGCATGAGGGGCTCAGGGCCTCAGAGCTGACACGCAAATACGCCGAACTGTCTCTTCAGCGGGTCCGACGGCTGGCATTGAAGGCCTTCGATCGGCTGTCCCCTGCGATCGATTGGACACCAGGCTTCACCGGTTCTGGCCCAATTGATGCCGCGATCGAAGAACGTGGGCGCGTCATATCTTGCCTCGATTGCCAGCGTCCCCTCCACGTCGGCAAAGCCCCAGCGCTCACCCGATTGCGCCGGGACCAGGCCGTCCTGGAGCCGAATGCCGATCCGCCCATCCCGTGGCTTGATCAACCATGAACCGTGGGCATCGAGGATGCCGCGTCTGCCATCCTCGAATGCCATGGCCATATCAGGGCGGATGTGGCAGATGCGTTCAAAACGCTGCGTGGTGATCCACGCACCAGTCGAGGCATCGATGATGCCGTTCCTGTCACCCGCTCGCGCCAGAACCGAACCGTTCGGCAATCCGGGCGAGATCGCGTCGAAAATGGGCTCGACGGCCCAGGTGGCATCAGCTCGCAATAATCCGAACTTGTCACCAAGACCGGCGACGGCAAGAGAGTTGTAGAAGGGGCCGGCACGATCAAACCGCTGCGACGTCATCGGCGTGAGATCGGCTGACGCATAGGCAAATTTATCGCCGATCTTGAGGATATAAGGTCCGTCGCAGGTCACGGGCCTTGATAGCTCACCTTCCTGCGGTTCGATCGGCCTACCATCCTCGTCGAGAATCCGCGGCTTCTTGTCGATCTCACCGACAATACGCCCGTTGGCGCATCGTCCGAATGCAAGGTCGAACGAGGGCGGGACAACGACCTTGGCGTCTTCATCGAGAAGGCCGTGCTTCTTCTCGTTCTGAATGTCCCAGGACCCTTTCGTGGTCTCCTTCAAAAATATGTTCTCGTACTGGGGCTGGACGACCCATTCGCCGGAACGATTTATCAGGCCCGATCTCCCCTTCAGGCGGGCAGGCGTAAATCTGGCGTCGCGTGAAAATTGATGGACGCTCTCAAATTTTGGCTCGATCTTGAAGCGTCCCGAGCGATCGATGAAACCCCAGCGGTCATCGATCTTTGCGGAGGCCATCCCGTCGACGAACGAACCAAGATGCTGGAATTTTGGTTCGAGCTCCCAGCTCCCGTCGGGACGTATCGCGCCCCATCCGGATTCGACCCTTGCCAGCATGAGCGCTGAACTGTCGGTGTCATACGGCAGGATCGCGTCGAGAGAGGGCGGAACAAGCCAGGCGCCGGAGCGGTCCACGAGACCCCATTTGCCTGCCGCCGCGATCGTCCTGCTGTCTGCGATCGCGCCGAACAGTTCAAAAATCCCGTGGATGAATTGCTCCGTGCCCGCAATGCCTTCCGATGTGGTCCGTCTCTCGGTGGCAAAGAAGACCCTCTCGGTGAAGGGAACGACGTAGCCGAACTTGGGCTCAAGCGCCGTCTTACCGTCCAAGTCGATCAGGCCGGACCGTCCGCCGACGTCGATCTGCGCAAATCCGCGAGAGAAGCGATCTGCGATCGGATATTGCGGCTTTGCGATCACGCGACCGCTTGTGTCGACATAGCCGTAGCGGCCGTTCGATCGCACCAGCGCGCGGCCTTCATGGAAGGTATCGACCCAATCATATTCGGGCGGCACCGCAAGCGTACCGTCGCGGTTCACCGCGCCGCACAGGCCGTGAGGGAATCCGCACGAGGGCAGTGGAAACGAAGGGGGTGAGCCGAAGCCATTCGTGCCTTGGTTCGCACGAGCCACAGCGGCGTCGAAAATGACTTTCCCGGCGGGCAGGAGTGGAGCGGGGGGCCGATCACCGGCGTTCGGCTGCGAAACGTTCTGCGCGTTCACCATGGTCGTGAAGGCGAGAGCCGCGACGATCGCGGCCACCCGGCATCTTCCAAAACTTCCCATTGGGCGATGTCTCATCCTGCCTCAACCTCAGGTATGAAATCATCGTGGCGAAATACGGACGCTTCTCATGCTTTGGTGGAGACGTCCCGCGTAGCCGATCCGCTCCGGGCTAATTCGACTTCGCGTTTTCCTTGGCGTTCTCGGCCGTCGGCGAATCTGTCGGCGCAGGGTGCTTCTCGCCGGTGATGCGCCGCTTCAGGAGGTCCAGGAAGGGGGATGCCGCAGGCGACTGGCGGATCAGGCTTTCGGGGTCGGGGAAGATCAGGGGATCGTCCCAGGGACCCTGCACCATGAAGGGCAACTGAAAGCCGGACGTCGTATTGAGGCTCGCCACGCCCTTCATGTCGTATTCGCGCGTCGGCACCGAGGCAGTGCCCGTCAGCGTGATCTTCGCAGCCGGCCCCTCGATGCGGATGTCCTCGGCGGTGGCGATCCCATCGGAGAATTTCACCGCGACGGTGAGGGTGTCATAAGGGGTCGAGCCGTTGCGGAAATTGCCGCCACCCGACAGCGGCCGCCGCTCCAGCCGCTTCAGGAGCTGCTCGGCGTTGAAGCCCGAGATCGCACCGTCGTGCCCGGTCACGGTGGCAGTGCCGTCGAGCGACTGCACGAGGCCGAACGGGCTGGAGCCGGAGGCCAGCAGCGAGACGTTGATGTTGCCGCGGCCGGACAGCTTGTTGAGGCCGAACAATTCGGAGGCGCAGGCCTGGAGATCGACATCGGTGAACTGGAATTGCGCCTTGACGTCGGCGACGGTGTCGGAGCGCGCGATCCCGAACGAGCCCTTGGCGATGCCGCCATAGACCTGGGCTTCGCCGACCGAGAGCGCCAGCGTGCCGTTGCGCAGATTGGCGCCGATCGCGGTGCGGCCGAGCTTCGACGTCCCGACTGTCAGCCTGGCTGCCGACAGGCGCATGTCGAGGTCGGTGGTCGAAAGCCCGTTGAGATCGAACAGCTGCCTGTTCCAGTCGCGGGCGCCGCTGGCGAGCAGGCGGAAGGTCGAGATATAAGGTGTGAAGTCGAGCGCGTCGGCGGCAAGCGTCGCTTGCAGCGTCTGCCGGCCGTTATTGGCGTAGGTCATCACGCCCTCGGCAGTGTTGCCGTCGAGCTCGACATTGACGTTGGTGAGCGCGATCGAGGCGCCGACGACATTGGCGCGCGCCTTCAGCGCGAAGCGGCCGAAGCCGCCGCTGCCGGGCTGCGGCTGACCGGTCCAGCGCAGCGCGTTGCGCAAGGACGGGCTGTCGATGGTGAGCGTGCCTTCCATCATCGGGCTGGTGCGGTTGGCGACGCTGCCGTCGAAGGCAAGCTTGAGCGGGGCGCTGGCGATCCGTGCCTTCAGCCCGGAGCGGTCGCCGGAGAGGGCGGCGACGAAATCGGCGAAGCTGATCGAGCCGTCGACGCGCTCGCCGCGCCAGTCGAATTGTCCGGTCGCGGCGAAGGACCGCGAGATCGAGGGCCAGGCCAGCGACAGGTCGATGTCCTCGAACTTCTCGGCGGCGTGGGTGGTGGCGTCCTCGTAATTGAGCACACCGTCCTGGATCCTGATCTCGGAGAACGACACCTGGTTCTCGGCGCCCGGCTTCATGGTGCGCGCAATGGTCTGGATGAAGGGCGTCCAGTTGCTTTCGCCATCCTGCTTCAGGCTGACATGGATGCGCGGCCGCAGCAGGGTCAGGTCGGCGATCTCGAACCGCTGCAGCAGCAGCGGCAGCAGCCGGAGATTGGCGGTGAGCACGTCGACATGGAGCGCGGGATCGTTGGTGCCGCCGCCCTTCAGGCCGACGTCATGGAACGAAATGTAGCTCGCCGGCAGCAGCGAAATGTCGATGCTGCCTGTCACGCTGAGCTCGAGCCCGGTGACGTCGCGGATCTGCGTTTCCACCGCCTTGCGCAGCGCGTCGCGGTTGATGAGCCAGGAGGTCGCGATCAGGGCGATCAGCGCGAGGCCGAGCAGCGCCGCGATCGGCGTCCCGAGGCGCTTCATTCCTTGGGCCATGGTCAATGGCATGTCCTGATCGGGTTGGTCGCGGGAGCCAGAAGGGCGGACCGGAAACCTGCGTGCCCACGCCCAACCCCCGCAACTTGATGGGTTTTCTTGTCGCTTTCAAGGCCGCGGACGGGTCTGCCCACGGCGTGGGCAGCTTCTATCACCGGAGGACGGAACGGAGAACCCCGTATCATTGACGGCTTTGGACGATTTCGCCTAATAATCGCCGCCAATGAGGCGCGACGCCTGCCAGCCGAAGGTTCACCCGAAGGTTATTTGCATGAACAAGGTCTATCCCGACGCCAAGTCGGCTCTCGAAGGCGTTCTGAAAGACAACATGATGATCATGTCGGGCGGCTTCGGCCTCTGCGGCATCGCCGAGGAGCTGTCGGACGCGATCCGCGAGTCCGGGGTCAAGGGCCTGACGGTCGTCTCCAACAATGCCGGCGTCGACGGCATCGGCCTCAGCCGCCTGCTCGAAACCCGCCAGATCAAGAAGATGATCTCGTCCTATGTCGGCGAGAACAAGCTGTTCGCCCAGCAATTCCTGGCCGGCGAGCTGGAACTCGAATTCAATCCGCAGGGCACGCTGGCCGAGCGCATCCGCGCCGGCGGCGCCGGTATCCCGGCCTTCTACACCAAGACCGGCGTCGGCACGCTGATCGCCGAAGGCAAGGAAGTGAAGGAGTTCGACGGCGAGAAGTACCTGATGGAGCGCGGCCTGTTCGCCGACCTCGCCATCGTGCACGCCTGGAAGGGCGACACCGCCGGCAACCTCATCTACCGCAAGACCGCGCGCAACTTTAATCCGATGATGGCGACTGCCGCCAAGATCACGGTGGCCGAGGTCGAGCATCTGGTTCCGGCCGGTGAACTCAATCCCGACCACATCCACACGCCCGGCATCTTCGTGAAGCGCATCGTCGAGGTCGGCACGGCCAAGAAGCGCATCGAATTCCGCAACACCCGCCCGCGCACCGCCGCTTAAGCGTCAGGAGACTCACATGGCCTGGACCCGTGAACAGATGGCTGCGCGCGCCGCCAAGGAACTGCGTGACGGCTACTACGTCAATCTCGGCATCGGCATCCCGACGCTGGTCTCGAACTTCATCCCCGATGGCGTCGATGTCAGCCTCCAGAGCGAGAACGGCATGCTCGGCATGGGCCCGTTCCCCTATGAGGACGAGGTGGATGCCGACCTCATCAATGCCGGCAAGCAGACCGTGAGCGAGCTGCCCTCGACCTCGTATTTCTCGAGCGCGGATTCTTTCGGGATGATCCGCGGCGGCCACATGGACCTGTCGATCCTCGGCGCCATGCAGGTGGCCCAGAACGGCGATCTCGCCAACTGGATGATCCCCGGCAAGATGGTCAAGGGCATGGGCGGCGCGATGGATCTCGTCGCCGGCGTCAAGCGCGTCGTCGTCGTGATGGAGCATTCGGCCAAGGACGGCTCGAAGCTGCTGAAGAAGTGCAATCTGCCGCTGACCGGCGAGCGCGTGGTCGACATGGTCGTCACCGATCTCGCCGTCTTCACCATCGACAAGCATGGCGACGGCGGCATGGCCCTGATCGAGCTCGCCGACGGCGTCTCACTCGACGAGGTCAAGGCCAAGACCGAGGCCGAATTCCGCGTCGCGCTGAAGAATACGTAAGGTCGTCGCAACGGGGGCGCGCATGACGATACGGTCTGCGCGTCCCGAAGACGCCGATTTCATCGCACAAACCATCCTGTCGTCGCAGCGCGGCTATCGGCCGCGCGGTTGGTTCGACGTCACGCTCGGCTGGTCCCAGGCACAGTGCCGCGATTTCATCGCGCGCGTCACGACCGCGCACGCGGTGTCGATGTGGCATGTCTCGCAATTCCTGATCGCCGAGATCGATGGCAAGCCTGCTGCCGCGTTGTGCGCACTGCCGGCGGCCGGCACGGGACCTGCGGCCTGGCGAGCCATCGAGGAGGTCGGTGCCGCGACCGGGCTTGCGGCGCCGGAGCTGGAAGCCATCCGTCGCCGCGGCACCTACACGCGCGCCTGCTGGGTTCAGGGCGGCGAGGGCGACTGGATGATCGAGCACGTCGCGACCGATCCCGCCTATGGCGGTCGCGGCCTCGTGCAGGCGTTGCTTGCGCACGCACTGGATAAGGGACGAGCGGCCGGATTTGCCCGCGCGACGATATCGTTCCTGATCGGCAATCAGCCGGCCGAACGCGCCTACGCCAAGGCAGGATTTGTCTTCGCCGAAGAGAAGCGCGATCCCGCGTTCGAGGCGATCATCGGCGCGCCCGGATTTCGCATGTTTGCGCGAACGATGTGATGCGCCGTAGCCCGGATGGAGCGTAGCGAAATCCGGGGTGCTCGTGGATGGTCCGATCCCGGATTGCGCTGCGCTCCATCCGGGCTACTCGGCGATACCTACGACCGCGCCGCCCACACCTTGCCCCACCGCGCCGACACGCTCGCGACCCATGACGGTTCCTCGCGCACCAGGCGGAAGCCGAGATTGGCAGGTGGCACGCCCTGTGCGCAGCCACCGGCGCGAGCGTCGCGGATGAAGTCGGTGACGTAGGCGCGGTGCGCACCCTCGGCGACGCGCACGCCGCAATTCACGGTTGGACGCCCGGCATTGCCGGCTGCGTCGATCCGCGAGCGCACGAAGCAGGTCGAGGTCCATTCCCAGACATTGCCGGCGAGATCTTCGATACCGTGCTCGTTGGTACCGAACTTGCCGAACGGATAGGCCGTCGTGTCGGAGAGGTCGCGCTCGGATTCACGCTCGTAACGGCTGATCCAGCGCTTTGAAGGATCGTCTGCGTCCACAGGCGCGCCGTCGTCCCTGAACCGGGAGCCAGCCGCAAAGGCCCATTCCGCGTCGCTCGGCAGGCGATAGGTGTGGCCGGTCTTGCGCGACAGCCAGCCCGCATAGACCTGCGCATCGTGCCAGCTCACCTGAACCGCGGGACGATCAGACGCAATCGCGACGCCGCGATCGAGCGCGCGGCACGCGCCATCCTGCACGCAGAGCTGATAGTCGGATGACGAGACCTGGTGCCGCATGATGTGTAGCGGCCGGTTGAAGCGCATCGCGCGCAGCGGCACTTCGGCCTGCTGCCCCGCGCGGGTGAAATCGCCGGCCTCGCGATAGGAGAGATTACCCGGCGCGACCCTGACGATCGCAGGCTCCGTCGCCGTGCCATGGACCGCCATGTCCGAGACCAGCGGCGCCACGGCGATCGGCCCTGCGAGCCCTGCGGCGCAGGCGAGCAGCAGTTTCAGCTTGAATGCGATCAGCATGGTCGTCCCCCGAAGAAGGAAGGGGCCGGCGATGACCGGCCCCCTGTCGCGTCTAGTTGGTGTTGGGAGCCGGTATCTCCGCGGGCGCCTTCACCTGGGTCATCAGATCGTCGTTCCACTTGCCTTCGACCTTGAAGTGCGCGGTGGCGCCAAGGTCGGCTGCCTCGATCAGATTATGCGTGACATAGGCGTAGATGCCGGGCTGCAGGAACTTGTAGAGCGCAGCTCCCGCCGAGCCGCCGCGGATGAACCAGGTCTCGAGTCCCGTCTCCGGCGCGTTGGAGAATTTTCCGGTCTCCCAGACATAGTCGCCATGGCCGCCGATCAGGTGCGGACGGCTGTCGCGATTGGCCTGCGAATGCACGATCAGCACGTTCTCGCCGACCTTCGCCGTCAGCGCGTTCTTGCCCGTGAGCGCACCGACCTTGCCGTTGAACACGACGTGCGTGGGGATCAGCTTCTTCATCACCTCTTCGGTCTCGGTGAAGGCTTCGCCCGGCGAATCATAGGACTTGAACTTGCCCTTCTCGTCGCGCGGCACATACATGTCCTGCTCGCCGACATAGTAGACCTTGTCGTATTTCAGCGCGTGGCCCTTGCCGTCGTTCAGTCCGTCGCGCGGAAGCACCATCACCGCGCCATTCATGCCGGAGACGACATGCCAGGGGATCATCGGGCCGCCCGGGGCGCAGTGATAGACGAACACGCCGGTCCGCGTTGCCTTCCAGCGCAGCACGACCTGCTCGCCGGGATTGACCAGCGTGAGCTCGGCGCCGCCGAGGGCGCCGGTCGCGGAGTGGAAGTCGATGTTGTGCGGCATGGTGTTGGTCGCGGGATTGACCAGCGTCACCTCGACATAGTCGCCTTCATGCACGACCATCAGCGGGCCCGGCATCGAGCCGTTGAAGGTCATGGCCTGGAACGTGGTGCCCTTGTCGTCGATGACGACCTTCTTCTCCTCGATGTTGAGCTTGAACTCGACGATCTTGGGCCCCTGCGTCGTGGCCTGCTCGTGCGCGTGCACAAAGGGCGGTGCGACCAGCTCGACCTTCTGCCGCGGCAGCTTGAGGTCGCCGGCGGCGAACGTGGGTGTCGCGAGCATCAGGGCGGTCGCGGCGGCGCTGATCAATGCGGCTCTGCGGGTGAACATCGGAAGCATCCTTCATCTGAAAGGGTTTTGATGACGGATGCAGTCTGCGCCTGTTACGGCAAGAGTGTTTGCGCTGCGACAAGCTTTTGCCGAATTCGCCTCCGGTAAAATCCTTAGGAGGTTTGCCGAAGCGCGTATCGGCAGTGCGAAGCACGCGGCGTCGCGTGATATCAGTCGCGCAAGCGGCAAATCGTTCGCATGTTCAACTATGCGCGATTGTGAATCTATGGTTGTCGATCAGAGAAGCTGGATCGCAATCCAGACCGTGCCCCAGACCGCGAGCGACAGCGCGGCAAAGATGGCGGCGGTGATCGCCAGCACCCGCACGAGATAACCTGCGCCGACGGAGGGGGCTGCGGGGACGGGACGAAAATCGTCGAAGCGCGGGATATGACCGCGAACGCCGGTGAGCCAGAGAACGAGATCGAGCGCTAGCGACGCCATGGCCTATCTCCAGTGAGTCATGATTGAACGTCATCATGGCTCCGAACCGGCGCTCGGACTTTGAGCGAGCGCAAGGTGGTCCGCCCGAAAACGGGTCATCCAATGCCATCTGGGATTTGCCGCGCCACCGCGCGGCATCGATTTACGAATGGGTAAGATATGAGGACCGATCTCGCAGCGAGCTACGGCGAAGAGAGATTGCCGCGGTACACGAGCTATCCGACCGCGCCGCATTTTTCGCCGGCGGTCGGCCCGGATACTTATGCCGAATGGCTCGCCGGACTCCCGGCAGGCGCCAGCGCGTCACTCTATCTGCACGTGCCGTTCTGCCGCGAGATGTGCTGGTATTGCGGCTGCCATACCCAGATCGTCCGCCGCGACGGGCTGATCGCCGCCTATCAGCGAACGCTGCGCAGCGAGATCGCGCAGGTGTCTGAGACCATCGGTCGACGCATCAAAGTCGAGCACATCCATTTCGGCGGCGGCACACCGACCATCATGGCGCCGGAGGCCTTTGCCGAGTTGATGGCGGCGATGCGCCATTCGTTCTTCGTGCTGCCCTCGGCCGAAATCGCGGTCGAGATCGACCCGCGCACGCTGACATCAGAGATGGTGGAGGCCATGCGGCTCTCCGGCGTCAACCGCGCGAGCCTGGGCGTGCAGAGCTTCGATCCGGTCGTGCAGCGTGCGATCAATCGCGTGCAGAGCCATGAGCAGACGGCTTCCGTCGTCGATAGGCTGCATCGCGCCGGCATCAACGGGATCAACTTCGACCTCATCTACGGGCTGCCGCACCAGACCGTCGCGTCCTGCCTGGACACCGTTCGGCGCAGCCTCGAGCTCGGGCCCGATCGTTTCTCGGTGTTCGGCTATGCGCACGTGCCTGACTTCAAGAAGCACCAGCGCATGATCAACGAGGCCGTGCTGCCCGACGGCCTCGCGCGTCATGACCAGGCCTGCGCGATCGCCAATGCGCTGAAGGAGGCCGGCTACGTCCAGATCGGGCTCGACCATTTCGCGCGCCCCGACGACGCGATGGCCGTGGCCTTCGAGGAACGGACGCTGCGGCGCAATTTCCAGGGCTACACCACCGACAAGGGCGAAGTCCTGCTTGGTTTCGGCGCGAGCGCGATCGGGCATCTGCCGCAGGGCTATGTGCAGAACCAGGTGCAGATCGGCGCCTACGCCCAGAGCGTCGCCGCCGGCCGCCTCGCCACCGCGAAGGGCTACGGGCTCACCGACGACGACCGGCTGCGCGCCGATATCATCGAGCGCATCATGTGCGAGTTCAGCGCCGATCTCGGCGACATCTGTGCGCGCCATGGTGCGGAGCCCGAAGCGATGCTGCAATCGGCCGCGCGCCTGAAGCCGTTGATCTCGGACGGCATCGTCAGGCTCGACGGCGACCGTCTCGTGGTCGCGAGCGACTCGCGCTTCCTGGTGCGCAGTGTTGCAGCGGCGTTCGATGCGCATCTGGACCCGGCGAAGCAGTTGCACAGCAGGGCGGTGTAGTTCACGTCTCCCCGTAAGAACGGGGAGACGAAGAAGCAACCAACAGCTTGCGCTTCAACAAAGAAGCTCGGACCCACCCGGCTATCGTCACTTCGGAACGGAGTTGTCCATGCCTTTCCGATCCGACGATCTGGTCGATGACATCATGCGTGCGGCGCCGCACACGATCCGCGTGTTCCTCGCCTTCAGGATGGCTTGCGTCGGGTGTCCGATCGCGACCTTCCATACCGTGGAAGACGCCTGCCGCGAGCATGGCATCGATCGCGACAAATTCCTCGCTGCGCTGTGCGAATGCGTGCCGGCGTGAGGCGGGTTGGAGTTCGCACGGGTCGCGTGCGGATT
The DNA here is from genome assembly GCF_040547725.1 of Bradyrhizobium sp. LA2.1. NCBI lineage: Bacteria > Pseudomonadati > Pseudomonadota > Alphaproteobacteria > Hyphomicrobiales > Nitrobacteraceae > Bradyrhizobium > Bradyrhizobium sp. LA2.1. The sequence continues at coordinate 279,566 of NZ_JBEPQI010000011.1, forward strand.
CCCGGGTGAGGGCGGGCTTGCGCCGTAAGCGGAAGCGCCCCTCACCCCTATCTTACGCAGAATTGCCGTCCGCCGTACGCTCCGCCAGCACGACGATCTTGTGCGGATCGCGCAGGATGATGCGCTGGCGGCCGCTCTCGACGAGGCCCTGGCTCTCCCAGCCGCTCAGGATGCGGCTGACGGTGTGCAGCGTGGTGCCCGTCATCTGCGCGATGTCCTGGCGGCTGATCGGGAAGTCGATCTCGATGCCGTGGTCGAGCTTCTTGCCGGACTGTTTTGCGAGCCGCAGCAGCGCATGCGCGACGCGCTGCTCGACCTGCTGGGTCGACATTTCGAGGATGCGGGTGTGGCTCTCCTGCAGCCGCGCGCCGACGGTTTGCAGCGTGTTGGCGGCAATCGCCGGAAACCGCTCGATCAGCCGCGGCCAGGCCGAATTCGGCCAGATCAGCACCACGCTGTCGTCGACCGCCATCGCGGTCGCCGGATAGTGCGCGGCTCCAATCGCCATCGCGAGCCCGAAGGTCTCGCCGGGAGCGACATAGCGCACCACGATCTGCTCGCCGGTCGGGGTGGTCTTGGCCGCGCGGACATGGCCATGCAGCAGCAGGAAGAACGATTGCGCGTCGGCGCCCTGTTCGAAAATGGCGGCGTTCCTGGGGTACCGCGCCGAGCGGGCCTCGCGCAGGATTTCCTCGAGGTCCTCCGGCTTGACGCCTGAAAACAGCGGCAAATGCGCAACCAGCGATGTGTCGACCTTGGCCATTCTGCCTCCTTGGCGCTCGGAGTGTGATGGCACCTGTATTCGTCAGGCAGTTTGCGATAGCGCAAAACGGGCCGGCCGGACGGCAGTATTTTTCCAAATGACGATCCAGGTGACCGTCCGAATTCACAGGAGTTGCCCCCATGGCTGGCGCCCGATCCCGTAACTTTGAGGGCTGGCCGCTGTTTGCGAACAGCTTTCGGCCGTTTTTTCTGCTCGCCGCGATTCAGGCGGGGCTTTCGATCCTGGCCTGGCTGCCGATGTTCTATGGCGAGCTCTCCGTCAGTTCCGCGTTCGCACCGCGCGACTGGCACGTCCACGAAATGCTCTATGGCTTCCTGCCGGCGGTGATCACGGGATTCCTGTTCACGGCGATCCCGAACTGGACCGGGCGGTTGCCGATCCAGGGGACGTCGCTGGGCGCGCTGCTGGTCGTCTGGCTGGCCGGACGTTTTGCAGTGACCCTGTCCGCCGATATCGGTTGGGCGTTCGCACTCGTCGTCGATGCTGCCTTCCTGGCATTGGTCGTTGCTGCGGCCACGCGCGAAATCATCGCGGGCGGCAATTGGCGCAATCTGCCGGTGGTGGTGCTCGTGCTGGTGCTGCTCGCCGGTAACGTCGCCTTCCATCTCGAAGCGCACTTTGAAGGCGCCGCCGATGTCAGCATCCGCGTCGGCATCGGCGTGGTCGTGCTGCTGATCTCGCTGATCGGCGGCCGCATCATCCCGAGCTTCACCCGCAACTGGCTGGTCAAGTTCAATCCCGGCCGCTTGCCGGTGCCGTTCGGGCGCTTCGACGGCGCAGTGATCGGATTGAGCGCGCTCGCGCTGATTGCATGGATCGTGGCGCCGCTGAACACGGTCACCGGCGCGGTGATGGCGCTGGTCGGCGGGCTGCACCTGGTCCGGCTAGCACGCTGGGCCGGCGATCGCACGACGCGCGAGCGGCTGCTGCTGATCCTCCATGTCGGTTATGTCTTCGTGCCGCTGGGCTTCCTGCTGCATGCCCTGGCTGTCTTCGGCGCGCTGCCGCCGAGCGCGGGCATTCATGCCTGGATGGCTGGCGCGGCCGGAACCATGACGCTCGCGGTGATGACGCGCGCGAGCCTCGGGCATACCGGACAGGCGCTGACGGCCTCGCCCGCGACGCAGGGGATTTACGCTGCGATCATCATCGCGGCGCTGGCGCGGGTCGCTGCCGTGGTGTTGCCTGCGCATGGCGATGTCCTGCTGCACATCGCCGCCTGCGGCTGGGTCGTCGCGTTCCTCGGCTTTGCGATTGCGTTCGGCCCGCTGCTCGCCGGCAGCCCCCGGCGCGCCCTTGCCATCATGGGCGTGCCCGCTCCGGCACGCTGAGCCTAGGCCGCGGATGCCGAGGGAACGTGGTCGGGTTTGGCCAATGGCCGCACGCCTTTGCGCCATGCAGTGATCGTGCAGCCGAAGCGGCCACGGAACCAGCGCGCCATCGCGCTCTGCGCGGAGAAGCCGAGCTGGGTGGCGATATCGGCCAGCGACCGGCCGGGGTCGTCGATCAGCTGGATCACGAGATCGGCGCGCTGCGCGTCGAGGATCGCCGAGAAGCTGGTGCCCGATGCGGCGAGGTGCCGATGGATGGTGCGGCGGGTGCAGGCGAGATGCTCGGCCACGCGCTCGACCGTGCAGTCGCCGCTTGCGAGCAAGATGCGTACCACTTCGTCGACCTTCTCCTCCCAGCTTGCCGGCCGCGTCTCGATCGCTTCGATCCGCTTGCGCAGATAGTTCGCGATCAGCGGATGCGCGCTCGGGATCCGCCGCTCCATGTCATGCGCCGACAACAGGATCGCATCGTCATCGGCATTGAAGGTGACGCGGCAACCGAAGAAGTCGCGGTAGCGCTTGCGGTCGTGTGGCGGCGGATAATGCAGATGCACCTCGAGCGGCCGCCAATCGCTGCTGAACAGCGACTGGATGATGCGGTGGATGCTGCCGAGTGCCATGTCGATCGACTGGCGCGGCGCGGTCGGCTGCCGGCCGCGTAGATGCAGCGTGACCGTCACGGCCTGCTTGTCGCGCGTGACCTCAAGCTTCATGCCGTCGTGATGGACATGGATGAAGCGCGAGAACGCTTCGATGGCCTCGCCGACGGTCGCCTGTTCACGCACGATCAGGCCGACTGCGCCGAAATTGGTGAGCCCGCCACGCTCGGCGAGCCGCAAGCCGAAATCTTCGGCACCCGATGCCTCTGCCGACAATTCGAGCAGCCGGCGCAGGCTGGTCACGGCAATGGGGGTATCGGGCTTGTCGAGCACGGCCAGCGGCAGCCTGACCTTGCGCATCATCTGTTTGGGGTCGAGTCCGACCGACCGGGCGACATCCGGGTAGTAGCTCAAGCCTGCGCTGCGCATGAGGTCGGTCATGCGACCCGTTCCTGTCAGCCATTCCCGCAGATGTCCCGAAATGTAAAGTTTCTGTCCCGATCCGTCAAATCCGGGAACAGGATGGAACATACATAAGGGAAACCGAAGCACGGGCGTGAATGCCGTGCGTATGACGACGCGGCGCGACGAAGCCCTGCTGCCGTCTCGGGCCATTTGACCAAGACATTGCTGGATCGGGATGATGCCGGGAAACATGCTTTCCAAGGGTGAGGTATTCGTCATTGAAACTGACGCAGCCTCCCGCGAACAACTTTCAATGGCGCTTCAACAGAGCGCCTATGACGTGATCTGCTTTGCCGACGGCGCGTCGCTGCTCTCGGAAGCAAAGGCCCGGATGCCGGCCTGCGTGCTGCTTGAGATGCCGCCGGATCGTTCTGCCCTCGACGTGCTCAAGCGCCTGCGCGAGGAGAACTGCATGGCGCCGGTCCTGGTGACCTCGGCGAACGGCAGCATCGCCATGGCGGTCGACGCGATCAAGAGCGGCGCGGCCGACTTCATCGAGAAGCCGTTCCGCACCCGCGACATCGTCGACCGGATCGATGCTGCCATCGACGAGTTCGCGCAGCCGGGTTCAAACCGGCAACGCTGGCTGCCCGGCTGCGAGCCCCTGACCGGGCGCGAAGTCGATGTGCTCGAGCACCTTGCTGCCGGCCTGACCAACAAGGAGATCGCCCGGCGCATACATCTGAGTGCGCGGACGGTCGAAGGCTACCGCGCAGGCATCCTGAAGAAGGCCGGCGCCCGCAACGTGACCGATCTGCTCCGCCGCATCTTCGGCCAGGGTTCGCCCACCCCGGTTTAAGGACCTAAGTTTAACGGCTTCGCCACGGGACGACGACACGTTCCGCGGCCTTGGTGCGGCCGCGGCGGCGCCCCACGGAAACCCCAATCGAACCAGTTCCTTCCCTGCCGCGTCCAACCATGTTGGCGAGGCATTTGATCGCACGCGTCCGGCTGGCGGCGCGGCGATACGGAAGGAGGACTTTATGCGCATCACAGCAAGATGTTTGGCAACGACGAGCCTGGTTCTGGTGACCATGGCGACGGCGTCGCCATCATGGGCCGCCGATGTGGACGCCACATCGGCCATCGACACCGTCACAGTCTATCCGGACGGCGCCACCGTCACCCGTGTCATCGCGTTGGACCTCGCCTCCGGCGACAGCACGCTGGTCGCCAAGGACTTTCCGCTCTCGCTCGATCCGTCCTCCCTCCGTGTCGAGGGCGAGGCGGGCGCAAAACTCACCATCGGGACCATCGACGCGCGGCCGCCGCGCGCGGCACAACCCGCGAATCTGCCCGAGCTCGATAAGCGCATCGAGGCGTTGAAGGATCAGCGCGCCGATCTGCAAGGCGACATCGACGCGGCCAACGCCCGGCGCAAATTCGCGCAGCACTTTGCAGAGGCTTCTCCCGCCGGCCTTGGCGAGAAGGGCGAGGCTCGGCCGATCACCGAATGGCGCGCAGCCTTTACCGCGGTCGCCGAGGAGATCGCGACCGCCGACACCGCGATCCGCGACGCCACGCGAAAGCAGCGCGAGATCGATCGGCAGCTCGCGCAACTTGAAGCGGAGCGTTCGGCCAAGCCGCCGAGCAAGCTCGAGGTTCGCATCGATGTCGCCTCCGCCGCCGCGACGAAGGCGACGTTGCGGGTGACTTATGCAGTCCGCAATGCGCGCTGGCTGCCGCTGTATGATGCCCGGCTCGACACCGGTGCCAAGGACCGCAAGCCGCAGCTCGAGCTGGTTCGCCGCGCCGAGGTGACGCAGTCGACCGGCGAAGACTGGTCGAACGTCAGCCTCGGTGTTTCCACCGTTCGCGTCAGCCGCGGCGGTAGCGCACCGGAGCTGAATTCGCTGGTTGTGAGGTATCCGCAACTGCCGAAGCCGCTGGCAATGGGCACGGCGTCGGACATGGCGGTGCCCGCGCAGCCGATGACGCGGCAGGCGCAATCTCCGGCGATGGCGAAAGCTGCGGAGCCCGAGCTGCGTGAGCGCGCGGACGAGCAGCAGGCCAACGCCGAGATCGGCGATTTCCAGGCCGTGTATCAGATCAGCGGCCGCGTCAGCCTCGGTGCCAATGAGGGCGCCAAGAGCCTGCTCATCTCCTCCATGACGGTGACGCCCGACCTCGCCATCCGTGCCGCCCCGGTCGCGGATCCCACCGCTTACCTCGAGGCGTCATTCAAGCTTGCCGAGGATACCAATCTGCTGCCCGGCAAGGTCGCGATCTTCCGCGACGGCACGTTCGTCGGTCGCAGCAAATTCTCGACCGCCGCGCGGAACGACGCGATCCGGCTCGGCTTCGGTGCCGACGACAAGATCAAGATCGAGCGCACCGTCATCAGGCAGAACGAAGGCACGGCCGGGGTGATCGCGTCCTCCAAGACCGACACGCGTTCGTTCCGCACCGTCGTTCGCAACGGGCACGACTTCCCGATCCGCATCGCGATCGAGGATCAGCTTCCGGTCAGCGAGAACGAGGATATTGGCGTCGAGATGCTGTCCTCGACCACGCCGCCCACGACCACCAATCTGCGCGAAAGGCGCGGCGTGCTGGAATGGGCGTTCGACGCAAAACCCGGCGAGATCAAGGAGATCAAGTTCGCCTGGCGCGTCCGCTGGCCCAAGGACAAGGGCATGGTGATCGTGCCGGCGGGGTAATGCGCCCGGTCTGAACCGAGGCGCGGCGCCGTCTTCGTTACCTCTCTCCGCAAGCGGGGCGAGGGAGTGCATCTTCACCGCGGCGGCAGTTCGGCTCGCGCCGCCGCCCGCATCGATTGCGGCAGCACGTAGGGCACGCCGTCGTCGGCCTGATGAACGACGGCGTCGATTTCGAAGATGTCGCGAATGGTCTCGCGCGTGACGATTTCCGCGCGCGGGCCGTCGGCAGCGAGCTTGCCGCCGTTCAGGACGATGAGCCGGTCGGCGAAGCGGATCGCGAGGTTGAGGTCGTGCAGGATCGCGATGACAGCCGTGCCGCCTGCGGCGCGGCGGCGCGCGGCTTCGACGAGGTCGATCTGGTGGCGCAGGTCGAGGCTCGATGTCGGCTCGTCCAGCAGCAGGAGCCCCGGCCCATGCTCGGCCTCGCCGCAGGCGAGCTGCACCAGCACGCGGGCGAAATGGGTGCGCTGCTGCTCGCCGCCCGATAGCGTCGGCAATTGCCGTTCGCGAAAATGCGCGAGGCCAACCTCGTCCAGCGCGGCATCGACGAGCGACACGGCATCGCGCAGGCTGCGGTCGCCCGCGCCCATCAGCACGATCTCCTCGACCGTGAAGGGGAAGGTGACGTTGATGTGCTGGGACAGCATCGCGCGGCGCGCGGCAAGCTCGCGCGGCGTATAACTGCTTATGTCGCGCCGCTTCAGGTGCACCTCGCCCTCGCTCGGGCGGAGATCGCCGGAGAGCAGCCGCAGCAGCGTCGACTTGCCGGCGCCGTTCGGGCCGATGATCGCGACCATCTCGCCGGCTTCAACCGAAAGGCCGACGCCATCGAGCAGCGTGGCGCGGCCGGCGCGCTTGCTGAGAGATCGCGCCTCGATCACGGCGCTCATAGCGAGGCGAGCCCGCGCTGGCGCAGCAGGATGCCGAGGAAGACAGGCGCGCCGACCGCTGCCGTCAAGATGCCGATCGGCATCTCCGCGGGCGCCACGATCGTGCGCGCCAGCGTGTCGGCGCCGACCATCAGGATCGCGCCGAGCAGCACCGAGGCCGGCAGCAGCAGGCGATGCGCAGGTCCAATAACGAGACGGAGGAGATGCGGCACGACGATGCCGACGAAGCCGATGACGCCGCTGATCGACACCGCGACCCCAGTCATGGCGGAGACCATGACGATCGAGATCCGCTTGAGACGCTCGACGTCGACGCCGCCGTGAAACGCGTCGGCCTCGCCGAGCACCAGCAGATCGAGGCCGCGCGCGATATACGCGCAGGCGCCGAGCCCGATGATGAGGATCGGCGCGAGCACGGCGGCCTTGGTCCAGGTCGCGCCGCTCATCGAGCCCAGCAGCCAGAATGTAATGTCGCGAAGCTGGCGGTCGTCGGCGATGAACACCAGAAGCCCGATGCCGGCATTGGTGATGGCAGTGATGGCGACGCCGGCGAGCAGGAAGATCGCGATCGAGGTCCGCCCCGCGCGGCTGGAGATGCCGTAAAGGATCGCGGTCGTGGCCAGCGAGCCCGCAAAGGCCGCGAGCGGCAACAGCTCGGTCTGGAGGAAGCGCAATGTCTCGCCGAAGCGCGAGTCGGTGAAGACGATCGCGCTTGCTGCCGCGAGCGCGCCGCCGCTGGAGACCCCGACCAGCGCGGGATCGGCGAGCGGGTTACGAAACAATCCTTGCATGATCGCGCCGGCCGCGGCGAGCAGGCCGCCGACCATCGCAGTCGCCGCGATCCGGGGAATCCGGATCGACCACAGCACCAGCTGGTCGCGCGTCGTCACGGCGTCGGCGGTGCTGTTGCCTGCAAGACCGAGTGCGGCGGGCAAGCGAGAGAGGGGAATTCCGGCTGCGCCCACGGTCAGCGCAACGATGGCGGTGGCGGCGAGGATCACCAAGAGGAGGGGAATGGCAATCGACGTAAATCGCCGTCCCGCGCCCGCGCGGCGCGGGCTCCGCGAGTCCGTCCCGATCGCCACGCTCATTGCCGGCAGTTCGCCGCCGACAGAGCCGACGTGAAGGCGCCGCCCTCGGCCAATGCCGGATAGAGCTTGACGGAGAGATCACGGGCCGCCGCGGCCGTGCGCGGGCCGAAGCCGAGTAGATAGAGCCCGTCCATCGTGATGAAGCTCTTGTTGGCCGCGACCGGCGTCAAGGCGAAGCCGGGATGGGTGTAGACCGCGTCGGCCTGCAGTGAATCCTTGCCGCGCTCGATCGACAGCACGACGTCGGGTTTTGCCGCGACGATCGCCTCGTCGCCGATGTTCTTGTAGCCGTCGTAATCCTCGACCGCGTTGGTGGCGCCCGCGAGCTGGATGATCTCGTCGGCGGCGGTCTTGTGACCGGCGACCATCGCCCGTCCGTTCAGGAGCGACATCACGAACATCACGCGGACCGGCTTCGTGACCTTGGCACGCAGTGCGCGCAACTGCGCAAGATCCGTAGCCACTGCGGTGCTCAGGCACTCGGCGCGCGCATCGACGCCCATGGCATGGCCGACCAGCTTGATCTTCTCGATCAGGCCTTCCTCGGAGAAGGTCTCGGGCACCAGCACTAGCGGCACCTTCGCCGTCTCCAGGAGGTCCATGGTCTCGCGCGGGCCCGATCCCTGGATCGCCAGGATCAGGGTCGGGTTGAGGCCCAGCACGCCCTCGGCCGAAATCTGGCGCATGTAGCCGACATTGGGTTTGTCGTGCAGCGCCGCCGCCGGATACAGGCTCGTGGTGTCGACGCCAACCAGGCGGCTCTCCAGCCCGAGCGCATAGAGGATCTCGGTAATGGCGCCGCCGATCGAGACCGTGCGGGCGAAGTCGGCAACGGCGACATCGCGATTGCGCGCATCATGCACCGTGATACCGGCGGCGTGCGCGGTCGAGGCGAGCGCGATGGTGCCGGTGAGCAGGAGGTTTGCGAGGGTGCGACAAAATGTCATTGCAGGTTACTTCGTCAGGATCAGCTTGTTCTGCGAGGTCAGGCGAAGGCGATAGGCGTCCTCGCCATGCGCGATGATGATCTCGCGCTCCGCCGCAAACAGCTCGCGGCTGTCGATCCGGCTCCCTCGCACAATGAGAGTTCTCGTTGTTGCAGAAGGACTTTGTGCATGCCCCGCTGCATCGCCGTTGCTGTCTCCTGATCTTGCTGACATGATGAGTGTGATGCGCTTTCAAAATCTTGCTGTGCTGTTTGTTTGTATAAGCGGCACCAAGCGCATTCCAACGGCAGCAATTTACAATCGATATAAACTGCGGCCTCGTGACATTGACCGTCAGAGTGTGGCCACGTAACCAAATGTAACAATGCGGGCCGGGGGGCCTGCACCAGAGAATAGCCAGCCAGTCGCTCGCCGCGCGAGCGCACGCCAGCCAAACAAGACATATCATGATTGGGTTGGGTGTATGGCTGACGGGGCTAGGTATTCGCGCGCGCTGATTTTGGGCGCGTCGGTGGTTTCAATTGCGGCGGTGTCGCCGGTGAGCAGCTTTGCGCAGACCGCGGATCAAACCGCGCAATCATCCAAGCCGGTGAAGCCCAAGCAGGCCAAGCGCAATCCGGCCAAGCCGCAAGCTGTTCAGCCGCAGCAGGCCAGCACCAGCGTGTGGGATGCACGCGCGCAGGCGATCGTCGGTGTTCAGGCGCTCGACACCATCACGGCTGCCGCCTCCAAGACCGACGAGCGCGCGGTCGACGCGCTCGCACCGGTCAGCGTCGTGACTTCGGCGCAGATCGAAAGCCGCCAGGCCAGCACCGTCGGCGATCTCATCTATAATGTGCCGGGCGTGTGGGTTCAGAACCGCGGCGATGAGCCGTCCACCTCGATCAATATCCGCGGCTTGCAGGATTTCGGCCGGGTCGCCGTCGTGGTCGACGGCGCGCGGCAGAATTATCAGCGCACGGGCCATTTCGCCAACGGCTCGTTCTTCCTCAACCCCGAGCTGATCAGCGGCATCGACATCGTTCGTGGTCCGACCGCCAACATCTACGGCTCCGGTGCGATCGGCGGCGTGGCATCGTTCCGCACCAAGGATATCGAGGACGTCGTGCGTGCCGGCGAACGCTGGGGCGTCGATGTCAAGACCATTCTTGGCAGCAATTACGGACGCGCGCTCGGTTCGGCCTTCGGCGGTGTTCACGTCAATCCGAATGTGGATGTGTTCGCGGGCGGCACCTATTCGACGCAGGAGAGCTACAAAGACGGCACCGGCTTCGAGGTCGCCAACACCGGCAACCGGCTCACCAGCGGCATCGCCAAGCTGACGGTGCGCCCGGCCGACGGGCACGAGATCAAGCTCGGCACCATCTTCCAGGAGGACATCTACAGCGTGGGTCAGCCGCCGCGCCGTGCCGGCGATCCCAACTCGACCAATGCGAACGGCGCCAACAACCTGAGCGGCACGTCGATCTACAGGTCCGACGTCAAGAACTACACCACGACGCTCGGCTGGAAATATTCGCAGCCGGATGACCAGTGGTTCGACTGGGATGCGAAGGTCTACTGGAATCGCACCGAGAACGACCAGGTCAAGACCGCGCATACCAGCACGACGCCGTCGGTCTTCTGCGGCGGCGTGCCCGGCAATGCCGTGTCCGGCTGTATCGGCAGCAACCGCGGATATCTGCTCGATACGGTCGGCGTCGACGTGTACAACACCACGCGCTTCGATACCGGCAGCTGGCGTCACGCGGTGACCTACGGACTGGACGCTTTCCAGGACAAGGTGTCGACGCAGGACAGGACCGGCACTTCGGAAGTGACGACGCCCGGCGGTCAGCGTACGGTCTCCGGCGGTTTCGTGCAGTGGAAGGCCAATTACACCTCCATGCTCGAGGTGATCGGCGCGCTTCGTTACGACAATTATCAGCTCTCCTCGGCATCCTCGTCGTCCGGCGGCGACCGTTTGTCGCCGAAGATCACCGTCGGGCTCGTTCCCACGGCGGTCGTGACGCCCTATGTCAGCTACGCCGAAGGTTACCGCGCGCCGTCGATCACGGAAACGCTGGTCAGCGGTCCGCATTCGGGCGCGACGGTCAACGACTCGTTCTTCCGCTGTCCGTCGGGCACGCCGGGTCCGGGCGCGGATTCGACCTTCTGCTTCGTCCCGAATCCGAACCTGCGGCCCGAGGTCGGCAAGAACAAGGAGATCGGCTTCAACATCAAGAAGAACGATCTGTTCACGGCGGGCGATACGCTGCGCGGCAAGATCAACGTGTTCCGCAACGACATCTCCGACTTCATCGATCAGGTGGCCTATGGAAATCCGCTGGTGGTCCCCACCGGCCCGCCGCCGGCGCCCTCCATCACCGTGCTTCCGTTCCTGCAATATCAGAACGTCGCGTCCGCCCGCATCCAGGGTCTTGAGGCCGAGGCGATGTACGACGCGAACACCTGGTTCTTCGGCCTCTCCGGCAGTTACCAGAACGGCAAAAACCTTCAGACAGGATTTGGCCTGTACAGCGTTCCGCCGCAGAAGGTCACGACGACCGCCGGCGTGCGGTTGCTGGACCGGACCCTGATCCTCTCGGTGATGTGGACGTCGGTGATTGCGAACACCGACATCCCGCCGACCTATACGCCGGCGACGTCGTACGATCTCGTCAACCTCTACGCCCAGTATCAGCCGCGGCCCGATCTCACGCTCAACTTCTCGGTCGAAAATCTTCTCAACCAGTACTACCGGCCCTACGCCATTCCGGTCGGCAGCACGGGCGATACGCAAAACGACGTGAAATGGGCGAGCGCCGGCCCCGGGCTCGTGGTCAAGGGAGGCCTGAAGTACCACTTCGGCGGCATCTAAGGAGTACGCCGACGACAGCAACGGGACGCCGTATTGACCGCCAGAGCCACGCTGATGTCCCAGCGTGGCTTCGGCACGTTCTGAAACATCCGCTCGGCATTCGCCGATCAACAAGACTGACAGGAGAAAAATCTGATGTTCATCGCCATGAATCGTTTCCAGGTGAAGCTCGGCTCGGAAGCTGCTTTCGAGACCGTCTGGCGCACCCGTGAATCCTATCTCGGCAGCATGGCCGGCTTCGTCGAATTCCACCTGCTGAAGGGGCCGGCGCTCGAGGACCACACGCTGTATTCCTCGCACACGGTCTGGGTCGACAAGGCAGCCTTCGAGGCCTGGACGCGATCGGACGAATTCCGCCGCGCCCACGCGCGCGCCGACAACAAGACCGGCGAAAGCCTCTATCTCGGCCATCCCAAGTTCGAAGGGTTCGAGGTCATCATGACCGAACGTAAGACGAACGCGGCCGCCTAGATCGCGGCGGATCAGGAAAGGGAGCCGGACATGCTGAGCACCGATCTCGCCGATCTCAAGGCGTATATGGCCGACAATCCCGGTGCGGTGATCGAGGACGTTGCGCGCGAGCGCAAGGTCACTCCGCGCGCGGTGATCGAGGCGCTGCCGTCGTCGATGGTCCGCGTTGGTGGCGGCGAGCATTTCGCCGCCGCCATGCAGGACATCGCCGCGTGGGGCGAGGTCACGCTCATCGTGCACACGGATGACGCGATCTTCGAGTTCACGGGCGCGGTCCCGGCGGGCGAGGTCGGCCGCGGCTATTTCAACCTGATGCAGCCGAAGGGATTGCACGGCCACCTCCGCCACGAGCGCTGCGCGGCCTTGGCCTTCGTCGAGCGTCCCTTCATGGGCAAGACCTCGGCCTTCGTCGCCTTCGTCAATGTCGACGGCGGCATCATGTTCAAGGTCTTCGTCGGCCGCGACGAGACCCGGGCGCTGCGGGCGGATCAGCTCGTGCGGTTCCGTCAGCTGGCGGACCGGATCGCGGCGCAGGGCGTGGCATAATTTCCTTCTGCCTATCGGGAGATCAGGATGCAGAGCAATTTTAGGCTTCGGCATGTGATCCTAACAATTGGGCTGGTGCTCGCGCCGGCCCCGGCCTTCGCGATCGACGAAGCGCTGTTGCCGCGCAATCTGTCGCCCTGGGGCATGTTCCTCGGTGCCGACATCATCGTGAAGGTGGTGATGGTGGGGCTCGCCGTCGCCTCGCTGGTGACGTGGACAGTGTGGCTCGCCAAGACCATCGAGCTGCGCCGCAAGGGCGCGCTCGCCGTGCAGCGGACGCGTGCGCTCGAGGGCAGGATGAAGCTGGCGGAGGCGGCGGAGCGGACCGGCGACGCGCATGATGCGGTCGCCCAGCTCATCCAGACCTGCGCGAAGGAGGCGGAGCTCTCCGGCGGCATTGTCGATGACGGTCTTCAGGAGCGCGTCGCGCTGCGGCTGGAACGGGTCGAGGCGGCGATGTCCAGGCAAATCGCGCGCGGCACCGGCGTGCTCGCGACCATCGGCGCCACCGCGCCGTTCGTCGGGCTGTTCGGCACGGTCTGGGGCATCATGAATTCCTTCATCGGCATCTCCGAGAGCCACACCACGAGCCTTGCGGTGGTCGCGCCCGGTATCGCCGAGGCGCTGCTTGCGACAGCGCTCGGACTCGTCGCCGCGATCCCGGCGGTCGTGATCTACAATCAGCTCGTCCGCGGCATCGCCAATTACCGCGCGCTGCTTGGAGACGCCTCGGCGCAGCTCATGCTGCTGGTCAGCCGGCAGCGCGACAACAGAGAGTTCCGCCTGGCGCGGGCGGCGGAGTAGGCCATGGCCGCGAAACTCGGCGCGCGCGGGGGATCGCCGCTGAGGCGCGGCGACCCCGGCGATCTCGACGTCACCCATGAGATTAACGTCACGCCGTTCATCGACGTGATGCTGGTGCTGCTGATCATCTTCATGGTGGCGGCCCCGCTCGCCACCGTCGACATCGGCGTCGAGCTGCCGGCCACCGTCGCCGAGCCGGCGCCGCGGCCGGACAAGCCCACCTTCGTGACGGTGAAACCGGATCTCACCGTCGCCGTCGGCGAGGAGACAATGGCACGCGAAGGCCTCGTCACGGCGCTCGATGCCGCCACCAAGGGCCGCAAGGACGAGCGCATCTATCTGCGCGCCGACAAGGCTGTCTCTTATGGCGACCTGATGGAGGTAATGAACACCTTGCGCAATGGCGGCTATCTCAAGGTCGCCCTGGTCGGCCTCGACGGACGCAGCTGATGTCGGCGAGCGCTTTTGCCCTGCATGAACCGCTCGGCGAGCGTGAAACGGCGCGTTGGGGCGTTTCGGCCGCGGTGATCGTGGCGTTGCATGTCATCGCTGCGGTGATCGCGATGAATTGGGTGCGGTCGCAACCGGAGCAGGGCGTCACCCTGCCTGCGGTCATGATCGACATGGCTCCGATCACGTCGGCGCCTCAGGCGACGCCGGATGACGTGGTGCCGGGGCCGGTGATGAAGGAGGCCGATGCCTCACCGCCGGAGCCGATGCAGCGGCAGGCGGTCGAGGAGACCATCGCGCCGACACCGCCGCAGGAGAAGCCCGACGTGGTGGCGCCGCCGGAGCAGAAGCTCGAGCCGACACCGGACAAGCCGGAACCTGCGAAGATCGTGCCGGTCGAAAAGCCTGCGCCGGAGAAGCCGAAGGTGGTCCGCCGCGAGGCCAGGACGCCGTCGAACGCGACGCCCGCGCCTCGCACCAGCGCGCCACCGCGCGCCGAGCGGGAGGCGCCTGCAGCGTCCGCCATGAGCGCGGGCGCGATCGCATCACTGGTTGCGACCTACAATCAGCGCGTCCGTGCACATCTGATGCGCCTTCACTCCTATCCGTCCGGCGGCAACGGTCAGCGCGGGGTGGTCCGGGTGAGTTTCACGATCGGCCGTAACGGCCAGGTCACGTCCAGCCGCATCGCTTCGTCCGGCGTTGCCGCGTTCGATGCCAAGGCCACGTCGATGATCCACCAGGCCTCGCCGTTCCCGCCGATCCCGGCGGAGATCAAGAACAGCTCGATGAGCTTTACCGTTCCGGTGGACTTTATCGTGCGGTGAGGTTGCTCTCTCACTCTCTCTCCCCGTTCTTACGGGGAGAGAGAGGGGTGAGCGACTGTGTTCGCTGTCAAGCGGGTTGCCATGGTGTTTTCGTCCTGATCATGACGTTGAGGATGGTCAGCAGCTTGCGGGCGACGGCG